>JBEIDW010000016.1:0-40462 GCA_040383265.1 Hyphomicrobiales bacterium
GCGACCGTGGCCAGCGCGAGCGTTGCTGGCACTACAGGTGGTGCCGGTGGCGTGGGCGGCAACGGTGGTTCAGCGACAACGGGCATAGCCGGTACGGGCGGAAACGGTGGCACCGGTGGCAGCGGCGGCAATGGCGGCAGCGGGCTGGACGGATCCCTCACCCTGGCAGGCGCCGTGGGCGGCAATGCAGGTGCCGGTGGCGTGGGCGGCAACGGTGGTTCAGCGACAACGGGCATAGCCGGTACGGGCGGAAACGGTGGCACCGGTGGCAGCGGTGGCAACGGCGGCAGCGGCGGTGATGGCTCAGTAACGGCAGCCAATGGTGGCGCCGGCGGCGTTGGTGGTGCGGCGGCCGCAGCCGGTGCTGGCGGTGCTGCTGGCAGCAGTGCCGGCACAGCTGGCACATCTGGCGCCAACGGCACCTCTGGCAACGGCGGCGCAGGTGGTGACGGCGGTAATGGTTATTCCTCAACGATAGCCGGTGTTGCAGGTGGCAATGGTGGTGTCGGTGGTGCCGGTGGTGCAGCCGTCGGCACCGGTAGTGGCGGCGCTGGTGGTGACGGTGGTGCTGGCGGTGCTGGCTACACTGGCGCGGCCACGTTGAGCGGCACAGCCGGTGGTAACGGTGGTGCGGGCGGCGTCGGCGGCGGTGCCGTGAACGGCTCGTCCGGCAACGGCGGCGATGGTGGTAGCGCGGGCAACGGCGGCGCTGGTGGCATCGGAGTGGCCGGGACGGCCGGTGGTGACGGTGGAAACGCGGGCAATGGCGGTGCTGGTGGCGCCGCTGGTGCCGTCACAGGCTCTGGCACCCAAGGTTTGGGTGGCGATGGCGGTAACGCAGGCAATGGCGGTGCGGGCGGTGCAGGCGCGGACAGCACGAGTGCTGTGGCAGGTGGTGCTGGCGGAGACGGCGGTAACGCCGGTGTGGCAGGCGTTGGTGGTACTGGCTCCGTGTCGGGTGCCGGCGGCACCTCTGGCAATGGCGGTGCCGGTGGCAATGGCGGTGATGGTTATGCAGGCTCGATTGGCGTTGCTGGCACTGCCGGTGGTGCTGGTGGTAACGGCGGCGCTGCCACGGCTGGGAACGCCGGTTCTGGCGGCGCGGGCGGCAATGGCGGCGCAGGCTTCTCCGGCACTGACGCGACGGTGGCCAGCGCGAGCGTTGCTGGCTTTGCAGGTGGTGCCGGTGGCGTGGGCGGCAACGGTGGTTCAGCGACAACGGGTATAGCCGGTACGGGCGGAAACGGTGGCACCGGTGGCAGCGGCGGCAATGGCGGCAACGGGCTGGACGGATCCCTCAACCTGGCAGGCGCCAATGCCGGCAGTGCGGGTGCCGGTGGTGCGGGTGGTGCCGGTGGCAGCGCCAGTGGCTCGAACGGCAATGGCGGTAATGGTGGTGCGGCAGGTCTCGCGGGCAATGGTGGCAATGGCGGCGATGGCTCAGCCTTGGCAACCAATGGTGGCGCTGGCGGCTCCGGTGGTGCGACGGCCGCGGGTGGTGCTGGCGGTGCTGCTGGCAGCGGTGCCGGCACAGCTGGCACGACTGGCACGACTGGCACGGCTGGCGTTGGCAGCGGCGCTGGTGGCAATGGCGGCGACGGTTATGACAATCCCGTCGGCTTAGGTGGTGCCGGTGGCGCTGGCGGCAACGCAGGTAGCGGGTCAACTCTCTCTGCTGGCAACGGCGGTAACGGCGGTGACGGCCTCACCCAAGGTGGCGCAGGCGGCGCCGGCGGTACGGGCGGCGGCGGCGCGGTTGGCATTGGCGGCAACGGTGGCAATGGCGGCAACGCGACGGCGACCGGTGTCAACGTGGTCTCTGTCGGCGGCAGTGGTGGTGCCGGTGGTGATGGTGGCCTTGGCGGCAATAGCGGATCTGGGGCAACTGGTGGTGCCGGTGGTGCTGGCGGCGAAGCGCGCGCGACAGGTGTTGGCGGGGATGCCTTTGGCGGCAACGGTGGCACAGGCGGCGATGGTCAGAATGGTGGTGCAGGTGGCTCAGGCGGCTATGCACTCTCTACCGGCGACAACACGAATACTGCGTCTGGTGGTAATGGCGGAGATGGCGGCAACAGCAACGGCGGCATAAATGGTAACGGCGGAGATGGCGGAGATGTCACTCTGCTCGTCAATGGCGCGGCCGGAGGCTCTCCCACGGTTGGGAACGGCGGGTTGGCAGGCACTGGCGGATCCGGCGGTACGGCGGGTATCGACGGCGAGGTGGTTCAAGCGCGCTCTGCCCCGGTGGCCTTCAGGGCCTCGCTGACGGACATGAACGCGGACCCTGTTCAGTTGGAACTCTCGGCAATCATTGCCGATAGCAACTCTCTGATGGTCGCCCAGGACTCCATTGACGTTTCGGATATCATCCAGCTAACCGGCTTTGCTGGCAATGGTGGCGCAGGCGTGCGCATCGCGTCTGGCAGCAGTTCCGGCAGCGTGATCAACAACGCCGTTGGTGCCCTGATCAGTGGCGGCAACGCCGCAAGCGGTGGCGAAGGTGGCAGCGGCATCGTCGTGGAAAGCGGCGCCATCGTAGCTGCGATTGAAAACTACGGCACGATCAGCGGCGGCTCTGGCTTTTCTGGCAATGCTGTCGGCATCATTAACGCAGGTGGTGTCATCTCGTCGTTGATCAACGCCCAGGGCGGTGCTGGCGGTGGAGGTTCCACGGCTGCTCTGACTTACTCTGGCACGCTTCCGGAATACTATGGCATCGTGGTCAATTCCAAGACCGACTACGGCCAGCTTGATGTTGTCACACCGCCGCCCCAACCGGCGTCATTGAATGCGCCGCCTCAAATGGAAGTTGGCATCGCGTTCCTCGGCTCCACCAAGACTCACACCTATACGAGTGCAATCATGGGTGTCGCGGCGGAGGACATTGACAACGAAAGCACGATCCAAAAACTGGATGACTCGAAGAGTGGTGTGCTTTGGGCCCTTGAGCGGTCGACCAGCATTCCCATGCCGACAAGCGCTGACGTCGACCCCGTTGCGGAAGACTGGGATCTTCATGTCCTGAACTTTGGTACGGACATGGCGGATCCGCAGACATCGCTGTTGATGGGGAACTGGCTGTCGGTGCGCTACTCGCTGAGTTACGATTGCGACCTGTTCGATGCTAACGGCGTCTGCGTGTCGTTGAGTGGCCAGTACTCGAACTTCGATGGCGGTTATGGCAGCAGCAACGAGTGGGCGGGGATACTGACCGGCGCCAAGCAGTTCGGGGAGAAACTGCGGGTTGGTGGCTTCATCGATCTGCAATCCGGCCCGAGTGATATCGATGGCGTGGATGACGTCAGCATGCTTCCGATCTTCGGCGCTTTCCTTGGCTACGAGGACAAGGCCGACGGTACCGGTGTTCAGGCCCGCGCGTCCATTGCCTACCAGTTCGGCGATGCCAACTTCAGTCATGCCAACCTGACGGGCACTGCTTCGACTGCCTCTGGCGGAGCCGATCTGTGGACCTTCGGCGTGGGTGGCGAACTGGGCTGGGGCTATAGCTTCGGCGGAGACCAGGTGCTCACGCCCTACCTTGGCATCGACTACGTCAAGGCCTCCCGTGACAGCTACAGCGATGGCAGCAAGAGCGGCGGCGTGTCAGACCCGTTCAGCTTCGACAGCTATGCTGCGAGCTACACGACTGGAACGGTTGGCCTGAAGCTGGACGGCCCGCTGTCAGAGCAGGTGGGCTACCGGTTGGGCGTTGGCCTCGAGGGAATGCTAAACTATGACCTCGACACCTTCACGCTCAGCGGAGACTTTGGCACAGCGAGATATGACAGCGACGTCGCGCCGAGCGACTGGGCCGTCAGCGGTGCAGCCGGCGTGAGCTACTTCATCGACGACAAGCAGAGTGTGATGCTCGACGGCTATGTGCGTCAGGTTGGCGATGGCGACATGCCCTTCTATGCCATCACTCTTGGCTACAAGGCCGGCTTCTAAACAACGGCTGCGAACAAACCACAGATAAAAGTTGAAAGGCCGGAGCTTCTGCTCCGGCCTTTTCTCTTGTGGATCTCACTGGGACCGTGGCGGTGCTATGCCCTCATAGCCCTGGCTTCATCCCCATGGCGAGAACGTCAATTCGCCAAAAATTCCTGAGAATTTCCACTCCGACCGCCTCGGGACTGGAGGAGTTCTGTGGCGGCAGCTCCCCGCCCTGCACAGCCAGCGCGATGATCTCCCTTATCGTATGCTGTCCATCGATCCGTTTCAGCAGCGCCAGCTGCGCGGGATCGAGTGGTATCTTCCAATCCTGCCGGAACAAGGTGTTGCCGTTGAGATTGACCCGGTAGCGGAAAGACGGCACGTAATCCAAAGCCGCATCGGATGTGAAGTCGATCTTGTAGCGCGCAGTGGGCCGGTCAGCGCGGCATCCTGTGAAGAAATGGCATCCGTTACGGAAGTTGATCTTTTCCATGATCGGCCACTGGTTCTGGTCAGGCAAGGCCGCGATGGAAGAGAGGAACGCACTTCTGGAAGCTGCACTCGGATAATAGGGGGCCTTCAGGAAGAGATCCTGGAACACAAGTCCGGACGAAGTGACAAGGTCGATGCAGTCCGACACTGTATAGCTGCGGTCCCGGCCATGAAGGAATGTATCAACGAGGCCAGCATCGAATTTCAGATCGGACGCAATGGAGAGGTAACTCCGCACCGGATGGTTATCAGGCAGAACCTGAAGAGCATCCTTGACCATGAGGACTGACCTGTCGTTCTGCTGCAGGCCGAGATCACGGAACACCGACTGCATCATTTCCACGCCGATGCGGCCGTAGCGGGCGTAGAGCATCAGTGCGATCACTCCTTCCTGTCGCAGACAGGCAGATAGGGCGCTCATGCCCTTGTTAGGATCAGCCAAATGGTGCAACACGCCGGTGGAGATAATGAGGTCGAAGTCGAGTCCCAGGCTGCCAACCTCCTCTATGGGAAGATGATGCAGTGAAAGATTGTTCATTCCATACCTGTCTTTAAGGTACTTGTGATGATCGAGTGAGGGCTTGCTCACATCGATTGCGACAACCTTCGCTTTGGGGTTCGTGAAGGCAATCACGGCGGCCTGGTTGGTGCCACACCCTGCAACCAGAATATCCATGTCCGACTTGTAGTTCCGATCAGGCCAGAACATTTTATGTGCGTGGGAAGGGTCGAACCACTGCCAGTTTCCGATCAGCCAGTTGCTGATGTCCAGGATCGGTTGTGGGTACATCCAGCGCTCATACTGGAGTGAGACTTCATCAGCGCGTGGGTCGTGAGTCATAGCGAAATATTCCTTTTGGAAATCTGGATGATAAAGTTTTGCCGACTGGAGCTTTGGCAAACCGTTATCATCGAAAACTGTACCGCCTCGCCTCAGCTTAGGCAAACTTATCTCTACTGATGCCTGGCTGAAACCAAAGCCTGCGCTTTGCTGTCTCTGTGTGGAGGCCTTATGGGTTGGCACAAGTGGTGCTGTGTCATTTCCAAGATTGCAAACGCTACGCAATAACCATCCCCCGATGGGGGATGAACCAGAGCGAACTCAAAGACCGGAGTGAAGGCGAGCCCTTGACGACTGCATGATTCCAATTGGGCCGGACGCCGCCCTAATCTTTCATCTCGTAGGTATTCTCAGGCGCCGGGAAGCTGCGCGCCCGCACCTCTTCGGCATAGGAGCGTATGGCGCCCTCGATCACGGCTCCCACCTTGCCAAACTCCTTCACGAATTTCGGCACGCGCGGGCTCAGGCCCAGCATGTCTTCCATCACCAGGATCTGGCCGTCGCAAGCAGGAGACGCGCCGATGCCGATGGTGGGAATGGGGATCTCACGGGTGATCTTCTCCGCCAGCGGTTCGGCAATGGCTTCGAGGACCACGGCAAAGGCTCCGGCCTCGGTGACGGCCCGCGCATCCTCCTCGATGATCGCCCACTGGTCGCGCGTGCGGCCCTGCGTTTTGAAACCGCCGAGGATGTTGATCGACTGCGGCGTGAGCCCGATATGCGCCATCACGGGAATGCCGCGCTCGGTGAGAAATCGGATGGTCTCCGCCATGCGCTTGCCGCCCTCGAGCTTGATCGCCCCGCACTGGGTTTCCTTCAAAACCGTTGCAGCGTTGCGAAACGCCTGCTCCGGGCTTTCCTCGTAGGAGCCGAACGGCATGTCCACCACCACCAGCGCGCGCTTTGCACCCCGCATCACGGCACGGCCATGAAGGATCATCAGGTCGAGCGGCACGGGCAGCGTGGACTCGAACCCGTGCATCACCATGCCGAGCGAGTCGCCCACCAGAAGGAAGTCGACATATTTGTCGGCAATCGCTGCAGTATGCGCGTGGTATGAGGTGAGAGAAACGATGGGATCCTTGCCTTTGCGGGCGAGGATCTCAGGCGCCGTGATGCGCCGTGTGGCAACATGCTGTGACATAGAGAGAGCCTAGTCCCCTTGCCTCACCCCGGCAAGGGGAGCTGCACAACCGGCACGCCAATCAATGCCCCATGAAGCTGGGCTGCGAGGCCATAGAGGGCGATGCCGGCCAGAACAGCCAGAAGATTATGCCCGCTGCGCACCTCCGAAGACGGCCGGACGCCATTCGCCGTACCGATAATGATGTGAAGAACCGCATAGGTCAGAAGGCCACCAAACAGAATTACACTGCGCAGATCGCCATTGGAGAGAAGATGGCCAACTGCCCAGAAAATGATGGCGAAGGCCATGGGAAAGCGCAGCTTCTGCCGCAAACTGCCGCGGAACAGAAAGATACCGAGAAAGATGAAGCCGATCAGCGTCAGGCCGAAATTGGCATGCCGCCCCCACTCCGGGGGATCGTAAACGGGCGCGAAACCAGCCGACCGCCACCCCAGCACAATGATGATGATGCCCACAAGCGAGGCCACCCCGAAGACCGGGCCATAGGCCCAATCACCAACCCTGGACTTGACCCACGCCTTGAGTGGCGGCGCCGCAGCCATGAGATGCTGCAGGGAGAGAACAAGAACACCGAAGCCCAGAAGATACATCACATCACCGGCACGTTAAGAACATAGGGATGGAAACCGAACAGGAAGACGGCATAGAGCACGAAGCCCACCAGCACCGCGATCACGTCGGACCGAAGCCGCGGAATGAAATCGGGCCGCTTGCCCCGGAGTTCCGACATGACAATGTCGGCAAGGCCGACGACGAGAAATATTCCGAACAGCCACACTTCGCTGCGCTGGCCGTTGACGACCAGATGCCCGGCAGACCACAGGATGATGCCGAGGGACAGAGGGTTTCGCACCCATTTCCGGATATAGCCCTTGCCGTGCGAGGCGCCGATCAGGATGAAGGCGACAAGCACCAGAAGCATGGTGAGATGGCGCCCGCCGTACCAGCCGTCATAAAGCAGATCGGACACTGCCGGGCCG
Organism: Hyphomicrobiales bacterium; assembly: GCA_040383265.1. Classification (GTDB taxonomy): domain Bacteria; phylum Pseudomonadota; class Alphaproteobacteria; order Rhizobiales; family Aestuariivirgaceae; genus Aestuariivirga. The sequence continues at coordinate 7,394 of JBEIDW010000016.1, forward strand.
GCACGCGACTGGCTATAGCCAACGGCCATGAGCACCAGGCCAGCGAGCGAAACGACTGAGTAGAGGCCCTTCCAGGCTTTCTCCCCAAGCTGTCTCCTGAAGCTGTCGCGCAGGCCGGGAAACAGGATCGAGAAAAGATGGCTGCCGCCAAAAAGCAGGCATCCGGCGTAGAGCAGAATCATCGTCTTCACCTTCCGCGTTTGCTCACTCTTGCCAGAGTCCCCGGGCCTTTCCAAGCTGGTGGAGTCCCTTCGTGCCGGAATGGGCGAACCTGCCGCAGGCCAACTCGGCTCATGGCTGCGCCCGCCGATGGGCATGGTGTACGCAATGACAAACTCATGTTACACCCCGTCTCCGCAAGGACATGCAAAACCGTCGAATCATGCAATCAGCTCATGTTCAACCGGATGCGGCGCGTTTTTCCGCCGTCCGGACTGAGCCAATGTGAGGGCAAAGCTGGATGGCCGCGCCACAGACCATCTATCTCGTCTGCTCCGACCGTGACGGCAACGGCAAGACCCTGCTTGCGCGGATCCTCGTCGATTTCCTGCTGGCCGGCGAGCGTGACCCTTTTTGCTTCGACCTCGGCGCACCGGCTGGAAAACTGCGCAATTATTTTCCCGGCCGCACTGCCCTCGTGGACTTCACTCAGCCCGCCGGGCAGGAAAAGCTGCTGTCCACCTTGCTGGAGCGGCCGGGCCGTGACTACGTGATCGACATTCCCGCCGCCCAGCTGGCCGAATTCTGCGAAGTGGCAAATGCGGCAGGGTTGACGGCCAGGGCGCGTGACAAGGGCTCCGCCATCACGGTGCTCTACGTCGTCGACAATGATGAGGCGTCCCTCGAAACAGCCCTCGCGCTCGAACAGATTCTCACCCCGGAACTCTTCGTGCCGGTGGCGAACCGAGTTGTCGGCTCCGCCCTGCCGGAGGGCGTTCCAGGTCCGGTGCTGTTCATGGACAAGCTTCACCCGGATCTCGAGTCCATCATTTCACACCGCCATTTCTCACTGCGCGCATTCATGCTGGGTAACGAGGATGGCGTGCCGTCGCGCTTCCGGGCAACGCTCAAGGCCTTCTTACAACGCCTGATAGCCGTCATGAACGGATTTGAGAACGCGCTGCCGCCTGAACCCTCACGCGGGCAAGATCACGGGAATGGGGTTTGACCCTTGGGCAAAGCCTCCCTACATCTCAGCCGGTAGATAAGCCTGGAGAGACCATGAAAACCCTGAAGCCCATGTTGCTTGCCCTTACTCTTGGCGCCGGAATGGCGTTGCCGGTCATCACCGCGCCACAGGCGCAAGCCCAGGTCAGCGAGATAGATGGGCGCATGGCGATGTCAGCGATCATGAATGCCGGCAAGCGGGCAGACCAGGTGAAATCCATCAGCAATGTCCCGAGCGTTGGCGTCGTCCGCCTCGATTTCTCGCTGGTGCCGAGGATGGGGTCCGATATTCCGACGTGGCCAGAATACAAGATCATGGTGCAGAAGTTCTCCGGCGGCGTGAACAAGCTGCGGCGGGCTCTGATGGCAAATCCCGTCACCCGCGCCGCATTGGCGAAGCATGGTGTCGCGGACTGGCAGGTGGCGGGCGTTCAGATTTCCTCAAACGGCTCGCTTCGCCTCTATACCTTCTCGAAGTGGGACCGCCGGCCCTAACGGCAGAAGCCTTCCAGCCGGGCGATGTACCGGCTGGCGGAATTGCAGCTTTTAGAACAGTTGACGTGGTTGGCTGTGTTTAAATGCGATCAGCCCAACTGCCTTTTGCAAAGGAGGCCGAATTGATCAGCAGTTCCAACACACCCGGCCTAGCGCATATTGGACGCCGCACACTGCTGGCCGGGCTGGCCCTCACCTTACTGGTGCCGCTTGCGCCGGTTCATGCCACGACGGACGACCCCCTACCCTCTTGGAACGACAGCGCTTCCAAGGCGGCGATCATCTCCTTCGTCCAGAACGTCACCACCAAGGGCTCTCCCGGCTTCGTGCCGGACGCGGACCGCATCGCGGTGTTCGACAATGACGGCACGCTGTGGCCCGAGAACCCGATGCCGTTCCAGTTGGCATTCGTGGTGGATGAGATCAAGCGGCGCGCGCCGAACGAGCCAACGCTTCAATCTGACCCGATGGTGCAGGCGCTGCTGGCGGGCGACATCGCCAAGCTGCTGGCCGGGGACCATCACGATGGGCTCATGCATATCATGGCGCTCACCCATGCGGGAATGACGACCGATGAGTTCCGCACGTCGGTTGAAAACTGGATTGCCACGGCCACCCATCCAAGATTCAACCGCCGCTATGATGATCTCACCTACCAGCCCATGCAGGAAGTGCTGCGTTATCTCCGCGCCAACGGCTTCAAGACCTTCATCGTCTCGGGCGGGGGCGCAGATTTCATGCGCGTGTGGAGCGACCGGGTTTATGGCATTCCGCCTGATCAGGTCGTCGGCTCAACTGCACGGGTGACGTATGAACTGCGAGACAATGGGCCGGTGCTTATCAAGACAGTGGACCATCTGTTCGTCGATGACAAAGCCGGCAAGCCAGCGGGCATTCACGCCTTCATCGGCCAGCGGCCGATCGCGGTGTTCGGCAACAGCGATGGCGACAAGCAGATGCTGGAATATGGCACCATCTCCAACCCTTATCCGAGCCTTGGGGTAATCGTGCGCCATACCGACGGGGAACGCGAATATCAGTATGACGTGAACCCGAAGAGCAGCGGCACGCTGATCGAAGCGCTGAAAGAAGCACCTGAGCGCGGCTGGGTGGTCGTCAGCATGAAGGATGACTGGAAAGAGGTCTTCGCGCCCGCGCAATAACCGCGCCATGGTTCTGGCCAAGCCAGGGCATACGCAGGCGGTGCGCCCTATTGACCGCCGCTGCTGCCGGAACTGTCACGCAACTGGGCTGGCGGCGCGTGGCTGGCCAAGCTGGGGCGCCAGCGTAGTTTCTGGAGTTCGCGCAAATCTTGCCAATGCCATTGGTCGCGGCGGATTTCCTCCGCTGCGAACCTGATCACTTCAAGACTACCCAGCAAGTCACGTCTCATAAGAAAAGTTTAAGGCACGGCTGGCCTCGCCCCCATGATTTCATGATTACTTGGTTAACACGATCAGCCACCCTCACCCTGAACTGTCGGCGGCGGCGGAACTTTGCTGCCGGCGGGCGGCAGCATTGTCGATTTCCTGCTGAAGAAAGTAATTCAGAGCCGTGCGAAGCGCCGCGATTGCCGCAAGCTGTCCGATCTCAGACCAACTCGGCGCAACCGCTGTGCGCAGGATGTCTGCGGCGAGCAGGAACTCAAGGGCAAGCGCCAGCCAGCGGCCGAGCCGCAAGCGGACATCCTCCTTGTTCTCATGGGAACGCGCCGCACCATTGGGCATGACGCTGACATACAGCAACCAAAGAGTCCGTATCGCCGCTTCAACCACGGCAATAGCGATCACAACCGCAGCAATGCCCTCCGTGACCGTCGACAGCCACAACGTCAGTTCCTTAACCCATTCACTCAGCATCCAGCCCGATCCCAATCCGTTTAATTCCAGGGGCTTATTCAGCGGCCAGCACCGTGCGACACCGTGCGTTGGCCGTCCAGCACTTTCAGGGGTGAATTTTCCGAGGTGACTGACTATCTATTGCTCATCCTTTCAGTATCAGCACGGAGAAAGCACATGAAGCTGCAAAAACTCATACTGGCGTCACTCCTGATCATCCTACCGTCGGGCGGTGCGCTCGCTGAGCGTTCAGCCGCGGATCAGGCGCTCTATGAAAGGGCCGTTGCCGCTTGCAATGGGCCAAAGTACCCGAGCGGCGCACGCCCCTTCATCAATTATGCTGGCGGCTGGTTCCGCTGCGTGGAGCCTCGCAACCGTTAAAGCATAGTCTGCAGGAGTGCGGACAACGCCTCTGGCGTCGGTGAATACGGAACCGGATGCCGTCAAATGGCATTACCGACCGCTCTCGAAGCCAACCTCGGCCCTCATGGCGCGGACTATTGGCGCCATGAGCCAGAGGGATCTTCATGCACTCCGAATATCAGGCACTCAGGCGAGCGGAAACAGAAAGCACTTACGGCCATAACCCACCTCCCCTTCTCGTTCCTCTCTTTGAAGGCGCGGCGGCCCGGGAATTTGCCATCGGATTCCTGCTCTGGGCCTATGCCGCCCTGAGTTTCTGGGTCTGGTGGTTCGATGAAAGCCATAACATCGGCACTGCGGCCTATGTGGTGACCACCTCCATCCTCGGCTGGATCAATCTGATGCCAGCTTATTTCCTGTTTGTGCTGAGTGCCGCGCGCGTTCCCAATCCTCAACTTCCACCGCCGGCCAACGCCCGCGTGGCGATGGTTGTGACGAAGGCTCCATCCGAGCCCTTTCCAGTTGTCCGCGACACGCTGGAGGCCATGCTGGCCCAGGATTATCCTGCTCGGTATGACGTATGGCTTGCCGACGAAGACCCCACGCCGGAAACCATCGCATGGTGCGGGCAGAACGGCGTAAAGGTTTCGACTCGTCGCGGGCGGCCTGATTATCACCGCCCGTCATGGCCAAGGCGCACGCGCTGCAAAGAAGGCAATCTTGCGTTCTTTTACGATGTTCATGGCTATGAGAACTATGATTTTGTGTGTCAGTTCGACGCCGACCATGTTCCAGCTCCCAGCTACCTGACCGAGGCGCTACGGCCTTTCAACGACCCGACGGTGGGTTATGTCTCCGCTCCCAGCATCTGCGACAAGAATGCCGACAAGAGCTGGTCTGCGCGTGGCAGGCTTTACGTAGAGGCCAGCCTGCATGGCGCGCTTGAAGCTGGCTACAGTGGTAAACTTGCGCCCTTATGCATCGGTTCACATTATGCGGTGAGAACGCGGGCACTGAAGGCAATCGGCGGCCTGGGGCCGGAGTTGGCGGAAGATCATTCAACGACGCTGTTGATGAATGCTGGCGGATGGAAGGGCGTTCATGCGCTGAACGCGATCGCCACAGGCGACGGGCCTGCAACTTTCACCGACCTCGTCGTGCAGGAGTTCCAGTGGTCCCGCAGCCTGATGACACTGCTGCTGCAATATACACCATCCTATCTGCCCTCCCTGCCGACACGCCTCAAGGCGCAGTTCCTGTTCTGCCAGCTGTGGTATCCGCTCTTCGGTCTCTTCATGCTGCTGATGTTCCTGCTGCCACTCATCGCGCTGGGGTTGGACCGCAACATGGTTGGCGTGACTTATCCCGAATTCATAATCCGCTTTGCAACACCCTCCATCGTGCTGGTGGGGCTCGCCGCATGGTGGCGGAGCAACGGGCTACTGCGGCCCTACGACGCCCGAATCTTTAGCTGGGAGGGCATGCTGTTTCTCTATGCAAGGTGGCCCTGGGCACTGTGGGGCGTTGCCGCCGCGGTGTTCGATACGATCCGCGGTATGCCCGTCAACTTCAAGGTCACGCCAAAAGGCGGCGCCCGCAGCCAACTGCCACTCGGCATCATCATGCCCTATGTGGTGCTGACCTTCGCTTCTGCCTTGCCGGTGATCTTCCTTAACTCGGTTACAATCGCCCGCGGATTCTTTCTCTTCGCGCTGGTCAATGCGCTTGTTTACACAATCGTCCTCGCCATCATTCTTCTCCAAGATAGCCAGGAAAACGCGCGGCCGCTGGGGCTGAAGAATGCGGCAGCCCTGTGTTCCTGCGTGGCGGTGACAGCCTGGGCAATCGCTCACCACGGTACAGAGAGTGTCTCCGTGCTTGCAATCGGCGCCGAGGATGTTCTGGCGAGGATGATCTTTCTGCTTGAACACTGGCGCTGGTGGCTTTCAGCCTGAGCCAACATTTTCCCATGTTAAACAGCGCCACAGGAAAGCTGACAGATCCCTACAGGCCTCAAGCACCAGCAATTCATGGCAGTTTGCATTGCCTCACTCACCAAGCCGCCAGTCGGGATATTCCACGTCGCAAACCGAAGAGGGGCGCAGTCCGATGGTACTGGGCCACCGGAATGTTTCACGCTCGTTGAAATAGATGAGCGACTGCAGAAGCGGAAACTCCTCCAGCTCGCTCCTCATCGCATCAGTGAGCCACTGAGCGCGATAGACAGCTGTGCCGCAAACACCAAACTCAGCAATGGTGACAGGTTTTCCAAAGCCTTCAATCCGGCTGTATTTCTCCGCCAGGGCCTCGGTAAAACGGCGGCTGCGCCCATAAGTTATCTCTTCCCAGGGCTGCAGTCCGAATAATGACAGGCCCACCATGTCGACGAATGCATCGCCAGGATAATACTTGGCAAGGCCGGTATTCCCAGCGGGCGACCAAACGGCGGTGAACGTGCCGATCAAGCTGCGGCAGACGCTTATTGCGTGGCGGTAGATTGCAATGTAGCTGTCCGCCGACAATCCCGACCATGCATAACGCCCATTGACCAAGTCCATTTCATGGGCAAAACGCAGAAAGAGCCTGTCACTGGCTTGCGAAAGAGCTTCGCAGTGGGCGTGAAGAAGCCCGTCATATTCACCTGCCAGCAGATCGCGCACATATGTGTTTGAATCCTGACCGGCGCGGGGAAAGGGTTCCAGCGTCACCATCAACGCGCGCCCGTGACCCTCAACCGCGCGCAGTGCGGCCACGGTGCGTTCAGGGGGCGTATTCCAGTCGATGAAAACATGTTCGATGCCAATGTCGCGTTCGGCCACCAATTGTCCATGAGGATCATAGACGCCGAACTCCACCGCGATGGCCTGCAACGGAATGGGAAAAGCGCCGGGCGCATCTCGAAACGGGATAATGACATTGACCAGCGTAACAAGGCCAAACATCAGGCCTGGCAATAGAATGCCCTTCATGATCTCCAGTGCTCCATATCAGAAATGCAAAAGAGGCCAACGCGCTAGCGCCTCCCGCCCCACCGGCGTGCTTCGAGATCGGTTGCTGCTTCGACTCGCAGGGCGGCTGAGATGCCATGCCACTCATGGGCGGTTATGGAGCCCAGCCAGCCACATCCGCTTTTCTGGAGCGAAGTGCCGTAGGCAGACCTGCCATTACAATCCGCGAAACCAACAATCAGGCCTCGCTGGCTGATCAAACTTCCGATCGACACCCCAACCTCATCGCCGAACGACAAGTCCTCTGGCAACTCACATTCGCCACCTACCCGAACCCAGCCGCCGCCGTCCGCCGCCTCCTGCGTAACTCCACCAAGATCGCAACTGATCACCAGAATGAAGGCAATCCCTGCCAGCATCGCCCGCAGTGATGCCACAGCGAGCCCTCCAGATGTCTCTATTGAAACACTGCGGACTTATCTTTGTTCCAGCAGAACATAAGGAAGTTTTTCTTATCACGGTAAGGGGTCAAGCCGAGACCGCAACGCAGAGCCAGGCCTTTCAGGCCAGCAGGGCGGTTACCGCGGCGTGCTGCAGGCCGCAGGATAGCTGCGGCACGCCTGAGACCACAGCATGCCGACGTTCTCCGAGGTTAAGGCTGAGGATCCTTGCTCCAGGTAAACGCCGCCGTCATCATAACCCCAACTGGTGACGCCAATGATCATATTTGGGTCAGATGCCTCACCGTCATCGATCACATAGCGCGGCGGGCTTCCAAGGTTCGCGACCCACGGCCCGCCACTCGAGCCCGAATCCATCGAAGAGCCAATCACGGTGTTCATGGCGTAGTCCCTATCGGCATAGCCCATCGAGTCATTCCGGATCATTTGACGGCCGCTGTCTAGGCTGCTGGGATATCCGAGTTGCGTGATTTGCGTCTCACCGGCGGATGTAAAGCCATACCCATCCATTCCGACCCCGAACCAGCCCGTCAGCTGGCCCGGATATCTACCCGCGGCGTTCGGCTTGAGCACGACAATCGCCACGTCATTCATGCAAACCACACCGCTATCGCAGATGTCAGTGCCATTCGCATAGCTCGCCGTCACATAAACCCGACTGGCGGAAAAAGTGCCATAGGCTCCCTGCCCCTTATGAAAGCCTGGAATGAAGGTGAAGCCAGAAAACTTTGGCCCGCCATATTCCGTGACACAATGAGCGGCCGTGAGGAGGATTCCCTTGTCAATCAATGCCGCACTACAAGCTGAAGAGCCACCAGGGATCCTGAACGCGAGCCTGCCCGCCGCCCGATAGGGATACAGCTTGGTGACGTCCGCTCTGCTCGTATTCAATTCAACGCGCGAGGTTGAAAAGGGGATGCCTGACTCACCGTAAGCCATCGTCCCGATGCCGGCGGGCCGAGACTTCATCTGCTTGGAGGGCGAAGGAGTGGTGCCTGCTTCGCGATCCGAAACGATACGTACCATCTCGCCAACCGGACCGCCCTGGAACCCTTTTCTGAAAGACGGCTTGCGTACCGGCCCAAGGGATTGCCCATTGACGGCGCGCTTCGTGTGCGTCTCCAGTTGAGATCTCTTCACCATAGGGAGCTTCATTGGCTTGGCGTTCAGGAAAACCGAGGCCGGCGGCAAGGAGCCCGGCGAAACATCACTGAAACTGATGACTTCCGACGCTTTGCCGGATCCAGCCCCGATGAGCACGAGAACAGCGACAGTAACCAAAAGACGCAATCTCATTGGGGAACCTTATCACAACTGACTGAGTTTATATGATTCAACCTAAGGCCGTGGCAGCGCTAAGTCAATTTCACAAGCGGCAGGCGTTGACCAACTCTCAGTAGTGCGGCGGCGGTGGTTCCGGTGCATCAGGGCGCCCAAGATTGGCGGACTCGAACTCATCGCGCAGCTCTCCCAACCGGCGCTCCAGCCCATCGAGCTTTTTCCACTGCGCCACCACCATCTCGTTCAGGTCGGTGATCGTCCTGTCCTGCTCAGCAATGCGCAGTTCAAGATCTGCGATACGCATGTCCGCGTCTGAACCTGCCATGGCCCTGCTCCCGTTATCCACTGTTTCACTCACGTTCATTCAAGCACAGACCGTGTGTTCTGCCCACTGTGGCGCGAAACGGCATGTACAGGAATTTTCTCATAGTTGGTCTATTGCATTAAGTCTCTTGTTCCAGAACGGAAAAACTGCACTATTTATTCAATTCAAGCAGGGGTGCCTGGCCCCCTTCGAAAAGAGCAACCGATGCCCCACGCGACACCTCTCATCGCAACCATCGCAATCGGCCTTGGACTGGCCTTCATCCTGGGGCTGGCGGCCCATCGGATGCGCCTCCCGCCCATCGCGGGATATCTCATTGCAGGTGTGATCATCGGCCCCTTCACGCCCGGTTTCGTGGCTGACCAGAAGCTCGCACAGGAACTGGCCGAGATCGGCGTAATCCTGCTGATGTTTGGGGTCGGGCTGCATTTCTCACTGCGAGACCTGCTTTCCGTAAGAGCCATCGCAATTCCCGGGGCCATCGGTCAGATCGCCGTCGCCACCCTGCTCGGCATGGCCCTCGCATGGGTACTCGGCTGGGGCGCAGGGGCAGGTTTCGTCTTCGGCCTCACCCTATCGGTGGCCAGCACCGTTGTGCTTCTGCGGGCGCTGCAAGAGCGCCGCCTGCTCGAGACGGAGCGCGGCCGCATCGCCGTAGGCTGGCTGATCGTCGAAGACCTCGTCATGATCCTGGCACTGGTGCTCCTGCCTCCGCTGGCGGGGCTGCTGGGCGGGCGCGAGCAGCCACAAGGCATGGAACTGGGCCTCGCGCTGAACCTCGGCCTTGGCTCCGTTTGGGAGACGCTGCTGGCGACCGGGTTGAAGGTTGGACTGTTCGTGGTGCTGATGCTGGTCGTCGGGCGGCGCGTCATTCCGTGGATCCTCCACTATGTGGCTCACACCGGTTCGCGCGAATTGTTCCGGCTCTCGGTCCTGGCGATTGCGCTTGGGGTTGCCTTCGGTTCGGCAACCCTGTTCGGCGTGTCCTTCGCACTCGGCGCGTTCTTTGCCGGCATGGTACTCGCGGAATCGCCTCTCAGCACACAGGCAGCAAAGGAAACACTTCCGCTGCGCGACGCCTTCGCCGTGCTGTTCTTCGTATCAGTGGGGATGCTGTTCAACCCGGCGGTTCTGGTAGAAAGCCCGCTAGCGGTTATCATCACATTCCTCATTATTGTTCTGGGCAAGTCAACAGCCGCCTATCTGATTGTGCGCTGGTTCAAGTACTCCCGCAGCGTGGCACTCACCATTTCGGCAAGCCTTGCTCAGATCGGCGAGTTCTCCTTCATCTTGGTGGTGCTCGGTGCAAAGCTCGAAATCCTTCCTACCGAGGCGCGCGATCTTGTGGTGGCGGGCGCCATCCTGTCGATCCTCGTCAATCCATTCCTGTTCCTCGCACTCGAAAGATGGCTGGAACGCCAGGGCCATGACGCAACGCCCCCGCAAGCACCCGATGCAGACGCCGCGCCGCCCGACGCGGCTGAAGAGGCGCCCACATCACTGAGTGGCCATGCCGTACTCGTGGGCTATGGCCAGGTCGGGGCTCTCGTTGGCGCCGGCCTCCAGAGAGCCAAACTGCCCTTCCTCGTCGTCGAACAGGATGATGACCGCATCGCCGCATTGAGGGGGGAAGGCATCGAAGCATTCAGCGGTACCTCGGGCGAGCGCGAACTTCTTCCACGCCTCAACATTCAGGGCGCTCGGGTCCTGATTTCAACGCTCCCCGATCCCTTCGAGGCGGGCCATATCGTGGAACATGCACGGGCGCTGAACCCCAAGATCCATATCATTGCCCGCGGCACCAACACCGAAACGGTGGCCTACCTCAAATCATTGGGTGCGGATGCTGTATTCGCAGGGCAGGAAGAAATTGCCCAGAGCATGCTTTCAGCGCTAAATGCGCGATCAGGTTCAGCATCAGGCGAGACAGCTTACACGCCATGACACATGAGGCCCCGCTGCTGATGTTTCTCGGATCAGGCCTCATGACGCTGGGTCTGCTCGCACTGGTCGTCGGGTTCTTCATGGGACTTCTAAACCCGAAGGAGAAGTTCGAGCGTGCCGCCGCCGTGTTCTTGTCAGGGGTCGTCGCGCTGGTCGCCGGCGGCTGGCTCCTGCGCGCGGTTCAGTAAGCGCTATACGCCCTGCTCCCAACGGGTGAGCGTGACGGCGCCGGTAGCACGTGACAGCCCCACAACACGACTTGGCGAGCATCAACCGTGAGCAGCATTCCGATAGCCTGATCTCAGGACATGGCTCTCGCGGCCCAGCCAGGCCCCAAGGCAAAGATTAAGGCGATTTAATCTGAATTGGCTTGCGCGGGCAGCCCCAAGCAATACATCAGTTTGATGAGAGCAGGCGGCGACGCGGGGGGCGTACTGGTCGAGAATGAGCCCCTCCCGCTGCGGGCAAATATGAAATCTTTCTGTTTATAGAGATCAAATGACTGTTCATCCTCCCAGCAACGCGATCAGATCTCTTCTCAGCAGCGAGAAAAGTGCAGGAATCCTTCTTGCGATTTCAGCTTTGCTTGCCATCGTCGTATACAACATCGATTCCTTTCGGCCGATCTATAGCGATATCCTTCAGTCGCAATTGCGAATTGGCTTCGTAGGGGCGGAGATATCCAAGCCGTTGCTCTTGTGGATCAACGATGGCCTGATGGCGACATTCTTCTTCCTGGTCGGCCTGGAGTTGAAACGCGAGATTCTCGAGGGAAATCTTTCGTCCTTCGATCGCATTATGCTGCCTGCGGCTGCGGCCATCGGAGGAATGGCATTACCAGCGCTGATATACTGGTTGATCGTCGGCAACGATCCAGTTCTTTCGCGCGGGTGGGCAATCCCGGCTGCAACCGACATCGCTTTCGCTCTTGGCGCTCTTTCGCTCTTTGCGAAACAGATCCCCATCAGCCTCAAGGCCTTTCTCCTTACCCTTGCCATCCTTGATGATCTTGGCGCCATCATTGTGATCGCCATTTTCTACAGTGAGAGCCTGTCACCTGTGGCACTGGGTCTTGCAGCGTGCTTCATCGCGGTATTGCTGCTGTTGAACAGGATGAATTACAGCAGGACTGGCCTATATGTTATCCTTGGCCTGGCGCTTTGGACATGCGTCCTGAAGTCAGGCGTTCATGCCACACTTGCTGGAGTGATCGTGGCGCTGACCATCCCTCTGAAACGGTCGGATGGCGCGGAATTCCTGGTGCCGATTGAACACGCCGTTCTGCCATACGTCAAATTCATGGTCTTGCCGGTGTTTGCGTTCACGAATGCTGGCCTGCCCATTGGCGATTTGTCTGTTGCGAATCTTCTCACTCCGCTGCCGCTCGGTATCGCCATGGGCCTGCTTGTGGGCAAGCCTCTCGGGATTGTGGCTGCGTCTTGGATCGCCATCAAGTCCGGCGCTACGACGCTTCCAGCGGGTTGTAGCTGGTACCATATCATTGGGGCGGGTTGTTTCGCTGGAATCGGCTTTACGATGAGCCTGTTTATGGTATCGTTGGCCTTCGAGACCTCCGATCAGCACAGCGCAGTGCGAGTCGGGGTTCTCTATGGATCGATCATCGCTGCCGCGCTGGGCTCCGTCGTCATGGCGCTCGCTGCAAAATCGCGTCCCGCTTCCGGATGAAGAAACCGTAACTCATTCCCACTCGATGGTGCCGGGTGGCTTGCTTGTCACGTCATAGACCACACGGCTCACGCCGCGCACCTCGTTGATAATGCGGGTGCAGACGCGGGCGAGGAAGGCGTGGTCGAAGGGATAGCTTTCCGCCGTCATGCCATCGGTCGATGTCACGGCACGAAGGCCCAGCACGCGGTCATAGGTGCGGCCATCGCCCATCACACCCACGGTGCGCACGGGGAGCAGCACGGCGAAGGCCTGCCAGATCGCGTCATAAAGGCCGGCCTTGCGGATTTCATCGAGATAGATCGCATCCGCCTTGCGCAGAATGTCGAGCTTCTCTTCTGTCACGTCATCATGCGGAATGCGGATGGCAAGACCCGGCCCCGGGAACGGGTGGCGGCCAACGAAATGGGCCGGAAGCCCCAGTTCCTGCCCCAGCAGCCGCACCTCATCCTTGAACAATTCGCGCAAGGGCTCCACGAGCTTCATGTTCATGCGCTCAGGCAGGCCACCCACATTGTGGTGCGACTTGATTGTGACGGACGGCCCACCGGTGAAGGAAACGCTCTCGATCACATCCGGATAGAGCGTACCCTGCGCCAGGAACGATGCGCCACCGATCTTCTTCGCCTCCGCCTCAAACACTTCGATGAACAGGCGGCCGATGATCTTGCGTTTCTTTTCGGGGTCTGAAACGCCTGCGAGTTCACCGAGGAACAGCTTTGAGGCATCCACATGAATGAGATGGATGTTGTAGGCCTCGCGGAACAGCTTGACGACCTCTTCCGCCTCGTTGAGGCGCATCAGGCCGTGATCGACGAAGATGCAGGTCAGCTGCTCGCCGATCGCCTCATGGATCAGGACGGCGGTGACGGCGGAATCAACACCGCCGGACAGGCCGCAGATCACCCGCTCGAAGCCCACCTGCTTCTTGATCTTGTGGATCATCTCGGACTTGAAATGGGCCATGGACCAGTCGCCCTTGCAGCCGCAGATCTCGATGGCGAAATTCCGCAGGAGCTTCGCGCCGTCGGGCGTGTGGACGACCTCCATGTGGAACTGCGTGGCGTAGAACTGGCGGTGCTCATCGTCAATCGCCGCGAAGGGTGCGCCCTCGGAGGTGGCGACGACCTTGAATCCCTCCGGAATGGCGGTCACGCGGTCGCCGTGGCTCATCCACACCTGATGGCGCTCGCCCTTCGCCCACACGCCGTCGAACAGCGCGTTTGCGTCCTTCACATCGACGAAGGCCTTGCCGAATTCACGATGGTCAGAAGGCTCAACCTTGCCGCCAAGCTGGGCGCACATGGTTTGTTCGCCATAGCAGATGCCGAGAACGGGAAGCCCCATGGTGAACACGCGCTCCGGCGCGCGGGGGCTGCCGCCCTCATGCACGGAAGCCGGGCCGCCCGACAGAATGATGCCCTTGAGGCCCGGCCAGTCGAGCGCCTTTTCGGCGGATTGAAACGGAACGATCTCTGAATAGACACCCGCCTCGCGGATGCGCCGCGCGATGAGCTGGGTGACCTGGGAGCCGAAGTCGATGATGAGGATACGGTCTTGCATGGCGGGTCTCTAAGGGAGAGCCAGAGAGTCCGCAAGATGCGGGTCGCAGGCTCCCCAGCCCTATTTGAGGCTCACGATATAGTCGGCAATTGCCTTCACATCGCTTTCGGGCAGCTTGGAGAGGTTGGTCTGCACCGCCCCCATGCCGCCAGATGACAGGTTCTCGTAACCCAGCAGTTCGCCATTTGCCAGAGCCATGGCAAGGTCGCCCGCGTCCTTGTACTTGCCGCGCCCGACGAGATCGCGCAGCGAGGGAACCTTGCCCTGCCCTTCGGGATGCGGGCCACCAGCGAGTTGCAGGCCGGACTCCGGCACCATCAGGGCGTTGCGCGGCGTATGGCACTCCGCGCAGTGGCCCGGCCCGTTGACAAGGTAGGACCCGCGGTTCCAGCTTTCAGACTGGGTGGGGTCCGGCGTCCATGGCGTGGTGTCGAGGCCCAGATGCTTCCACAAGCCAACACCGCGGCGAAGTACCCAGGGCGCCGGTATATCGGCCGGCGTCTCCGGCGCCACAACAGGCGGCAGCGTGTCCAGATAGGCCTTGATATCAAGCACATCCGCTATCTTCATCCGGGCATAAGAGGTGTAGGGAAAGGCCGGAATGAGGTTCTCGCCATCTGGCGCGATGCCGCGCTGCACGGCATTGACGAATTCCACATCCGTCCACTTGCCGATGCCGGTTTCAGGATCGGGCGTCAGGTTGGGCGGATAGAAGGTCCCAATGGGCGTCTTGAACGGTGTACCGCCTGCAGGCAGCGTTGGGTCGACGCCCTTCAACTCCGGTCCCGGCTTGTGGCAGGAAAAGCAACCGGCCGCATTGTATAGGTTCTTGCCATTGGCAATGTCTGGTGTGTGGGCGGGAATTGCGGCCGCCGCAATGGGTTCAGGCTGGCTCAACACCCAGCCCGCACCGGCAGCCGCGAAAGCCAGCACCAGAATGGAAAACAAAACCTTGCCATGCCATGCCATGGTTTCTTTCTAGCGCAGTTCAGCCCCAAAAGGCAGCCTGCAATCTTGATTGTCGGCGCGGGCGCCTCAAGACATCGCAACGCACCCCAAGAAAAGGCTGTTCAACGTGGTGTGATTTCCTGCTATACGTGTATTTTATGCCAAATTGAACCGTGCAGATACTGGAAGCACCTGACTGGCTGTCGAAAATGCTGGCCCATCCCCTCCGGCGGGCCATCATTGACCGCTTGCGCGAGCAGCCCGCAACACTTGACAACCTTTACGAGAGCCACGCTGCCTCCAGACTGACCATCCTCACGCACATTGAAATGCTGCGGGCCAATGGCCTGATCTGCGTCGACCAACGTGGAAAGGAGCAATTGACCTACCTGAACGCCACGTTTCTGCACGGGTTCGCCAACCGCTGGCTCTCTCCGCTCCAATCAGTATGGGCGGAGCGGTTCAACCTGCTCGACCAACACCTGAATGAGGAACATGCCATGCTCTCACCTGCGCCGCTCGGCCTCGACATCCGCCAGGAACTGGAGTTCGGCGCCAGTCCGGAGCTTGTCTTCCATGCGCTGACAGACGACGTGCAAAACTGGTGGATCATGCGCCAGACCAATCCTGGCAGCAGCCTCACCCTCGCGCCAAAGGTGGGGGCCAGCCTGGTGGAACGGTCCCCCGAAGGCCATGAGGTGATCTGGGGAACCCTGGAGGAGGTGCGCCAGCCGGACAGGCTTTACTTCTCAGGCCGCTTCGCCGTGAAAGGGGCGGTTGCAGGGCGGGTGCACTTCGACCTTGAAGCACTCGCCGATGGCGGCTGCCGCCTTATCCTGACACATCAGGCGATCGGCAACATCTCGGAAGACACCCGCAACAGCTTCCATGCCGGCTGGGGCAGGCTGCTCGGCCAGTGCCTCACATCCCATCTGCTCCAGGCCGCCTGAGCCATGGCCTCCGGGATGAAGAAGGATATGCCCCTTCAACATGACATGGCGCTGTTCGATACGCTGCTGGCGGAGGCGAAGCTGCGCAATCCCGAGGTGCGGCGCGGCAGCATGTTCGGCTCACCCGCGCTGTTTCTCGGGCGGCGCATGATCGGCTGCGTCTTCGGCCCCACCATCGGCCTCAAGGTTCCGGCGGAGGTGGCGGCACAGGCAATCGCCTCTCAATCGGCCACGCATTTTCGCCCTTATGGAAAGAAGGCCATGCGCGAATGGATCGAACTCGACGGACGCACCCTCGCCCGGCACCTGGACCTCATTGAACAGGCAATCCACTTCGCCGCACAGGAAAAACAAACATGACTGACTCTGCACTGAGCACGGTTGAGCGCCGCTTTGGCATCGCCTCAGGTGAATATCCCTTCCACAGCAACTTCCTCAGCATTGGCAGCGCACGTCTGCACTATGTGGATGAGGGCGAAGGACCGGTGCTGCTCATGCTGCATGGCAATCCGGCCTGGTCTTTCCTCTACCGGCGGCTCATCAAGGCCTTTTCGCCGAAGTTCCGCTGCGTGGCGGTGGATCTCGCGGGCTTCGGCCTGTCGGAGCCGCCGCCGGGTTTCACCTTCACGCCGGAAGAGCAGGCCCGGCTGGTGGCGGGTCTGATCGATGCGCTGGATCTCCGCAACGCCACATTGATCGCTCATGACTGGGGTGGCCCCATCGGCCTCTCGGCCATGCTCAAGTCTCCTGGCCGCATCACGCGGCTATGCCTTGGCAACACATGGTGCTGGCCGGTGAATGGCGACTTTCATTTCGAGTGGTTCTCGAAGCTGATGGGCGGCCCGATCGGCCGTTTCGGATCAGAACGCTTTGCCCTGTTCGTGAACATGGTCATGCCTAGTTCGATGCGGCGGCGCAAGCTCACCGCCGCTGAAATGCATGCCTATCGCGCACCCTTCGCCAATGGCCGGGCCCGCACGCCGCTGCATGTCTTCCCGGCACAGATTACCGGCGCGGGGGCCTGGCTGGCGGAACTGGAGCGCGGCGTGGCGCAGTTCAAGGGCCCGGTGCATTTCATCTGGCCGGAAAATGACATCGCCTTCCGCGCCAAGGAACTTGCACGCTGGCAGGCCATGTTCCCGCATGCGAGCGTCACCCGCATTCCTCGCTGCGGGCACTTCCTCTGGGAAGATGCGCCGGAGGACTGCGAGGCGACGTTGCGGGCGTCTCTCGCGGCCTGACCATGTCAGCCGAGGAAGATATCGAACAACAGCTTCGCGTTCAGCGCGATAATGATGGCGGCGATGACCCCTGCAGATACGGTGAGCCAGCGGGGTGACACCAGTTCGCCCATCTTTGCCGTGTCACGGGTGAACATGACGAGCGGCACGATGGCGAAGGGAAGCTGGAAGGCCAGCACCACCTGGCTCAGGATCAGGAGCATGCCGGTGCCCTCCGCGCCGTAATACAGTGTCACGGCCGCCGCCGGCACGATGGCGACAATGCGGGTGATGAGACGGCGCAGCCATGCGGCCAGCTTGATGTCGAGAAAGCCCTCCATCACGATCTGGCCCGCCATGGTTGCGGTGACGGTGGAGTTGAGGCCGCAGCACAGCAGTGCGATGGCAAAGAGCTTGGGTGCCAGAAGCGACCCCACCAGCGGTGCCAGCATGGCATGAGCTTCACCGATCTCGGCCACGGCGGTGCGGCCCGAGGCATGGAAGGTGGCGGCAGCGAGGATCAGGATCGAGGCATTGACGGTGAGCGCGAACATCAGCGCGATGGTCGAATCCCAGGTGGCGAATTTGAGTGCTTCGCGCTTCTCAGGCAGGCTCTCGCCATAGGCGCGCGTCTGCACGATGCCGGAGTGGAGATAGAGGTTATGCGGCATGACGGTGGCGCCGATGATGCCCAGCGCCAGATAGAGCATCGCGGGGTTGTCCACGATCTCCACCGTCGGGGCGAAGCCCACGATCACTGCGCCCCAGTCCGGATCAGCAAGCGCGATCTGCACGAAGAAGCAGGCGAAGATGACAGCCAGCAGCGCAATGATGAAGGCCTCGATGTAGCGGAAGCCGAGGCGCTGCAGCCACAGGATGAGGAACACGTCGAGCGCGGTGATGAGCACGCCCAGTTCCAGCGGAATGCCGAAGAGCAGGTTGAGGCCAATGGCCGTGCCCACCACCTCCGCAATGTCGGTGGCGATGATGGCCACTTCCGCAAAAATCCACAGGACGAAGGCTACAGGCCGCGGATAGGCGTCACGGCAGGCCTGAGCCAGATCACGGCCGGAGCCGATGGCGAGGCGCGAACACAGCGACTGCAGGATGATAGCCATGATGTTCGACATCAGCGCCACGGTGAGCAGCGCATAGCCGAACTGCGCGCCGCCCGCGATGGACGTCGCCCAGTTGCCCGGGTCCATATAGCCCACGGCCACCAGATAGCCGGGGCCAATGAAGGCCATGGCGCGGCGGAAGGTCGATCCGTTGGGCGAAAGCTGGATCGAGCGGAAGACATCGACAAGCGCCGGCTCACCACGCGAACGCCGCCAGCCTCCTCCGCCTGTGTTTGCCTCAGCCGGTGTCACGACGTCTTCACGCATCGTTCAAGTTTAGCATGGGCTAAACTTTGTGCAACATACTCGTTGAGATCCGCCGCCGGGATGTCCGGTCAGGCCACCGCTACCCGAAGTGATGCATCAGCAGCGTTGCCAGCACCACCATCCCGGCCCCGCCCACCCGCGTGATCATCTGTGAAAAGGGCATCAGGTTCATACGGTTGGAGGCGGACAGGATGGCCACATCCCCCGTGCCACCCAACCCGCTGTGACAGGCCGATACGATGGCGGCCTCCACCGGATGCAGGCGCATGACGAAGCCCATCGCAAAGCCGGTCGATATCATCGCGGGCACGGTGACAGCGCAGACGATGAAGTAACCCGGCGTCAGCGCCAGCAACAACTGGTCCCATGAGATGTAGATCGCGCCAAGCCCCACGAGCACAGCGGGAGTCAGGTTGAGGGCCACGAACTTGTAGAACTGGTAGGCGCCCAGCTCCATGGTGACGGGCATCAGGCGGAGGAGTTTCACGGCAGCCACCGCGATGATCATCATGACGGGCCCGGAAATCCCCGTGAGCGGGGCCAGCAGTTCCCCCAGCGTATAGAAGCTGCAAACAAGAAGAAGGCCAGCACCCATCAGCGCCAGATCATAGGCCTCATGATGGGTCTCGACCGGGGGGTCTTTCCCGTCGGACATCTTCACCAGCTGTCCCTTGCCGGAAAGGGACGGATAGCGCTCACCGAACTGCGCCAGCAACCCCGCCGCGAGGATCGCCACGACGTTCCCGATCATCGCCGCCGGAATCATGGTTGCGACGAGTTCGGCCTGCGGTTTTCCCGTGATCGCCGCATAGCCCACCGACAGGGGAAGGATCCCCTCCCCCACACCACCACTGAGAATGGGAATGATGATGAAGAAGAAGGTATGTCCCAGCTCATAGCCAAGCAACGCACCGGCCGTCATCCCCGCTGCCACCGCCACGGCCGTTCCAACGATCAATGGTACCCATACCCTCAGAAATCCGATGCCAAGCACCCGATGGTCGATACCCATGATGCTGCCAACAACAAGGCTGGCAATATAGAGATAGAGAAGATTGTCGACTTTCATCGCCGACTTGACGGCCGTCAGCATGTCGGGCTGAAAAAGCCCGTAGCCAACAAGCGCTGCGGGCACGAACAGGCACAGGATTGCTGGGCCGCCGATGCGGCTCAGCACCGGTATCTTACGGCCGATATGATCGAGAAAAAGGCCGGCCAGCATCATCACCGCCAGGCCGCCAATCAGATCATTGGGGAGGCGGTGAAAATAGGCAGCAAGGCAGACGACCACCACCGCCGCCACGTAGACCGGAACAGGGACGGTGCCGAATTTCCAACCCATCACCCGGTCCCGTAATGTCATAGCACCAGTCTTCATGTGTCCCATCCCCCTCAGAACGCCGCCTATACAAGCGCAGTCTCTCGCCTGCAAAGCAAGCTTGAAAGCAGAACCAAGCAGCCAGCCCTGCACTTCACCAGTAGCGAAGCTTGGTCTGATGGGCTAAGCCCGAAATAGAAAGGAGTTTCACCTTGGCATTGCGGACGAAAAAGCAGGGCACAGTCAGACTCCGCTCGGCGGCGTTCCGCCGGATCAGGGCCGACCACCAGTCGGAACTGGCGGAGGACTATGTCGAACTCATCGCCGACCTGATAGATGAGAAAGGCGAGGCGCGCGGCTCTGACGTGGCCATGCGCCTGGGCGTTTCCAACGCCACCGTGGTGAAAACCCTGAAACGCCTGCAGGACGCGGGCCTCGTGACACAGGAACCCTACCGCTCCATCTTCCTCACCGGCGACGGCTGGAAAATGGCTGAGGATGGCCGCCGCAGGCACAAGATCGTTGAGGCATTCCTGCTGGCATTGGGCGTATCAGAGGATACCGCCCGCATCGACTCCGAAGGCATCGAACACCACGTCAGCGACCAAACGCTTCGCGCCATGGCCCGCTTTCTGGCGCGGAAGGTGATTTAGGGACACAACAGTCACAGCCACGACAATCGCATCATGTCTGTGTCAGCAGCATCAATACAGTCATAAATTGAAGTGCTGTCGATGCCAGGCGAGAAACTGCGGATGAGGTCGATCACTTGGCCGCAAAGGTGGAAAGGCCCACCCTGTTCGATTTATAAAGGCACGGACGGCATCAACGTCATTTACTTTCCTCGATATCAATATCTCCAAATCATCATTGAGACCTATAAGCCCACGATCAAACATCCAGTGGGCTGTCCCGGACAGAGCAAGACCGTTGCTGACGATATCAGGACCATTCTTCTCAACCGGCTTGATATGTGCCGCATCAACTTCCGCTCTTCCACCACCATTGATAAGCTTTAGCCCAGAGATGGCACATCGCTCCCCGTAAGCATTAAGAACGATACGTCGAAAAAAACGATCCCGGACTGCGCGCGACGCTAGGTAATTGATGCGCTCGCGTGGCTCGTCCAAGAGGATTGGAACCTGATCCTCAGCGAAGCCATAACCTCCATAACTCCCGCCAACTCTCGGCAAGAGTGGTTCTGGATCATCAAGACCTAGCGACAGAATACGGTTGAAGTCTCCCGGTGATATAGGTCTCACCGCCGCCTGAGCGCGGCCCGATATCTTTCCTTCTGCATTCAGGAGCCCCTCTTCAATTAAGCCATGTTTGTCCCTAAAGGGTACAGGGTTCACAAAATCCAGATAACTGCCATCTTCGATCATGGCGAAGTACATCCCAGGCACTCTCGTGTCCGCAACGATTTCGCGCACCTTGGCTAAAGCGAAGTATCCTCGGGACGTTTGCACCTTGACCGGCTCATAGTAAATGATCCAATCACCAATACATGCACTGGCACGATCTAGATATGACTTCGGAAAGTGATAGCGCTGCGCGGGACTATCATCATAGATCGAATCGCTGCGATGAATAAATATTCCAAAAGCCATGATATAAATGTACTGGGCAATTCATCACTTGACGAGCCCAAATTTTCAAGGGCTCGGCTGTTCATCTTCGAAGTCTGGTTTGCAATCAAACAGCCCGCATTGGCTCCGAAGGCATCGAACACCACGTCAGCGACGAAACGCTTCACGCCATGGCCCGCTTTCTGGCGCGGAAGGTGATTTAGGCACAGCGCCTCCACCCATTTTCTTCATGCCCGGGCTTGACCCGGGCATCCTTCCAGAAAACGAAAAAGATACGCTGATCAAGTCCGCGCCTGAAGAGTGGCGGCGCGTTGACGCTATCCCTTCCGCATCACGGCCACAAAAAATCCGTCGGTGTCATGGCGGGCCGGCGTCAGCACCAGCATATCTTCGTTGCCATCGGCTGACTGAGGCGCAATTCCGCCCACCGTCCGCGACCATTGCTCCTTATACGGAACAACCGCCACATCCCGATGCCGTGCGAGGAAGGCCTTCACCTGTTCCGTGTTTTCCTCCGGCAGAACCGAGCAGGTGATGTAGAGGATCGTGCCGCCGGGCCTGGCGAGCGCGTAACCCTTCTCAAGCACAAGCGCCTGGTCCTTCTGGCGCTGCGCGAACTGCTTTTCCGTCAGCCGCCACTTGGCATCCGGCTTCCGCCGCCAGGAGCCGGAGCCCGAGCATGGCGCGTCGATCACCACGCAATCGAAGGGCCCTGCGGCTTCGAGCTTGCCCTTGTCCTGCGCCGAGATCACCTCACAGTTGGCAACGCCCGCGCGCGTCAGCCGCTCGAAGATGGGGCGCAGGCGAAATCGGTCAAGGTCATGCGCGACAAGCTTTCCCTCATTCTTCATCATCGCTGCCAGCGCCAGCGTCTTTCCGCCAGCGCCTGCGCAAATGTCAGCAACGCTCATGCCCGGCTGAACGCCTGAAAGCAGCGCCGCCACCTGCGAGCCTGCATCCTGCACCTCAAACCAGCCAAGCCCATGCGCGGGTTCGGCTTCCACATTGGCGTTGCGGGCCTCGGGCCCTGGCGCAGGAATACGCACGCAGAGCGGAGACAAAGGCCCCTCGCCTGCGCCGAAGCGCTCCAATGCCGCGATCACCTTGTCCCGCGAGGCCTTAAGCGTATTGGCGCGGAGATCGACCGGCGCGCGCTGCGCCAGGGCTGCGCCCTCCTCCGCCGCGCGCGCGCCAAAGGCTTTTTCGTAAGACGGCGCAAGCCATTCCGGCACATTGGCACGCACATGAAGCGGCAAGTCACCGGGAAGAACGCGGTGAAGCGCATCGCGCTCTTCCTGCGACAGGGCCCCCGGTCCATGCTGCTCTTGCGCCAGCGCGGCGATGGTGTCCGGCGTCAGTGCCCACACATCGATCAGCGCAGCCAGCACAAGCGCACGCGGTGTTGCCTCACCCATGCGATAGGCCAGCGCATTGCGGCGGCGGAGAACATCATAGACCAGCGTGCCGATGGCGTGACGGTCCGTGGAGCCCGCAAAGCGGTGCGCCTTGCCCCAGTCTTTCAGCGCCTCGGAAGACGGACGGTGCCGCTCGAAGATTTCGGAGAGAATATCGATCGCCGCAGCAACGCGGCCAGCAAGGCGCATGAATTATCCGATCAGGTAGAGGCGGACGGCGAACCATGCCCACATGATGACGATGATAATGAAGCCCAGGAGGAATATCTGGAAGCGGCGGATCACCTCATTGTGGCCGGTGTGAATCTGGCTGTGGAGGATGCGGCTTGCAACAAAGGCCCAGGCCAGAACAACCTGCAGCCAATCCACCTTCACCAGCAGGATGAGCAGCGGCAGGATGGCGTAGAATAGAATGGGTAGCTGAAACTGGTTGTCGAAGTTGTTCGACAGCTTGCGGATGTCATCCGGCCAACGCGAGGAATCAAGCGCGATCTCCTTCAGGGTCACCGCACCAGCGCGGCCAGCACAGAATCTTGCCCGGCCAAGACGGATGCCGACCACCGTCACCAGCGCCACATGCGCGAAGGCCGGCAGCAGAAGCCACTGGACGATGGTCATTGTTTTCAACCCTGACGCTGGTAGTTGGGCGCTTCACGCGTGATCATCACATCATGCACATGGCTTTCGCGCATGCCCGCCGAGGTGATGCGGATGAACTGAACCTTGTCGCGCAGTTCCGCCAGATCGGCCGCACCCACATAGCCCATGGCGGCGCGAAGCCCGCCGACCAACTGGTGCAGCACCGCGCCCACTGGCCCCTTGTAGGGCACCTGGCCCTCGATGCCCTCTGGCACGAGTTTCAGATTGTCCTTCACTTCCTGCTGGAAGTAGCGGTCCGCGGAACCTCTTGCCATGGCCCCGACAGAGCCCATGCCGCGGTAAGCCTTGTAGCTGCGGCCATTGTAGAGATAGACCTCACCCGGGCTTTCATCAGTGCCCGCCAGCAACGAGCCGATCATGGCGACTTCCGCGCCTGCGGCCAGCGCCTTGGCAAGATCGCCCGAGAGTTTGATGCCGCCATCGGCGATCACCGGCACACCCTGCCTGGCACCCTCTTCGGCACAATCCATGATGGCGGAGAGCTGCGGCACGCCGACACCCGCCACGACGCGCGTGGTGCAGATGGAGCCGGGGCCGATGCCGATCTTCACGGCGTCAGCGCCTGCGCCGATCAGCGCCTTTACCGCTTCGGAGGTGGCGACATTGCCCGCCACGATCTGCACCTTGTTGGAGAGCTTCTTGATGCGCGTCACCTGATTGATGACATTGTCCGAATGGCCATGCGCCGTGTCGACCACCAGCAAATCAGCACCCGCGTCGATCAGCATCTCGGCGCGTTCATAGCCCGCATCTCCCGTGCCCGTGGCAGCGCCGACCAGAAGCCGCTCCTGTTCGTCCTTGGCAGCGAGCGGATGATCAGCCGCCTTCTCCATGTCATTGACGGTGATCAGGCCCACGCATTTGTAGTCGTCATCCACCACGATCAGCTTTTCGATGCGGTATTTGTGCAAAAGGCGCTTGGCCTCGCTGCGGTCCACCCCGGCCTTCACGGTCACGAGGTTCTCCCGCGTCATCAGGCTCGCCACCTGCATGTTGAGGTCAGTGGCGAAGCGCACATCGCGGTTGGTGATGATGCCGGCGAGGCGGCCGGCTGCGTCCACCACGGGAATGCCGGAAATCCGGTGCTTGTCCTTCAGCGCCAGCACGTCTCCCAGCGTCGCGTCCGGCGCGATGGTGATCGGGTTCACCACCATGCCGGATTCGAAGCGCTTCACCTGGCGCACATGCTCGGCCTGCTCGTCAGGCTCGAGATTCTTGTGGATGATGCCGAGGCCCCCGGCCTGCGCCATGGCAATGGCGAGGCGCGCTTCCGTCACCGTATCCATGGCGGCGGATATGATGGGAATCGAAAGCTTCAGCGTCCGGGTCAGCCGGGTCGCCGTCCTCACCTGGGCAGGCAGAACCGAGGACGCGCCGGGCTTCATCAGCACGTCGTCAAAGGTAAGATATTCAGGGATATGGCGCGGCATGGGCCAACCTCTCAAAAACGTGTGGACTGAGGCGAGGATTGGCGGCTGTCCTTAACACTGGCGCCAAGGCGGGGGCAAGCGGGTAAATCCCCGCTACTTGCAATCAGCCCGCGTTAAAGACTATCTCTGGCGCCATGATCTCCCAACGCGCCCGATACGCCTTCAAGGCGGTGGTCGCCTTGGCCCGGGCCAAGCCGGGCGAAGGCCTGCAGATACGTCAGCTCTGCGAACAGGAAAAGCTGCCGCGAAAGTTCCTCGAGCAGATTCTGCTCACGCTGAAGGCGGCGAGCTATATCAGCAGCCGCAGGGGCCGCGATGGTGGCTATGAACTGCTGAAACCGGCCGACAAGATCTTCATCGGCCCCATGCTGCGCTCCGTCGATGGCCCGATCGCACCCCTTCCCTGCCTTTCACGCACCGCCTACCGCCGCTGCGATGACTGCCGGGACGAGGCCTGCTGCGAAGTGCGCATCGCCTTCGCCAAGGCCTATGACGACTATCTGGCAACGCTGGAAAGCCTGTCGCTGGCAGCCGTCATGCGCCAGTCTGATTCGGCTGGCCCTGCAAAATCCACGGTCCTCGAAGCACTCTCCGGCAACGCTTAAGGGTGGACCTGCGAACGCGGGCCTGGCGCCTCACCAAGGGCGCGCGAACGTCGGGGATACATGTCAGGCGGTCAGGGCGGCCGAACCAAGCCATAGCGAGAGAAGCCCCAACCAGCAGGCACAGGCGCGGCGGACCACCGGCGCCTGCGCATAGCCAGTCCCCGCCATGCTGTTGCCAATGGCCGCCCAAACTGCCGAAACGGCAATCAAGGTGGCGAAGAACACAGCGGCCGCGCTGCCAAGGTTCTGCTGCGAGGGTAGCAGCACCAACCCGATGACCAGGCCCTTGGGATTGAACAACGTCGTGGCGAAGAGCTTCAGCGCGCCCTTTCCGCCCGTTGCCATTGCATCGCCCGACGGCAGCCTCCACAGCTTCAGCGCGAGAAAGGCCACCCAGGCCGCCGCCACCAGCGTGACGGCGAGCCGCAACGGCCCGTGAGCGGACAGAAGGCTCTCGCCAGCGAGGGCCAGTGGAATGGTGACCAGCCCATAGGCCACGACCTCGACCGGGGCGAGGCGCATGGCGCGGGCCCAGCCGCGTTCGGCTCCTGCAAGCGCCATCAGCGTGTTCGTGGGACCCGGCGTCAGCAGGAGGGCGGCAAGGCTCACGCAAAATAAAAGGGTCGGCATCAGGATCTTTCCTGTTGGGGCTTACTCACTTGCCCCGAAGCCTGTCCTCCACTCCATGATCGAGATCAATCTCTGGCAGAACACGGGGGGCCCGCCGGCGCGGCGAAATCGCGTCGGCCAGCAGCATGAGTGCCGGGAAAGCAAGGAACCAAGCCAGCCCGATCCCCATGAGAGAGGAGGCCGCAGGCTCACCCAGCGTGGCGGCCCCCATCTTCGCCCCTGTCCAGTAGGCCAGAGGGCCGAACACCGCGCCAAACAGCATCTGCAGCACGCCTCGTCCCTGCAGCCAGGTGAGGCTGCCAGTTGGAATGGTGGCGAAGCCCAGCCACAGCGCCCAGATCCATACCGGCGGCAGAATCTGGCCAGGCGCCATGTCGGCATAGCGGATGAGGCCAGCTCCCATGAGGCCCGTCTCGAGCAGCACGCCGAACAGCAGAATGGCGACGATCAGCTTGGCCTCCCTCCAGAAGACATGGCGGTTGAGGACCAGATGAAACACGGCAATCGCCACGGCCGGGAGCGAGCCAACCCACGCCCAGCCATTGGCTCCGCCCCATACGGCGGCAAACCAGGCAAAGTCGAAGGCGATGAACTGAAACAGGGCGAGAAGGGCTGTCATGCGGTCTGCTGTGGAAATTCCTGCGTATCAGGCAAAAGGAAAGGAGCGTTCAAGATGATCGAACAAAGCATAAGTACGCGCGGATGGCGGCGGCGGTTCTCTCTGGGGGTCGCAGGTCTGGTCCTGGTCATGGCGGCTGCGACGGCACCGGCTGCGGCCTCAACCGAGGGTCAGGCACTGGCCGGCCAGCAGCTCAAGAGTTTCATCAGCGGTAAGCGCATCTATCTCGCCGTGCCCTTCGGCGGCGAGATCCCGCTCAATTACCGCGCCAATGGCGTGGTAGATGGCACGGGCGAAGCGGCGGGCCTTGGCAAGTACATGACGCCGAGCGACCAGGGCCGCTGGTGGGTGTCCGGCACCAAGCTCTGTCAGCAGTGGCAGCAATGGTACAAGGGGCGCACCTTCTGCTTCACCGTGGCGAAGCTGTCGTCCAACCGCATCCGCTGGGTGCGCGACGACGGCAAGAGCGGCGTCGCCCGCGTTCGCTGACGCCCGCGGAAAGAATTACACGGACAAGGTGGCCGGAGACGGCGCACCCCGAAAGCCCATGGCCAGCACGAAGAGCTCAGCCGAATCGTCGCGGCTGGCCATCGGCTTCACATGGCGCACACTGGCGAAGTCCTTTTTCATCATCTTCAGCATCTCGCCTTCTGTGCCGCCGCGCAGCACCTTGGCGAGATACGTTCCTCCGGGCTTCAGCACGTCCTTGGCGAATTCATACCCGGCCTCGGCCAGCCCCATGATCTGAATGTGGTCGGTATGGCGGTGCCCGGTGGCGTGGGCCGCCATGTCGGACAAGACACAATCCGCCTTCTCGCCACCCAGGGCTTCGATGAGCAGTGCGGGGGCGTCCTCTTCCAGAAAGTCCTTCTTGAAGATGATGACGGAGGGGATGGGTTCCATGCCATGCATGTCGATGGCGATGACACGGCCCCGGCCCTCCTCGGCCTTGACCCGCTTCACCGCCACCTGGCTCCAGCCGCCGGGCGCTGCGCCAAGGTCAACAATCCGGCCCCCGGGCTTCAGGAAGCGGTACTTGTCGTCGATCTCGATCAGCTTGAAGGCGGCGCGCGAGCGGTAGCCCAGCTTCTTCGCCTCCTGCACGTAAGGATCGTTCAACTGGCGTTCGAGCCAGTTCTTCTGCGATACGGTGCGGCCCTTGCCGGTTTTCACCCGCACTTTGAGGCGCACGCCCGGCTTCTTGCCACTGCCCGGACGGCTCATACGGCCCTCCCATAGGTTCCATCTTCCTTCATCAGCAAGGTGAGAATACCCTCACGCAGGCCCCGGTCTGCCACGCGGATGCGCTCCGCCGGAAAGGCTAGGCGGATTTCCTCGAGAATGGCGCAGCCCGCCAGCACGAGATCGGCACGCTCGCGCCCGATGCAGGGGTTGGCGGCGCGCTGGTCATAGGAAAGCTCGAGCAACCGGGCGGTGACAGCGCCGATGTCGTGGGTATTGAGCCAGCAGCCATCGACACGCGCCCGGTCATAGCGCGCCAGCCCCAATTGTACGCCCGCGATTGTCGTCACGGTGCCCGAGGTTCCAAGAAGATGCGAGGGAACCGGCGGCAGACCGCCATTGGCGGCAGAAACCCGCGCGGCGAACTCCCGCAGCATGGGGCGCAAATGCTCCCGCATGGCGGCAAAGGATTCCTGCGTCACATCCACCCCGCCGCCGAACTGCTCCGAAATCGTCACGACGCCCGCAGCAAGCGAGGTCCATGCCACCGTTTCAAACCGGGGGCCGCTGCGGCGCATCCAAAGCACTTCCGTCGATCCCCCGCCGATATCGAAGACCAGCGCGGTTTCGGCATCGCGGTCAACCAGCGGCTCAGCCCCCACGGCAGCAAGCCCCGCTTCCGTCTCGCGGTCAATGATCTCAAGCTTCAAACCGGTTTCACTTCGTACCCGCTCGATGAACTCCGGCCCGTTGGCCGCCATCCGGCAGGCCTCGGTTGCGACCAATCGCACCCGTTCCACATGCCGCCAGCGCAGCTTGTTGGCGCAGACCCGCAGCGCGTCAATCGTACGGCCCATGGCGTCATCGCTCAGTCGGCCCGTCTGGGCCAGCCGCTCACCCAACCGGACGATGCGCGAGAACGCATCGACCACCACAAATCCGTTGTGGGAAGGGGTCGCGATCAAAAGGCGGCAATTATTCGTGCCAAGGTCGAGAGCGCCATAGAGGCCTCCCGGCGGCTGTTCGCGCGAAATGGGCGGGCGCCGGGCAGATTTCCCGGCAGCCGCCGATTTGCGCCGTGACCGGTTCATGCCCGGCCTGCTGGTCGCGTCCACGTCCAAACCTTTCAAGGCACGGCCGGCTCTCGACGGGAGGACCGGAGCGGCGGCGGCCGTTCCTGTAATCATTGCGTTGCACTGAATGTATCAGGTTCGGGGGAGCCTCACAAAGCAATAATCCATCCAGAAACGGATGTCGACATTAACCAGACGTTGAGACGTGACCGCCAAAAGAAGCAGACAGGCTTTGGGTCCATCATGCGCACGTTCGGTCCGAAATGGTTCAAGGAAGGCTCGTTGATCGGGGAGTTCTCTGATCACTTAGGGCTCGCTGTTCCGCAGCGTAAACAGGCCATCGCGCTGCACGCCGCGAAGGTGGATGCCGAGCTGGCCTCCAAGGCCAAGTCCGAATTCATCGCCAACATGAGCCATGAGCTGAGAACGCCCCTCAACGCCATCATCGGCTTTTCCGACATGCTGCACACCCAGACAGCGACAAGCCCGGAGAAGGTTCACCAGTATACGGGCTATATCAAACAGGCGGCGGAACACCTGCTTGAACTGATCAACGGCATTCTCGACATCTCCAAGATACAGGCCGGCAAACTGGCCGTGGAACGGGAACCGGTGGCGCTGGGGCCGATTCTCGCCTCCTGCCTGCTCATCGTCGAAGCCCGGGCGCGTGACAAGAACATGGTGGTCGAGTGCCGCGGCGCGCATGACCTTCCGCCGCTCATGGCGGATGCGCTGCGCCTCAAGCAGATTCTCATCAACCTGCTCGGCAATGCGGTGAAGTTCACGCCCGAGAATGGCCGGGTGAGGATCGAAACCACTCTCATCGACCCGTCCTATGCGCTGATCACCGTGGAGGATACGGGCATCGGCATGTCGGCGGAAGAAGTCGAAACTGCGCTACGCCCCTTCGGTCAGGTCGATTCCGCCTTCAGCAAGCGCCATGAAGGCACCGGCCTCGGCCTTCCCATCGCCCAGGCGCTGACGCGCATGCATGGCGGCGACCTCCGCATCGAGTCTGAAAAAGGCAACGGAACCCGCGTGTCCCTCATCCTGCCACTGGCGCCCAAGGCAGCCCTGGCATCCGGCCCGCATTGAAAGGTATTACAGCATGCACGCTCAGCAACTGGCCCCCGATGCCCCGCTTCAGCCAAAGTCCCAGCAAGAGGAGCGCATCGGCCGCATCGTGGCCGTCACTGGCGCTCATGCAGTCATCCTGATCGATACGGAAGAGGGAAACCCCCGCACCAAGACGCCAGAAATCGGCATGCTGCTGCGCGTGGACATGCCGCAATCGGTGTCGCTGTGCATCGTGTCCGCCCTTTCCTCGCCCATGCCCTCGCATGCCCGGGACGAGCAGGAGCTACGCATCATCGAAGTGGAGTTCCTGGGCGAACTTCCGAAAGACGCGGACGGCACCCCTCTGAGCTTCCGGCGCGGCGTCTCCAGCTATCCATCTCTGGGAGATGTGGTCTACCGCGCCTCGAAGATCGAACTTGCGAAGGCCTATGCCTGCGATTCCGACACCGCCATCCGCATCGGCCACATCACGCAGGATTCCTCCATCCCCGCCATGATCAAGATCGATGACATGCTGGGCAAGCACTTCGCCATCCTTGGCGCCACAGGCATCGGCAAGTCCTGCACCGTGGCGCTCATTCTGCGCCGTATCCTGGAGAAGAACCCCCAGGGCCATGTGCTGCTGCTCGATGTGCACCGCGAATACGCCCATGCCTTCAAGGGAATGGCGGAGGTCATCAGCCCGTCCAACATGAACCTGCCGTTCTGGCTTCTGAACTTCGAGGAGATCGTCGAAATCCTCATCGGGCAGCAGCCGAACCGCGAACCTGACGTCGAAGTGCTGCGCGAACTCATTCCGCTCGCCAAGCTCCGCTACATGAACAACCAGCGGCGTGACCGGCCGATGATCCAGCGCCAGCGCGAGCCGGTCGATCACAATGCCATCGGCGTTGACACGCCGGTGCCTTACCGAACCTCGGATCTCATCGGCATTCTCGAAGAGCATATCGGCAAGCTGGAACTGCGCGGCGAACTCGCACCCTACAAACGACTGAAGTCCAGGCTCGAATCGATCAGCCGCGATGCGCGCTACTCGTTCATGTTCGGCTCCCTCACCGTGCAGGACACCATGTCCCAGGTGCTGGCGCGGCTGTTCCGCATTCCGGTCAACGGCAAGCCCATTGCCATTCTCGAACTGGGCGGGCTGCCGTCGGAAATCATCAACGTCGTCGTCTCGGTGCTGGCGCAGCTCGCCTTCGATTTTGGCGTGTGGAGTGCCGGACGCATACCCATCACCTTCGTCTGCGAGGAAGCACACCGCTATGTGCCGGTGGACAAGACCCTGGGCTTCGAGCCCACCAAGCGCGCCATTTCACGCATCGCCAAGGAGGGCCGGAAATATGGCGTCTCGCTCTGCATCGTATCGCAGCGGCCGGCTGAACTGGACGCCACCATCCTCTCCCAGTGCAACACCATCTTCTCGATGCGTCTCGCAAACGAGCGCGACCAGCAGATCCTGAAAGCCGGCATTTCGGATGCCGCGGGCAGCCTGCTCGACTTCATCCCGACCATGGGCACGGGCGAGGCCATCGCCTTTGGCGAGGGCGTCTCGCTTCCCACCCGCATCAAATTCGACATTCTGCCCGCCGGGGCGCGGCCGCAGAGCAACACCGCCTCCTTCACCCGCAGTTGGGCCGATGAGCTTCCCGATGATGGCTTCCTGCAGGACATCGTGCAGCGCTGGCGGGCGCAGAGCCACTCGCCGGAAGCCGCCACCGCGGAGGTGGGAGGACGGGGCACGGATCTTGGTCTCTCGCTTTTGACGGTCGAGCCCACACCCTCCGAACCCCGGCGAGCGCCCCCTCCGCTGGAATCCGCAGCGGCGGCCTCAACCTTCCGTGCGCCGCGGGATCAGGATGACCTGCAGAGCCTTGCCAACCTCATGCGGAAATTCAGAAGCTGAGTTCGGAGCCCCGGATAATCCCTCTTGCACATCCAGCTTGCTGCCGCTATCTAGCCCCGATGAGCCGTTGGGGGATCGTCTAACGGTAGGTCATCTATCCAATTTCGGCGAACAAATCAAAATTCCCTTTAAAGAATCAAGTTTTCAAAGGTTTTGATCGCAGCTTTGGGGTACACTGATGATCTCATGTAGAGCAGTTTTTCCTCGTTTGTTCTCATAAATTGTACCCACCCAAAACTATCTCTTTTCTGCTCGCATGACTCGTCAGACGAGGTCCATCTGACGGTATCGCCTGTACGCAATTGCATTCCACAGTCTGGGCACCCTTCGACACCATTTCAGGGGAGTGGCAGTGGGTGGGGTATCCCTCAAAATTGCAGAAAAAATCCACCGCTGAGGGTTAAGGCCTCCACGGAAGACACCGACTCCTCCGCGACAGATACAACCCCGACAAGCGCAACTTACAGCATCCCTCTCGACAAGAGAAAGATAACTTAAACCACTTTGATCGGCATTCTGCGTTTGCAAGCAATGCTATGCATCGTGATTGGCAACCTGTGTCAGCTTCCGTGCGTCAACCCAAACAAAAAGGAATGACATCAGCCGAGTATTACTATTAAATAATTCTGGCTTTTTTGGAACCTCTTTTCATGGTGATCAGGTTGGAACAGCGTATAATTCAAAGATCAACTTTGCTGACTGGGTTGATCTTGATCGTGACCGGGTGTGCATCGAGCGCTGATGACATTGCGCCTTCCTACATTTCACCCGTTCTCTATCAGAGCTATACCTGTCAACAATTGGAGGCAGAGGCTCAAACGGTATCCTTGCGGGCGGCACAGGCTGCGGGTGTTCAGAACCGCGCTCGGACGACTGACGCAGTCGTAACAACTGTCGGATTGGTCGTATTCTGGCCATCACTTTTCTTCTTGAAAGGAAACGGCCCACAGGCGGCAGAACTTGCAAATCTAAAAGGTCAGATGGATGCCATTGA
>JBEIDW010000017.1:0-39184 GCA_040383265.1 Hyphomicrobiales bacterium
GCCTTGGCCTTCATGGTGCCCTCGCTGTTGCGGCGTTCGCAAGATCAAGCACATGACATGACGGCCACCCTCGCGGGGCTCGCTGCTTGCATGGCAATGACTTGCACACCTGTCCAATTCTGGAGATTAGGATCAGATCCTGACAGCCGTCTTTGCAGGCCCGGCACGCTCATTTGACCTGTGGCGCACTCCCGCCGGAAGCCGTTGCAACCCTCCCCGCGCCTGCCTAAGCTGGGGCCAACCGACGGGACACGCCCATGAAGACGACGATCACCACGTCCGAAACGCAGCCCCACGACCGCAGCCGCCACTGGCATGATGCCATTGCCAAGGCTTACTTCCCGCTTGACCTGCAGTTCCGCGACCCCAGCCACTTTTCAGGCGACCTGACGCTGTGGACACTCGGCAGCGTGTCACTGTCGCGCCTGACCTCGGATGCGCTCCACTACCAACGGCTGCCCCAACACCTGAAAGCCGAGCGGGAAGAGCATTTTCTCATCACCGTCCCGGCGCGTTCCGAGGTGTTCTTCTCGCAATGCGGCAAGGATGTGCGCTGCAACCCGGGCGCTTTCATACTGGAGCGCAGCCACGAGCCCTATGAATTCAGCCATGCGGAAGCGGCGGATCTCTGGGTGGTGAAAGTCGAAGCGAAAGCACTGGGTGGCCGCGTCCGCCAACCGGATCGGTTTTGCTCGCTGCAGTTCAACGCCACCGATGGCGCAGGCGGTCTGTTCCGCGACATGCTGCACCTGATCCCCAACCGTTTTGACGCGATGAGCCCGGAAACGCGCGCCACCGTTGGCCAGCAACTGGTCGATCTTCTGGTGCTGGCGCTGAAGGCGGATGAGCGCACGTTGACCACTGGCAATTCATCGGTGCGCGAGGCGCACCTGACGCGGATCGAAGCCTTCGTCCGCCGCAACATGGGCGATAGCGATCTGGACCCTGAAGCCATTGCCCGGGGCTGTGGCATCTCCACCCGCTATCTGCATGAATTGTTCCGTGACACCAACCAGACGCTCGGCAGCTGGATCAGGGACCAGCGGCTGGAGGCCTGCCGCGAAGCGCTGCGCGACCCCTCCAACCGGCAGACGGTGGCGGAAATCGCCTATCGCTGGGGCTTCAGCGATCAGGCGCAGTTCTCCCGCGCCTTCAAGGCACACATTGGCATTCCCCCAAAGGAATACCGAGAGCAGGCCCGGCTTCGGCACCCTGCCCACGGCTGATGCGCCGGACGGGCGCCCCTATCAGAGGGACGCCTTGATCTTCTCGTAAAGCCTGGCCTCGTCCTTGCGGGCTTTCAGCGCCTGGGCCATCGTCACTTCAACGAAGCGCGCCGGCATATGGGGCTGCAACTGGCCGATCAGGTCCATGTCGGCGGAAATCACGGTGCCGACCATGAAATACCCGCCGCCCGACACCGCATCACGGTGGAGCACGATCGGCTCCGTGCCGCCCGGCACCTGCACCGAACCGTAAGGATAGCAGGCATCAACGATGTTGGAGGGATCAGATCCCGCGCCGAAAGGCTGTTCGCGCGGAACAAACTCAAGGGGCCTGCCACCACGGAAGCGGTAGCCGATGCGATCCGCCTCCGGGGCCACCTTCCAGGTGTCCTCGAAGAAGTGCTTGCCCGCGGCTGCAGTGATGCGGTGCCAGTAAAGGCCCGGCAGCATGCGGAGTTCGGCCGGGTTCCCCGGCGCGCGGCGGAGCTTCTCCGGGATGGTGCGGCCCTCGCGTACCGCCCTGCCCTTGCCGGTGGGCAGCTTGTCGCCCGCCTCGAGCTTGCGGCCCTTGAAGCCACCCAAGGCCCCCAGCGTATAGGTCGAGCGCGAACCCAGCACCACCGGCACGTCGATGCCGCCGGAGATGGCGATATAGGCGCGCGCGCCCTTCTTGAGGAAGTCGAAGGAGAGCGTCTGGCCCTTCTTCACCTTGAAGGAGGTCCAGGTGGCACGCTCCTCACCATTGACGCGCGGCGGAAGCTCAGCACCCGTCACGGCAACGGTCGCATCTTCCGTGAACTGAAGTTCCGGCCCCAGGAACACGGCCTCGAGTACGGCAGCGCCCTCCTTGTTGCCCACGAGAAGGTTGGCAGCCTTGAGCGACAGCCTGTCCATGCCGCCCGAGAGCGGACTGCCGATGTGGTAGTAACCGGGGCGGCCCAGATCCTGAACCGTGGTCGAGAGACCGGGCTTGATGACTTTAACGGCCATTGAGCGCCCCCATCAGCTTGGCATTGTAACCATCCATGTCCTTCTTGAACTCGGCAAGGTCGAAGGTCACGTCCTTCATTTTGAGATTGAACTTGCCCTTCTCCACAGCGGCGACCGTCGCGTCATACTCAGCCCGGTCGATGGGCTTCCACTTCACGATGTCGCCCGGCCGGAACAGGCACATGAAGTCTTTCAGGTGCTTGATCTTCTGGTTGGGATCGTAGATCGGAATGGGCGTGATGCCGAACATCTGATAGCCGCCCGCACCGCGCACCGAATAGATGCAGGCGAAGCATCCGCCATGGCCAACGGTAAGCTTCGGCGTGTCGGTGCGCGGCCTGAGGTACTTCGGCGACTGGATCTGCCGCTGCTTGTCCACCATCTGGTAGAGGAAGGGCAGGCCAGCGACAAAACCCACCATGGAGACGAACCATGGCGCGCCCGAATGCGCCTTGATGAACCCATCAACGCCATCGAGTTTGTTGATGCGCGCTGTATATT
This sequence comes from Hyphomicrobiales bacterium, assembly GCA_040383265.1. GTDB lineage: Bacteria > Pseudomonadota > Alphaproteobacteria > Rhizobiales > Aestuariivirgaceae > Aestuariivirga. The sequence goes on from JBEIDW010000017.1 coordinate 2,718, forward strand.
CGATGTCAGTCGAGGTCGGGTCCTGGTGGCGCTCGCGGAAGCGCATCAATGTTTCATGCGTCCACGGATCATTGTAGAGGACTGGAATCTCGATAATGCGCGACTTGATCACAGGCTTTGCCTTGGCCGCTGCCCTCTCAATCGCCTTCAGCTCCTTCAGCATGTCGGCAGGCTTGATCACATCCGGATCAAACTTCACCTGAAAGGAAGCATTGGCCGGGCAGATTTCCGTCACGCCCTTGATCTTCGCCTTCTTCAGGGCCGTCGCCATGGACAGCGACTTGAAGAAGGCATCGAGAGACATTTCCTCGTCGCATTCGACGAAGATATGCTCATCGCCCCCGTAGGAATACCGCGTCTTCATGTAAGCGCCATCCTCCTTATGAATTGAGCTTATGGGCGTTGGCCTCGAGCCATGGCTCGAGCCAGCGCGTGTGGAAGTGAGCCTTGCGCACATTTTCATCGGCCGCAAGAAGCTGGTGCAACGGCTTCGTGGTGGCGATGCCGCCAACCTCGAGTTCGGCAAGTGCGCGCGCCATGCGGGCGATCGCCCCTGCGCGCGTGTCGTCCCATACAATGAGCTTTCCAAGGAGCGAGTCATAGAAAGGCGGCACCTGATAGCCCTGATAGAGCATGGTGTCGAAGCGCGTGCCGGGGCCGCCCGGAACACGCAGCGAAGAGATCGTCCCGGGTGCGGGCATGAAGTTCTTCGCGGGGTCTTCGGCGTTGATGCGCACCTCGATGGCGTGGCCGTTCATCCTGACATCCGACTGTGCGAACCGCAGCGGTTCACCACCCGCGATGCGGATCATCTCGCGCACAAGGTCGATGCCGGTGATCATCTCCGTCACCGGGTGCTCCACCTGAATGCGGGTGTTCATCTCGATGAAGTAGAAGTGATGGGTGTCGTCGTCGTAGAGATATTCGAGCGTGCCCGCGCCGCGATAGTTGACGGCTTCGGCCAGCGCCACGGCAGACGCGCAAAGCTTCTCGCGCACCTGCTGCGGAAGCACGGCGGATGGCGCTTCCTCCCACACCTTCTGGCGGCGGCGCTGCAGGGAACACTCACGCTCGAAACAGTGAATGGCGCGCTTGCCATCGCCCAGGATCTGCACTTCGATGTGGCGGGCCTTCTCGATCACTTTCTCGATGTAAAGGCCACCATCGCCAAAGGCTGCCTTGGCCTCGGCAGAAGCCTGCGGCATCAGCGTTTCGAATTCGCCCATGTCATGGGCAATGCGGATGCCACGCCCGCCGCCGCCCGCAGCGGCCTTGATCATGACCGGAAAACCGATGGCGAGTGCGATGGCCCTGGCCTGTTCGGGATCATCAACGCGGCCATCAGAACCCGGAACCACCGGCACGCCGGCCGCCTCGGCGGCAACGCGTGCGGCCACCTTGTCGCCCATCACGCGAATTGAATCACCTTTGGGGCCGACAAAGATCAGCCCCGCAGCCTCGACGGCATCGGCAAAGCCCGCATTCTCGGCGAGGAAGCCATAACCCGGGTGCACGGCATCGCAGCCCGTGTCCTTCGCTGCCTTCAGGATGTTCTCGATGTTGAGGTAGGACTTGGCGGCATGCGGCGGGCCGATATTCACCGCCTCATCCGCCAGCTTCACCGCAAGCGAGTCCACATCCGCCGCCGAATGCACCTGCACCGTTCCGATTCCAAGCTCCCGCGCGGCACGGATGATGCGCACCGCGATCTCACCCCGGTTGGCGATCAGGAGTTTTTTGATCGGCATTGTCAGACAATCTCGGCGAGCGGCTGTCCGGCCATCACCGGTTCTTCATTATCGGCCATGAAAGTGATCTTTCCGGCAGCATCCGCCTTCACCTCGGTGAAGGACTTCATCACTTCGATGAGTCCGATCACCTCGCCCTTGGCGACTGTGTCTCCATCGTTCTTGTAGCTGGGCTTGTCAGGCGCGGGCTTGCGGTAGAAGGTGCCGGGAAGCGGTGAGAGAAGCTGGGCCATTGTCTGTCCTCGTGTTGTCGGAAAATCAGGCGTCGATATAGGGCTTCACGGCATTGCGCACGGCTTGCGCGATGGCGACTGCATTGGGCGTGTCGGAGTGAACGCAGATGGCGTCAGCGCGCACGGCAACATCACCGCCGCCGACGCCCTTCACCTTACCTTCCTTGATGGCGCGCAGGCAGAGGGCCGCAGCCGTCGCGGGGTCCTTCGCCTCATGTTCACGCGTAATGATCAGCGAACCATCATCGCGGTAATCGAGATCGGCATAGAATTCGGCGATGAACTTGTGGCCACGCGCCGGATAGACCTTTTCATGGAAGGTGTTGATCATGCCCATGACCGGCACCTTGAACACATCCGCGGCGTCGCATACGGCATGCGCCACCTCTTCCATGCGCGCCGCCATGCCATAGAGCGAACCATGCGGCTTCAGGTGATTGAGCGTCATGCCCTCCGCTTCGAGAAAGCCCTTGAGCGCGCCCACCTGATAGATGATGCAATTGGCGAGTTCCTCGCGGCTCATCTTCATCTCGCGGCGGCCGAAGCCCTGGAGATCGGGAAGCGAGGGGTGTGCCCCCACCTTTACGCCATGCTTCTTTGCGAGTTGCACGGTGGCCCGCATGTGGTTGAAGTCGGAGGCGTGAAAGCCACAGGCCACGTTGGCCACGTCAATCAGCGGCATGAGGCCGGCATCGTCGCCCATCTTGTAGAGGCCAAACGCCTCGCCCATGTCACAGTTGATGACCGTCATCTGCAACCTCCCGGCCTGTCCACCAATCAACGCAATGAAGAGGCGGCGCACTGTAGGGTCGGAAAAACAGTTGTGCAATATCAGAAAATTACGTGTCGGCCTTCTCTGAAACCACGGGGCCTCCCCACCCAGGCGCCGGAGGTTTGACCACCTCGGATCGCTTCAGGCAGGCGGAGGCAGGCCCAGCAGCACGGGCCCCCGCAACCCGGCCAAGCCGGATAGTACAGCACCGACCGGGAATAGGTCCGGAATCGATGCGACCTTTGGTAGCGTCGACAGCTCCCGAGGCGTTCCGGCTAAATCATTGCATGAACGGGGGCTGGCTTGATCGCGTGAGGCTGCACCGCCGCTGGATTGTCCATGCGGTGTTGGTCGCGCTGCTCGTCCCCGTATTGCTCGGCGTGCTGCCGGTCACGGGTCATTCCGCAGAATCAATGCTAGAGCGCGACCTCGCGCTTTCACTCTGCAGTTCTGACAGGCAAGACGGCCTCCCGGGTGAAGGGCAAGGCCCGTCACATTCTGAAACCTGCGTTCTGTGCAGTGCTTGTGCCGCTACCGCCGGCCGCTCACTTGTTGAAATCGTCTCGGCCTTCGCCGAGCCGAGCCACTCGCCACTGCCTGCCGTTTATTGTCAGGCAGTTCTTCTCAGGCCGCTAGAGTCATTACGACTGCTCGGCAGTCCGCCACGCGGGCCTCCCTCCACTCTCCTGATCTGATTGTCTGAGCTGGCGCACCTGCTTTGGTGCGCCGAAGTCGATTATATCAAGGGGAACCATGTTCCATGCCGATCACGATCGCGCAGCACCAGGACGCTGCAGCCAGTTCACGCCTCTATCGCGCTGTCTGGCGCTGGCATTTCTATGCCGGTCTCTATGTCATTCCATTTCTGCTCATGCTGGCCGTCACCGGCTTCTTCATGATGTTGTTCACAACCTATCTTCCGGAACACGGCGACCGGCTGCCGGTCGCTCCGCAGGCGCAGGCACTTCCCGCCGCTCAAGCGGCCGAGGCGGCGCGTGCATCATTCGGAGCTGAAGCCGCTGTAAAGGATATCCGCACACCCTATGACGCCGCCACGCCCATGATGGTCACTGTGGCAGCGGGCGAGGTCAACCATGTTCTGGCTGTTGATCCCTATACAGGCTCCATCCTGCGATCCATGCCGCAGGACAGCAGCTGGAACCTATTTCTCGAAAAAATCCACGGCACGCTTCTGCTTGGCCAGACGGGCGACTGGTTGATCGAGATCGCCGCGAGCCTCGGCATCATCCTCGCGGTCACTGGCGTATACTTGTGGTGGCCGCGCGGCGAGGGATTCGGGGCAGCACTCATCCCGAAATTCAGCGCCAGCGGGCGCAGCCTGTGGAAGTCCTGGCATGAGACGACCGGCGCCTGGATGGCCATCATTCTCGTCTTCTTCATGGTCACGGGCCTTGCCTGGGCATCAGTCTGGGGAGAAAAATTCACCCAGGCATGGAGTAGCTTCCCGGCGGAGAAGTGGGACAATGTCCCCCTGTCCGACAAGACCCACATCTCGCTCAATGGCACGGGAGAAAAGCAGGTTCCCTGGGGATTGGAACAGACACCGCTGCCCGCATCCGGCTCCACGGCTGGCGTTGCCGTTCTGCCAAGCGGCACGCCACTCGACCTCAATGGCATGGTGCAGATCGGCCGTGCGCTGGGCATCGAGGGGCGCATGCGCATCACACCGCCGGATGGCGAGACAGGTGTGTGGACGATCTCGCAGAACAGCATGAGCTATGACGGCGCCAGCCCCACGCTGGACCGCACCGTTCACGTGGATCAGTACACGGGGAAGGTTCTGACCGATGTGCGCTATGCCGACTACGGCGTTGCCGCCAAGGCGATGGCGGTGGGAATCGCGCTGCACGAAGGCCAGCTTGGCTGGTGGAACTTCGCCATCAACACGGCCTTCTGCCTCGCCATGGTGTTCCTCTGCGTGTCCGGTGTTGTCATATGGTGGAAGCGCAGGCCCGCCGGCCAGCTCGGCTCACCGAAATACCCGCGGGACTACATGGTGCCCGCCGGTGTTCTGGTCCTCGCCGCGATACTTGCCATTGCCTTCCCGCTGGGTGGGCTGGCCATTGCGATCTTCGCGCTGATCGACCTCTTGCTGCCCAGGCGGCTGAAGCAGGCGGGCGCGCAGTGAGAGGCGTCAGCAGCCCATGCCAGGACGTGGACATGACGCCCCGTGAGGACACCGCCTTCGCGCGGCCCCTCACAGGGCCAACAGTCCTGACCCCCGGCATGAGCCACGAAGACAAATCGCCCGGATGACACGGCCCGCCGGGATATCCCGGCGGGCATATCATCGGGAAGGATGGGTTACATCGTCCGCTTGATGTCTGTGTAGTCTCCCTCTGTCTTGAGGGTGACAGTCACATCAGCCTTGCCGCGATTGCGCCAGAACCAGCCATGCTTGCCATCGAAGCCGGCTTCAAGAACACCCTCGGCACCGGGCACGGCGCGTCCCTTCTCATAACTGATTTCCTCACCACCGCCGTCGCCGTGCATGTCGAAGTTGACAACGCCGCCCTCGACGGCCCAGCTAAACGTGACCTTGGCCCCCTTGACCATGTTCAACTTCACCTCTGCGCCTTCACCAGGCTTGAGGGTGATCGACATGGTGTCGGACCGTGCGGCAGGCGCCTCCTGCGCATGGGCCGAGCTGATGAAGAGACCTGACAGGATTTCACCCAGGAGGCTCGACTGCTGCCCATTGGCAGGCGCGGCGGGGGCCTGCTCCTGTTGCTGCAACTGCTCTTTCATCAACCTGTCGTGCTCCGCTTCTTCCGACAGTTGCTGCTTGATCTCACCCATTTCGGAAAGGCCAAGCGCCCGCCCGATTCCCGTGGGATCGATGTTGTATTCCGCCGGAAGCACCACCGCCACCAAGATGGCCGCGGCCGACACGATGGCGATGAAGGTGGAGCGCAAGAGCTGCTTTGAGGTCGGCAGTTCAGCGCGGGTGGGCATATCGCTGTTATACATGTTTTCTATCCATCTTGATAAGTTAGGAGACAAAATAGCCGGTAAGCTGATAGCCGATGAGCACGAAGCCCAGCGTCATCATGACTGTGTTGGCGGCATAGGCGTGACGCCAGAAACTATGCGTGCGCCGCCAATACCCCATGACAATCAGGATGGCGGAGAGCGCAAGAAGCTGGCCAATCTCGACGCCCACGTTGAAGGCGATAAGATTAGGCAAAAGGCCATCGGAAGCGATGTTGTACTCGAGAATCTTGGATGACAACCCGAAGCCATGGCAGAAGCCAAATATCAACGTCGCGACCTTGGTGTTGGGCTGCCACCCGAACCAGCGCTGATAGGCGCCCATATTGTCGAGAGCCTTGTAGACGATGGACAGCCCAATGATGGCATCGATGATGTAGCTGTTGATGCCGATGTTGAAATACACCCCAAGCAGCATCGTGATGGAGTGGCCGATGGCGAAGAGCGTGACGTAGAGCCCGATATCCTTCAGCCTGTAGAGAAAGAAGATGACGCCAAACAGGAACAGGATGTGGTCGTAACCGGTCACCATGTGCTTGGCGCCCAAATAGATAAAGGGCAGGATATTGATGCCCGAGATCTCCTGGATATAGCCCTTGTCGCCCTCAGCCACGGCATGCGCCAGCGCCGCGCCCGACAGGAGCAGGAGAGAGAAAACCGTCAGCGAAAGGAAGAGGAATGGCTTGATGTCCGCAAAATGCGAACTGCCGCCACCCCGAATATGAGGTCGATTCATCTTGATGTCTCAACGTTGATGTGGAAAGGGCCGCAGAGGCCCGCTGATGTCACAGATACATCAGCCCTTTCGGAGGCCGGTCTATACCGATGCCTGTTGCCGCGTCCAGCGGGCCACTGAGAAAAGACGGCCAGCGCTGCGGCAGGGGCTGCCCGGACTGGTCAGTAGTGACGGGAAGAAAAGCAAGCTGGTGGGAATGATCTGCCGGATCGTGGCCATGCAAGTGGCCATGGGCCTGCTCATGTGCATCGCCATCTTCATGGCTATGACCATGATCGGCGATCTCTTGGGCGATCAGGGTGGCGTGCCGGGCACTTTCAGCCGCGGTGAATGCCGGTAGATCATGCGTGGAGGCCAGTGGGACAGGGGCAAGGGCCAGAGCGGCGGACAGGATAGCCAATGCCAAACCCCTCATCCGGAACTGAAAGGAAAGCCGTAAGCCAGACCAAAGCCAGATGAAGGATGCAAGGGTCAGGTCAGTGACAGCAACGCGCCTGCGCCCCCTGTGCATTGAACCCCCTGAGTCTGCCGCTGTCATGTTCCCACCTATGTTGCAGCCCCTAAATAGAGCTTTCAGGCAGAATTGTGAATGTCATGTGAGACGCAATTTCCAAGTCACCTAGCCGCCAAATTGGAGACTGTTTGAACTCTCCGGGGACGATCTTCTGGAACGGGCGGCGCAGCACGAACAAGACCCAGCCGAAGCCGGTTGGCGGGCACCAGTCCAGTCACGGGCCACCAAGCCCGAAGCAATCCGTGACCAAGCAGTTGTAGAGAGCCCATGAATTCACGACAAAACTGTCGTTTTTCTTGAAGAGGCCTTGAGGACAGTGCCGTGAATTGCCTGGCATCAGTGGATCACCCTGCTTTGAAACCGGTCTCAGTTGCGGGTCAACCGATGTCGCATCGCTTGGCAATCACATTTGCGCGCTCGGCCGCTGCGGCTTCACGTCCCGCGCCGGAGTTGCCGCGATCTTACAAAATTTGTCCCCCCGGCAATCGAAGCTGGTAGAGGGAGCCGTTCTGGAGGAACAGACATGGATAACGACCTGTTTGAAAGAGGATTGCGGAAGCGGGGAGAAACGCTCGGCCAAGACTATGTCGAGAAGAACCTGAAGGCCGCCGACTCGTTCACCCGCCCCTTTCAGGAGGCCATGACGGCCTGGTGCTGGGGGTTTGGCTGGGGTGACGAGACGATCGACGCCAAGACCCGCTCGATGATGAACCTCGCCATGCTGGGCGCGCTGGGCAAGATGCATGAGTGGGAAATCCACTGCAACGGCGCTATCAACAATGGCGTGTCAGCGGAAGAAATCAGGGCCATCGTGCATGTCGTCGGCATCTATTGCGGGGTGCCGCAGGCGTTGGAGTGCTTCCGGGTGGCCCGCAAGGTGCTGACGGAGCGGGGGTTGCTGCCGGCCGATGTTCAAGCCAAACCCTGATCTCAGCGTCAACCCGAATCGTCTGGCAGGCTGGAACGAACCAGCGCGGCGGCGGCAGAGTTTCCGCAGCCTCCATGACATCCATCGCCGTGGGCTGACCTTCCGGGCGCCTGCCGTGCTGGCGCTCACGCAGGCAGAAAACCCCGCGCTTGAGCGAGCGGCCGGACTGGACCGATTGCTGCGCTCAAAGAGCTTCTGCGCCCTCGTCATCGCGCAGAACGACCGTATCCTGCTGGAGCGGCATGCAGACGATTTTGCCACCGACCGGCTGCACAGCATGCAATCTATCACAAAGACCTTCGTGCATCTGGCGATGGGGCAATTGGCCGGACGGGGCTTGGTCAACGTCGCCAGGCCCATCGGCGATTACGTGCCGGAGGCGGGGGACGCCTATGCGCCAGCCAGCCTACAGCAGGTGCTGGACATGGATGTCGCCAGCAATTTCGAAGAGGACTATGCGGCGCCTTACGCGCCGTGCCCGGCGCGTGGGGAGCCCGTGGGCTATGCCCGGCAGGAGATCGCCATGGGGTGGCGGCTGCCGCCCGATGGCGAGCCGGACTTCGGCGTTCGCCGTTTCGCCGCAGGCTTGGTGGGCGCACCACGCGGCAATGACCGGACGACACGCTATACCTCGCCCAACACCGACATGCTGGGCTGGGTGATCGAGCGCGCCAGCGGGCGCAAACTGGTGGCCCATGTCGAGGATATCGTGGCCGAGGCCGGGCTCGAGGCCGTGTTCCACATCTCGGCGGACTGCGACGGCGTGCCGGTGCTGAGTGGCGGTGGCGTGATGACGGCGCGCGACCTGGCACGCTACGGCTTGCTGATCGCGCGGCGCGGCGGCGCCCTCCTGGCGGAAACGATGAGCGGTGGCGGAACGCATTATGGCGGCTCACCCACGCTGCGCTACCGCAATCACCTGATGAGCAACGGCACATGGGTCGGCCACCCCGGCTATGCCGGACAGTTCCTGATGGTGGACCCCGCGAAGCAGGCCGCCGCGGCCTTCTTCAGCGTGCTCGAAACCGAGTATGGCGAGCGCGATGGCTACTTCACCGAGGTCATCGCCGCACTCGAAGATGCGCTTCGGCGCATCGATTGAGGCACGGCGAATTTCCTGCGTTGATGTCGGATTTCTGATAACCTCACAACCATCAGCGACAGACATTCGAGAAAATGCTTCTATCGGCGCCAGTTGTCAGGAGGACCTCAGATGAAATTCCAGCTTGCCATCAACCTTGAGCGCATGGACGACAGCCTCGACATGCGCGCTGTGGCCCGCCACACCCTTGACATGGTGCAGATGGCGGAAGATGGCGGCTTCAACATTGTCTGGGCGGCCGAACACCACGCGCTGGAAATGACCATCGCACCCGACCCGTTCCAGATCCTCACCTGGTGGGGCGCACACACCTCGAAGATCAGGCTCGGCACGGCGGTGGCTGTGGCGCCCTATTGGCACCCGATCAAGCTTGCGGGTGAAGCAGCCTTCACCGATCTCATCACCGGTGGCCGCCTCGAATTCGGCATCGGCTCGGGCGCCTATCAGCGTGAATTCGACCGCATGTACCCCGGCCTGAAGCAGACAGACGGCTGGAAGTACATGCAGGAAATGCTGCCCGCCGTGCTGGCCCTGTGGCAGGGCGACTATGAGCACAAGGGCGAGTACTGGCAGTTCCCGCTCTCGACATCGGTTCCCAAGCCCCTGCAACAGCCCCATCCACCGCTCTGGGTCGCCGCGCGCGCGCCCATCACCTATGATTTTGCGGTGAAGCACGGGCTCAACATCATGTCCTGGCCGCTCACCCGCCCGATGAGCGAGGCGGAACTCTACAAATCCCGCCTTGATGAAGCGATGGCCAACAATCCCGGCAAGAAGCGCCCGATCTTTGCGATGATGCGTCACACCGCAGTCTACGACCGCAAGGAAGACTGGATGGTGCCCGTCAAGGCAGCGCAGCGCCAGCTTGGCCAGTTCGAAAACCTGTTCAAGAACCTCGGTGACGTGAAGAACGGCTTCCCCAAGGAGATCGACCTGCACGAAATCGCCAACCGCAGCGAATACGACCCGCAGATGCTGTCAACCAACCTGATGTTCGGCACGCCGGACGAGGTGATCGCCAAGCTGAAGCTCTATGAGCCGGTCGGCGTGGATGAGTTCACCTACTATGCCAGCCTCGGCCTTGGCCTGAAGGAACAGAAGCGCTCGCTTGAACTGTTCTGCAAGGAAGTCATTCCCGCCTTCACGTGAGCAAAAGCCCCATGCCCGGTTTTGTCGAAGTCACCCGCAACGGCCACATTCTTGAGGTCAAGCTCAACAAACCCAAGGTCAACGCCATTGACCAGGCGATGAGCCGCGAGATGGGCGAGGCCTTCGCGCTGCTGCGCAACGATCCCGAACTGCGTGTCGGCATCCTCACGGCGGAAGGCGAGAAGATCTTCTCCGCCGGCTGGGATTTGAAGGCGCTGAACTCCGGCGACATCAAGCTCGACAATTGGTGGGAGGATGGCGACTATGGCGATGGCGGCTTTGCCGGGCTCACCGAGAACTGGAACCTCAACAAGCCCGTGATCGCCGCGCTCAACGGTCTCGCGATTGGCGGCGGCTTCGAGATCGCGCTGTCCTGCGACCTCATCATCGCGGCCGATCACGTGCAGTTTGCACTCCCTGAAATGCCGCTCGGCATCGTGCCGGATGCGGGCGCGTTGCAGCGGCTGCCGCGGCGGCTGCCCTACAATATCGCCATGGAAATGCTGCTCCTGGGCCGCCGCATGGGCGCAGAGGAAGCCGCACGCTACGGCCTCGTCAACAAGGTGGTGCCCTATGCCGACCTGATGACGGCGGCGCGCGAATGGGCCGGCCAACTCGCCAAGTCCGCGCCGCTTGCCATGCAGACCGTGAAGGAAGTTCTGCGCGCCATCGAGTGCAAGCCGCTGCGTGAGACATTCGACACGATGCGCAAGGGTGACCTGCCGGTCTACCGCGCCATGCTGAAGTCGGAAGATGCAGCAGAAGGCGTCAAGGCCTTCGTCGAGAAGCGCGAACCGGTGTTCAGGGGGAGATAGCAATGGCAAGGCCATCCGTGACGGCAGTAAAGAAGGTTGCAAGCCTCGGCGGCGGGCCGATCGGCGCTGGCTGGGCGGCGCATTTCCTGGCGCGCGGCTATGACGTCATGGGATACGTTCATGCGATGAGCGAGGAAGCGGCGTACCGCAAGGTACTCGACACCGCATGGATAAGCCTCACCGCGCTTGGCCTTGCCCCTGGTGCATCACGAGACCGGCTGACGCTCACCGACAGTCTCGAAACCGCCGTCGCAGAGGCAGGCTTCGTGCAGGAAAGCGCGCCTGAAAGGCTTGAGCTGAAGCAGAAGCTCTACGAGACCTTGGGACGCATCGTGCCGGCTGACGTCGTCATCGCATCCAGCACCTCCGGCCTGATGATGACCGACATCCAGGCACTGTGCCCGACACCCGAGCGCACGGTGATCGGCCATCCGTTCAATCCGCCCTACCTCCTCCCGCTCGTCGAGATCATCGGCGGCAAGAAGACATCGCCTGATGCCGTCGCCTGGGCACGGGATTTCTATGCCCATGCCGGCAAGGCGCCGCTGGTGATGAAGAAGGAGATCCCCGGCTTCGTCGCCACCCGCCTGCAGGAAGCGCTGTGGCGGGAAGCCCTGCATATGGTGGCCAATGGAGAGGCCACGCCGGAGGACATCGACATCGCACTGATGAACGGCCCTGCCCCGCGCCTTGCCATTCAGGGCCAGTGCATGGCCTTCCATGTGGCGTGCGGCGAAGGCGGCATGGCCACCAACCTCGATCAGTTCGGCCCGGCGCTGAAACTTCCGTGGACGAGGCTTGTTGCGCCCGAACTCACCAAGGAACTCCGCGACCGGATGGTGGATGGCTGCAACGAGATTGCGGCGGGCCGCCACTTCGAGGATATGGCCGCCGAACGCGACCGCGCAATCGTGGGCGTTCTGAAGGCGGTGCGCGCAGCGCGGGCAGGATCCTAAGTCTGCGTCCTCGGCTTCTTCCGCTCTGACTGCAGGAAGGCATAGACCGTGCCCGGCCATGAGGGCGCGGCATCCTTCTCCGGCCAGGCCTGGCGGTATTCGCTCGGTTTCTTGCCAAAGGCCTGCAGGAAACTCTGCGAGAAATAGGACATAGAATTGAAGCCGCAGGCAGCGGACACCTCGCGGATCGACATGCGCGTCGAGCTCAGCAGCACCCGCGCATATTGAAGCCGCAGCAGCTTTGAATACTGCACGATGGTACAACCGATGTCGCGCTTGAAGAGACGCTCGAGCTTGCGCTGCGAAACACCGAGTTCCTGGCAGATGCGGGGCACGGGTGCGGGATCTTCGATGCGACCCTCAAGCAGCGTCATGGCGGCGCGAACATCCTGGTGCACGTCATCGTGCTTGCCGCCGGTGGCGTGGCGTTGCAGCGATTCTGGCGGGCGGCGTGGATAATGCATGACCTGATTGGCGATCTCGGCGGCGAGCTGATCGCCATTCGTTCGGCCAACGATATGCAGCATCAGGTCGAGCCCGGCCGTGCCGCCCGCGCATGTCATCACCGGCTTCTCCACCGAGTAGAGCTGTTCCACGACCTCAAGATCCGGGTAGGCTTCGGCGAGGCCCGCCATCATCGACCAGTGGGTCGTCGCCTTCTGGTCGGTGACGAGGCCCGCCTTGGCGAACGCATAGATGCCGAGTTCGACCGCGATCATCTGCACCTGGGCGCGGGCGCTCCGCCTCAGCCAGCCGAACAGCCGCTGGTCGTTCAGATGCTCCGCGCCCCAACTGCCGCACACGGCGATGATGTCGGGCTTCGGCAATCCCGCCTCATCGACGTTGCGGCATGCGACGCTGAGGCCATTGCTCGCGGACACTTGTCCTGCGGTCGTCGCGCGGAAGTCCCACTCATAGAGTTTGTGCGGTGCAAGATAATTGGCGATGCGCATCGGTTCCATGAGCATCGTCAGCGTCATCATGTTAAAACGCGGAATGAGAACAAAACTCACGCGGGTCAGGTCACCCGACACCATTCCCACATCAGCCGACTGCACCATGATTTCGTGACCGACGAAAAAAATGAATTGATGGCGAAAATTCTATAACGCTCCGAAGCGTTCAGGCAAATCATTTCGCCAGGCAATAAGAACTCCAGGGAGTGACAGCGTGAACTTCGAAGTCATCGTGACATGTGCCGTCACCGGAGCCGGCGATACCGTGGGCAAGCACCCCGGCGTTCCCGTGACGCCCGAGCAGATCGCCCAGGCTGCCATTGACGCCGCCAAGGCCGGCGCCACCGCCGCACATCTTCACGTGCGCGATCCCGCCACCGGAAAGGGCTCGCGGGATCCGGAACTGTTCAAGCGCGCGGTGGATATCGTCCGCTCCAGCGGCACCGATGTGGTCATCAACCTCACCGCCGGCATGGGCGGAGACTGGATGATCAGTGAGGATGATCCCTGCAAGCCGGGCGCGGGCACTGACATGATCGGGCCGGAGGAACGGCTCCGCCACGTCGAAATGTTGCGTCCTGAAATCTGTAGTCTCGACTGCGGTTCAATGAACTTCGGCGATGGCAACTACGTCTATATGTCGACGCCGCCCTATCTCCGCCGCATGGCGGCGCTGGTGAAGGAATGGGGCGTGAAGCCCGAGCTTGAGGTCTTTGACCTTGGCCATATCCGGCTAGCGAAACAACTGATCGCTGAAGGGCTGATCGAAGATCCTCCCATGTTCCAGATCTGCCTCGGAATCCCGTGGGGTGCAGACCAGTCGGTCGACAACATGAAGGCCATGAAGGATCAGCTTCCCGCCAATGCCAGCTGGGCCAGCTTCGGCATTTCCCGCATGCAGATGCCGATGGCCGCCGCGGCTGTCGCCATGGGCGGCAATGTGCGCGTCGGCCTTGAGGACAATCTCTATCTCGACCGTGGCGTGCTGGCCAGCAATGCCCAGCTGGTCGAACGCGTCATCGGCATCATCGAGCGCATGGGCGCGCGGGTGCTGACGCCGGCGGAAGCACGCAAAAAGCTCGGGCTCAAGAAGCAGGCATGACCACAGAACCCTCCGGCATCGGTGTCGTCTTTCAAAACGTCACCAAGCAATACGGAAAGATGACCGCCGTCGACGGCGTGTCGCTTGACATCCGCGCCGGCGAGTTCCTGACTTTGCTGGGTCCTTCGGGCTCGGGCAAGACCACGCTGCTGATGATGCTGGCCGGATTTCAGGACATCACGGCAGGTGACATTCTGGTGGGCGGCGCGTCGATCGCCACGACGCCGCCCGAAAAGCGCAACTTCGGCATGGTATTTCAGGGTTATGCGCTGTTCCCGCACATGACCGTCACGGGAAACATCGCCTACCCGCTCGAGATCCGCCACAAGCCACGCCGCGAGATCGAGGCCCGCGTCAACGAAATGTTGGACCTCGTGCAGCTCAAGGGTTTCGCCGACCGCTATCCGCACCAGCTTTCGGGCGGCCAGCAGCAGCGCGTGGCGCTGGCCCGCGCGCTCAGCTTTTCGCCGCGCGTACTCCTGCTCGATGAGCCGCTGGGCGCGCTTGACCGCAAGCTCCGCGCCGATGTGCAGGACCAGCTGAAGGAGATCCACAGCCGGGTGGGCACGACCTTCATCTACGTGACGCATGACCAGGAAGAAGCGCTCACCATGTCGGACCGGATCGTGATCATGAATCGCGGCAAGGTGGTGCAGGTGGGCAGCCCCGTCGAACTCTACGAGAGGCCGCGCACAGCCTTCGCGGCGAGCTTCCTCGGCAAGAGCAACTTCATCCGGCGCGGCGGCCGCTGCTTCGCGCTGCGCCCGGAAAAGATCGATGCCTTCCAGGCCGGCAAAGGCCACGGCCAGAACACACTCACCGGTATCGTGCGCGGCATTACCTACATGGGCGCCACCCTCAAGCTGATGGTTGAGGTCAAGGACCACCCGATGATCGAGGTTCACATCCCCGCCTGGCGCAACACGGGGCAGTTTTCGGACTCACAGTCCGTCGATCTTTGCTGGAGCGATGACGCTCAGGTCGAGGTCGAGGACGGTGACACTGAAGAAGCGGGCGCAAGATCCGCATGACAAGACGGGGCACAATGCCCGCAACGACGAAAGCGGCACATGCCGCAGCAAAATGGAGGAAGTGACCATGAAAGACCAAGCTTTCCTGAATGAGATGGCGCGCGAAGGCGCGGTTGCCTTCAAGGCTGGCCGCCTCGACCGCCGCAGTTTCTTGATGCTGTGCGGCATGGCGGGCGTTGCCACGCTGGCTGTCAGGGCGGGTGACGCAGAGGCTGCCGCCAATGAGATCGTCATGTGGAACTGGGGCGGCGAATCCGAGAAGTGCCACGGCGATGCCATCGGCAAGCCCTTCACGGCTGCCACTGGCCTGCCGCTGAAATTCGACACCTCGGGCCCCTTGCAGGGCAAGATCAAGGAAATGGTCGATTCCGGCAAGGTGACGGCGGATGTCTGCGACGCGGACGGTTTTGATGCCATCGCGCTCGGCAAGTCCGGGCACCTCGAAGCCATCGACTACAACATCGTCAACAAGCAGCAGGTCAAGGAAGGCGTCGCATGGGAGTTCGGCGTCGGCGTGATCTTCTACGGCTACGCCTTCATGTATGACACCAAGGCCTTTGGCGACAACCCGCCGCAAGGCTGGGCAGATTTTTATGACACTGCCAAGTTCCCTGGCAAGCGCTCGCTCTACAAATGGGCCAATGGCTCGATCGAGAGCGCGCTCGTCGCCGATGGCGTGGCGAAGGACAAGGTCTATCCGTGCGACATTCCGCGTGCGATCGAGAAGATCAAGGCAATCAAGGCCGACAGCCTCTACTGGGGCTCCGGCTCAGAAGCGCATGACATGATCGTCAATGGTGAAGTCGCCATGGGCATGATCTGGCAGAACCGCGGCAAGACCATCGAAGAGCGCACCAACGGCCGCTACAAGATGGTGATGAACGAGGCAATCGCCATGCCCGGCGCCTATATCGTGCCGCGCGGCAACCCGGCAGGCCGCGACAATGTCATGAAGTTCATCCAGCAGGCGCTGCAGGTCGACTCGCAGCTCGCCATCCTGGACTGCCTCGGGATGACACCTTCCAACCCGGAAGCCTTCGCCAAGATTCCGGAGGCCATGCAGCCCTACGCCATCAACTCGGCGATGAACATCGACAAGGTGATCTTCAATGATCCCGTGTGGTGGGCCGACAATGGCGGCGACGCCGTGAATGCCTTCCTTGATGCCATCGGCTAATACACGAAAGCGCTGCGCGCGCCCCTCTCCGGGGGCGCGCGCCGTCACGTCATGACAGCACGCACCTCATGTTTCAATCCGTACTGGCTGCTGGTTGCGCCCGCAGTGCTGCTGGTGCTTGCGCTCTATATCGCGCCGATCGTGAATGTGCTGCTGCTCAGCGTCACTGACCCCAAGCCGGGCTTTGGAAATTACGCGCGGATCTTCGAGAGCGATACGGTCGCCAATCTGATCTGGCGGACCGTGAGGCTCTGCCTCATTACCACGGTGGCGGCGGTAACGCTTGGTTACATCGTGTCCTATGCCATGCTGCATGCACTCTCGGGCGTCCGCCGCCGCATGATGGCAATCCTCCTGATTTCCTTCTGGATCTCGGTGCTCGTCCGCTCCTTTGCCTGGCTTATGCTTCTCGGCCACAACGGCCTGGTGAACGACGCGCTCCTTGGCATCGGCCTGATCTCCGATCCCCTGCCGCTCATGCGCAATGAATTGGGCGTGCTCATCGGCATGACCGAATACATGCTGCCCTATGCCATCCTGCCACTGCTTGCCAACATGCAGGGCATCGACCCCCGCGTGTCCAGCGCGTCGCGCAGCCTCGGGGCCAGCAACGTCCAGACCTTCTTCCGCGTCTTCCTTCCGCTGACGAAGCCCGGCATCATTGCCGCCTCTCTTCTGGTGTTCATCAGTTCGCTCGGATTCTACGTCACCCCCGCCATCCTGGGCGGCGGCAAGGTGCAGATGATCGCCGAATACATCTCCGTTCAGCTTCTCGTCACCGTGCGCTGGGGCGTTGCCGCCATGCTGGCAACCCTGATGATCGCCAGCGTTCTGGCGCTCATGTATGTGCTGAACCGCTTCATGAAGCTCTCCGTCGTCTTCGGGGGAGCAGCGCGATGAAACCGTCTCTCGCCAGCCGGATCACCCAGATCGCCGCGTGGGCGATCCTGTCGGTCCTCATCATCCCGTCGCTCGTTGCCTTTCCTGTCTCCGTCACTGGCAAGACCTATCTCTCCTTCCCGTGGGAAGGCGCTTCGCTCCAGCACTTCAGAAACCTGCTCACCAGCCCGGAATGGATCTCGAGCTTCGGGCAAAGCCTGCTCATCGCCGTTGCATCATCAGCCCTGGCAACGCTGCTCGGAACGCTCGCCGCCATCGGCCTCTGGCGCGTCTCAGGGCGCTTCATCGAGGCAATTCGCGCCTTTCTGCTCCTGCCGCTGATGGTGCCGCCGATCATCTCCGCCATGGCCTTCTACCGCTGGTGGGTGCCGCTGGGGCTGATCGACAGCTATCTCGGCATCATCCTGGCCCATGCGATCCTCGCCATTCCCATGGTGGTGATCACCGTCTCGGCCGCACTCGCCAATTTTGACCTCAAACTGGAGCAGGCCTCCCGCAGCCTCGGCGCATCGCTTCCAACCACGGTGCGCCGTGTGATCCTGCCGGTCATCCGGCCAGGCATATTGGCGGGCGCCGTCTTCGCCTTCATCCTGTCATGGGACGAGATCGTGGTGACGCTCTTCATCTCCAAGTTCGACGTCTTCACCCTGCCGCGCCGGCTGTGGAACGGCATGCGTGAGAACACCGACCCGACAGTCGCCGCGGCGGCCGTCGTCCTGATCTGCACAACCCTCGTCTTCCTCGCCGGTTTCGCGATCCTGTCGCGCAAGCGCGGTGACAAGACAGCCTGAATCCAGCGGAGGACAGCTTGAGTCTCGTCAATTCCCATGAAAACCGGCTGCTGCTGGAAACCGTTCAGGCCTTCATGAAGGCCGAGCTTCACCCGCATGAAGACCTCGTCGACAAGCTGGGCGAAGTGCCGCTTGATCTCGGCCGCCAGATCGAGAAGCGCGCCCATGAGGCGGGCCTCTACGCCGCGAACCTTCCCGAGGATGTGGGTGGTGGGGGCTTGAGCCTCGAAGCCAAGACCATCATGGAACGCGAATTCGGCAAGACGAGCCACGCGCTCCACAGCTGGGTGGCAAGGCCCACCGAATTGCTGCTGGCCTGCGAGGGCGAGCAGCGCGAACGCTACCTTATCGCCTGTGTGAAGGGCGAGAAGCGCGAACTCTTTGCGCTGACCGAGCCGGAAGCAGGCTCCGACGTGATGGGCATGAAGTCCAACGCACGACCGGATGGCGATGACTGGATCCTCAACGGCTCCAAGCATTTCATTTCCGGTCCGGTGATGCCGGACTTCGCCATCGTCTTCGCCGCCACTGGCGTTGATGAAAGTCCGCGCGGATCCAGGAAGCGCGTCACCGCGTTTCTCGTCGATACCGGCATACCCGGCTTCGACGTGCGCGACGGCACGCATTGCGTCAGCTACCGCGGCTACAAGACCTTCCAGCTCAGCTTCGACAATGTGCGCCTCCACAAGCGCCAGATCCTGGGAGAGGAAGGCCGCGGCCTCGAACTCGCCGGCCAGTGGCTCACCTATGGCCGCATCTTCGTCGGCGCCTCGTGCTGCGGCAAGGCGGAACGGCTGCTGGGGCTGGCCGCCGAATGGGCGGCAAGCCGCAAGCAGTTCGGCCAGGCCATTGGCAAGTTCCAGGGCACGGGCTTCAAGCTGGCCGATATGGCGACAGAGCTTCGCGCCGCCGACCTGCTGGTGGAGGATGCGATCCGCCGCGCCAATGACGGAACGCTGACAGACGCCGACATCTCCATGGTCAAGCTCTATTGCTCCGAGATGGTGAACCGCGTGGCTGACAACACGGTGCAGATCTACGGCGGCATGGGACTGATGGAGGAACTCCCCATCCAGCGCCTGTGGCGCGATGCCCGGCTGGAGCGCATCTGGGACGGCACATCGGAAATCCAGCGTCACATCATCTCGCGCGCCATCCTGCGGCCGCTCGGCGCATGACGGACAAGCGCCGCGCCAATCTCGACCGCCTGTTCAAGCCGCGCCATGTTGCGGTGATCGGCGGGCGCGATGCGGAAACTGTTGCCGCCGAGTGCAAGCGGATCGGCTTCTCCGGACCATTCTGGCCGGTGAATCCAAAGCGCAGCCACATCGGCGGCCACCCCTGCTTCGCGTCCATCGATGACCTGCCGGAAGCACCCGACGCGGTGTTCCTCGCCGTTCCCAAGGATGCCGCAATCGAGGCATTGGAAAAGCTCAACGCCATGGGCGCAGGCGGTGTCGTGTGCTACACGGCGGGCTTCGGCGAAACAGGCTCCGACGGAGCAGAGGCGGAAGCGCGGCTGGTTCAGGCAGCAGGTGACCTCGCCCTCGTCGGCCCCAATTGCTACGGCATCATCAATTATGTGGACAAGGTGGCGCTGTGGCCCTTCACCCATGGCGGTTCCTGCCCCGGCTATGGCGCGGCCATCATCACGCAGAGCGGCATGCTCTCCTCTGACTTCACGATGAGCCAGCGCGGCGTGCCCTTCGCCTATATGGTCTCGGCCGGAAATCAGACACTGCTCCGGCTTGAGGACTTCGTCGATGCACTGGCCGAAAAGCCGGAGGTGCGCGCCATCGGCCTACACATCGAAGGCCTCAAGGATGTGCAAGCCTTCGAGCGCGCGGCCCTCAAGAGCCTCTCTCTCGGCAAGCCCATCGTGGCGCTGAAGACCGGCACGTCGCGATTAGGCTCCAGCCTCACGGTCAGCCACACAGGCTCACTCTCGGGAACGGAAGAGCTTTACGATGCGCTGTTCGACCGTCTGGGCATCATCCGCGTCAATAGCCCTGCGCAACTGCTCGAAACCCTCAAGTTCCTCTGCGTGGCGGGTGTGCCGAACGGTCATCGGCTTGCAGGCCTCACATGCTCCGGGGGCGGCGCAACCATGCTGGCGGACTATGCCGAGCGGCTGAACCTCCTCTTCACCCCGCCCGATGCTGCAACAGCGGCCAAACTGCGCAGCCAGTTGCCGCAAACCGCCACCGTCTCCAACCCACTGGACTACACGACACCCATCTGGGGCATTCCGGAGAAAACGCGGCCTGTCTTCGACACGCTCTTCGCGCAAGGCCACGACGCCGCGGTGATCGTGCAGGACTACCCGGCCCCCGGCCTCGACGAAAGCAAGCCGTGGTATCGCAACGACACGCTCTCCTTCATAGCTGCTGCGAAACATCAGAACCTTCCGGCCGCAGTGTGCAGCACCATCCCCGAGAACCTTGATGACGAGACGCGCGGCTTCCTCGTTGCGCAGGGCATCGCGCCCATGCAGGGAATCGAGGAATGCATGACGGCGATTGCCGCCGTCGCCTGGCATGGCGCGCGCCGGGCAGACATTCTCGCCGCTTCGCCGTCACCGCTTGTCGCGCCAAAATCGGGCGGTACCCCACGCCTTCGTGACGAAGCGGCGGCGAAAAAGATGCTCGCCGCGCATGGCATCGCGATTCCACCCAGTCGAACGGGCAATGGCGCAGAGATGCCGTCGCTTGCACAGAGCCTCGGATTTCCCGTAGCGCTCAAAATGGTCAGCGCAAAGCTTCCGCACAAGACAGAGGCTGGGGCCGTGCGGCTTGGTCTCGCGACAAAGGACGCCGTAGCGGCGGCAGTGGCCCGCATGACGTCTGATGTAGCCACCTTCAACGCCGATGCGCTGACGGATGTGTTTCTCGTGGAAGCCATGGTGGCTGCACCGGTGGCCGAGTTGATGGTCAGCATCCGGCGCGACCCGCAATTCGGACTTGCGATGACGCTCGCCGCGGGCGGTGTGCTCGTCGAACTTCTCGCCGATGCGACAACCGTGCTGCTGCCTGCAACACGCGGTGACTTGGCGCGCGCCCTTGGCCGGTTGAAGATCAACAGGCTTCTTGATGGTTATCGCGGCAAGCCCGCCGCCAATCGCGCTGCCTTGCTCGATACGCTTGAACGTCTCGCCGCCTTCGCGGCTGACGATGCCAATTCCGTAGCCGAGATCGAAATCAACCCGCTGTTCGTTGGCATCGAGGAAAGCTGCGCCGTCGACGTGCTGATGCAACTCGATTAGCGCATCACGAAGGGGTTGGCGAGCGGCTGGTCGGAGGTGTTGATCCATACGGTCTTGGGCCGGGTGTAATCATAGATCGCCTGGAAGCCGCTCTCGCGGCCATAGCCTGACTCCTTGAAGCCACCGAATTCCGCGATGGGCGACACCACGCGATAGGTGTTCACCCACACGATGCCGGCGCGAAGTTGCTTTGTGACCCTCAGTGCGCGCGCACCATTGCTGGTGAACACGCCGGCGGCCAGCCCGTGTTTGGTGTCATTTGCAAGCCGCACCACCTCCTCCTCATCCTTGAAGCGGAGAACGCTGAGAACAGGGCCAAACATCTCGGTATCAACGATCCTGTCCTGCTGGCTGCGGCATTCGATGATGGTAGGTTCGTAGAACAGGCCGCGGTTCTGGCCCGTTGGGCGCTGGCCACCAGTCAGCAGCTTTCCGCCCTGCTCCTGCGCGAAGGCCACTTCCTTCTCAATGCGGGCCAACTGCCCCTGCGTGGCAAGCGGGCCCATCTGGGTCTCTTCCAGCAGCGGGTCACCGATGCGGATCTGGCGGGCGCGGGAGACCATTGCATCAAGGAACTTGTCCGCGACCTTCTCCTGAAGATAAAGCCGCGAGCCCGCGACACAGGACTGACCCGTTGCCCCGAAGATGCCTGAGATCGACCCGTTCACGGCGCTTTCAAGGTCAGCGTCATCGAACACCAGAAACGGCGACTTGCCGCCAAGCTCGAGCGACACCTGCGCGAAATTCTCCGCCGAGTTGCGGATAATGTGGCGCGCTGACTCCGGCCCGCCAGTGAAGCTGATGCGCTGCACGAGAGGATGCGATGTCAGCACCCGCCCACACGGATCACCATGGCCGGTGACCACATTGAAGACACCCGGCGGGAAGCCGGCCTCCTCCATCAGCCGGGCGAATTCCAGCATCGGAGCGGAGGCATGCTCAGAGGCCTTCAGCACAACGGTGTTGCCCGCCGCCAGCGCCGGGCCAATCTTCACCGCCACGAGGAAGAGTTGTGAATTCCACGGCACCACGGCAGCAACCACACCGAGCGGCTCGCGCAGCGTCATCGCCAGCATGTCCGGCTTGTCGATGGGAAGCGTGTTGCCCATCACCTTGTCGGCAGCACCCGCATAGAAATGAAAGAACTCGGCGATGTATTTCGCCTGCCAGCGCGTCTCCTTCAGCATCTTGCCGGTATCAATGGTCTCGGTGCGGCCAAGCTCCTCCGACTTCTGCGCGAGAAGGTCCGCCAGGCGGCGGAGATATCTGCCCCGCGCCGTGGGCAGCGCCGTGGCCCATTCGCCTTGCGTGAACGCGCGGTGGGCTGCCTCCACGGCACGGTTGACGTCGGCTGCGGTCGCCTCCGGGATCTCCGACCAGTCATCGCCGGTCGCCGGGTTCATCGAGGTGAAGGTCCGCCCGTCGGACGCATCGGTCCACTTCCCATCGATGAACATCTGGTAGCGCTGCAGTGCGGTCATGATCACGACTCCTCAAGTCCGGCCCAAGACTGATGCCCGGCCCCGGGCGATGATGCAATATTTTCGCCGGAGGCTGTCGGAAATGTATTACAAGCCTTATCCGGCGCGCGCCTAGAATTTTTATTGCTTCGCGTGAAGGAGACTGTGGTGACTGCAAAGCAAGTAATCGGCGGACCATTGGTGATCGGCGGCCGCACGCTGTCGCTGTCGCGGGCGATTCGTGCGGGGGACTTTGTATTCCTCACAGGCCAGGTTCCGTTCAAGGATGGCCAGGTAATGACCACTGGCACCATTGAGGAGCAAACACGCGCCGTTCTGGACGACATCAAGGCGACACTGACCGAAGCCGGTTGTGATCTCGCCGATGTGGTCAAGGCCATGGTCTGGCTGCGCGACCGCGCCGACTTCCCCGGCTTCAATGCTGTTTATGGAGAGTACTTTCCCGCGCAGCCGCCCACCCGCTCCGCCGTGGTGAGCGACCTTCTGGTCGATGTCCGGGTGGAGGTTGAAGTCGTGGCCTACAGGCCGGTGGCTGGCTGAGATGGCGTCCTTCACGCCACGCGGCACCGCCTATGAAACCTTTGGCAGCGGCGCGAATGCGATCGTGCTCATCCACGGGCTGGGGCTCAACCGCCATTCATGGCAATGGCAGGTTCCCGCGCTGGCGCAGACCCACCGCGTCATCACCTTTGACCTCCACGGCCATGGCGAGAGCAGCGTACGGCCGGAGACCCCCTCCCTCACCGTGTTCTCGGAACAACTCAACGAGCTTCTTGATCATCTCGGCGTCGCCAAGGCTTCCGTCTTTGGGTTTTCGCTAGGTGGCATGATCGCGCGGCGCTTCGCCATGGACCATGGCGGCAGGCTGGAGGCACTCGGCATCCTCCACTCTGCCCACGCACGCGACAAGCAAGCGCATGAGGCGATCCAGGCGCGCGTGGTGCAGGCGGCGAAGCAGGGTCCGGCCGCCACGGTCGACGCCGCGCTGGAGCGCTGGTTCACCGATGACTTCCGGCGCAGCCACCCGGAGATGATGGACGAGGTGCGCCGCTGGATTCTCGCCAACCGCAAAGAGGTTTATGCGCCCATCTACCAGGTGCTGGTCGATGGCGTGACGGAACTGGTGGCACCGCGCCCCGCCATCACGGCGCCCGCCCTGGTGATGACAGGAGAGGAGGACTACGGCAACTCCCCCGCCATGAGCCGCGCCATCGCGGCGGAGATACCCGGTTCGGAACTTGTCATCCTTCCTGGCCTCCGGCACATGGCACTGGCCGAAGCGCCAGAGCTCTTCAACGCCCATTTGCGCGGCTTCCTGTCGAGGGTGCAGCGTGGCTGAACCTGCTGGCGGCATCCTCTCGGGACTTCGCGTGCTGGATTTCAGCCGCATGCTGTCCGGCCCCTATTGCACCATGATGCTGGCCGATCACGGTGCCGAGGTCATCAAGATCGAAAGCCCCGACGGTGACACAAGCCGCAGCAACGGACCGTGGCGCGCCGATGACAAGGCCCGCGAGTGGGCAGGATACTTCGTCAGCCTGAATCGCAGCAAGAAGAGCATTGTTCTCGACCTCAAGAGCGATGATGCAAAGGCCGAGATCCTCTCCCTCGTGCGGTCCTCCCATGTGCTGGTCGAGAACTTCCGGCCCGGCGTGATGGAAAGGCTGGGTCTTGGATATGAGACGCTGGCCCGGGAAAACCCGGCTCTCGTCTATGGAACGATACGCGGCTTCGGCGACCCGCGCAGCGGCGAGAGCCCCTATGTGAACTGGCCGTCCTATGATGTGGTCGCCCAGGCGATGGGTGGGCTGATGAGCATGACCGGCATGGACCGGGACCACCCGATGAAGACTGGCCCCGGCATCGGCGATGTCTTCGCCGGCATGATGCTGTGCTTTGCCATCCTTGCCGCCGTGCGCCACGCCGAACGAACAGGCGAGGGCCAGTTCGTGGACATCGCCATGTATGACGCGATGCTGAGCCTGTGCGAGCGGCTGGTCTATCTCTACGACATGGAGGGAAAAATTGCCGAACCCGCAGGCAATGGGCATCCGCTGCTCGCCCCCTTCGGCCTGTTCCCGGCTTCCGATGGCTGGGTCTCGATCGGCGTGGTGGATGATGCCTTCTGGCGCGAGCTGACCCGCATCATGGAACGGCACGATCTCCTCGCGGATCAACGCCTCGCCACCAAACCGGGCCGGCGCGCCCACGCGCAGGAGGTGAACGATGCCGTCAGCGCCTGGACGCGTCAGCACAGCAAGGCGGAGCTTGCTTCTCTGATGGGCGGCAGGCTGCCCTTCGGACCCGTCAATGATGCGCGCGACATCTTCAATGATCCCCACGTGGCGGTGCGCGGCATGATTGCTACTGTGCCACACGCGAAAGCGGAGCGGACGGGCTGGCGGGTAGCGGCCAACCCGATCCGCTTCAGCGCCACACCCGCCCTCAAACCATCCACCCCGCCGCGGCTTGGCGAGCACAACCACCTGCTCTCCGCCCTGCGCGGCAAATCCACACCCTGACTGCCGGAGGCCATTATGGAATTGAAGATCAGAAAGCTCGTCAACTTCGAGGAAGAAATCCATCTCGAAGGTGAGCGCGCCGCCACCCCGCCACTGCGCATGCTGGGCGTTGCAGCCGTGGTCAGGAACCCCTGGGCGGGCCGTGGCTATGTCGAAGACCTGAAGCCGGAGATCCGCGCCTTCGCGCCCATTCTCGGCAAGCTTCTCACCGAGCGCATCGTGGCCATGGCGGGAGGCGCCGACAAGATCGAAGCCTATGGCAAGGCTGCCATGGCCGGGCTCGACTGCGAGCAGGAGCACGCCTCCGCCCTCATCCATACGCTGCACTTCGGCAACTTCTACCGTGAAGCGCTGGGCGCGAAGACCTATCTGGGCTTCACCAACACGCGGGGGCCCGCCAACACCCAGATTCAGATTCCGCTGATGGACAAGCACGACACCGGGCGGCGCTCGCATTACCTGACCGTTCAGTTTTCAATCGCCGATGCGCCAGCAGATGATGAACTGATCGCGGCCTTTGGCGGCGCCACCGGCGGCAGGCCTCATCACCGCATCGGTGACCGCTACCAGGACCTCGCTGACATTGGCGCCGACGTCAATGATCCTGCGCGCCTCGGGCGCTAGCCTGCGAAAGGGCGGAGGAAACGCATGAGCGACGAAACCCCGGGGCTTCATGCCGTCTCGCGCGAACTGTTCATCAGGGGCATGCGCCAGGTGGCAAGCAGCGTGGCGGTCGTCACCACCAATGGCCATGCGGGCCGGCACGGGGCCACGGTGAGCGCCTTTTCCTCCGTCTCCGCCGATCCACCGCAGTTGTTGGTCTGCCTGAGATCAGCAAGCCGCATTGCGGCCGCTGTCGCGGACAATGGTCACTTCTGCCTGAATATCCTCTCACACCAGCACCCCCATGTCGCAGACCGCTTCTCCGGCAGTCACGACAGCGCGGTGAATGACCGGTTCGAAGGAATCGACGCCCGCCTGGAGGGCGAGGATTGGGTGGTTCTCAGGGATGCCACGGTCTTCGCCTGCACGATCGCGGAACGCCTGGTCTCCGGTACGCACACCATCTTCCTCGGCCATGTGCAGCGGGTTCAAACGTCGGACCACGACCCCCTCACTTATCTCCAGGGCCGCTACCGGCAACTTGCAAAATGACCAAAGAGCCGGGCGCACAACGACACGCCACCGCCACAGAGGGAGGCGGGTCGATCGACCTGAGCCAAAGGCAAGCCGAGATTCTCGCTCTCGTGGCGGAGGGCCTCCAGAACAAGGAGATCGCTTACCGCCTTGGCATTTCGGAGGCGACAGTAAAGGCCCACATCTCGAAGGCCATTCAACTGACAGGCTGCAGAAATCGCATCGGCCTTGCGTTCCTCTGGATGCAGCAAACCGGAAGGCTGCTGCCGTGAGCAGTCTACCGGCTCCGCTGCGCAACATGATGACAATGGCGCAGCTGGCGGGATCATGACGCATGACGGCCTGTTCATTGTGGTGCAGCACACGGGCCAGAATGTCGACCATTTCACGATTGCCACCCGGCTTGCGCAGCATGTGATCTTGCAACTGCCAGAAGGCAGGCGGCAATTTCAGAAAGAGCGCATCATTCCGAAGGACACCGGGCTTGCGTTGCACGACCGCCAGATAGGGCCGCTAGTCATCAATCGTCCTTTGTGGCAGGTGGTGGCTGCATTCGATGATCCGCGTGCTCGCTCAGGAGGTTGTCCTCGGCTGCCACGACCAGCCGGTCTGGATAAATCCGCAGGCTCATGGAACGTATCGCAAACGCTGCTCCAGCCGGGCCATCAAGGCCTGAAGATCTGGGAAGTCCGGCATCCCTTGCAATATCTGGTGGCGCGAAACCCGAACATTCGCTTCCACGTGGTCAATTCCCCAACCTGCCGCCAGGTTGCAGAAATCGGGCTCATAAACAAAGTGGTTCATCAACGCGATGAAAGCCCATGTTGATCTGCCGCTCCTTGCCGCTGTCGACACGATCCACAGCCGTCTTCAAGGTCTC
The DNA here is from genome assembly GCA_040383265.1 of Hyphomicrobiales bacterium. GTDB lineage: Bacteria > Pseudomonadota > Alphaproteobacteria > Rhizobiales > Aestuariivirgaceae > Aestuariivirga. The sequence goes on from JBEIDW010000017.1 coordinate 29,922, forward strand.
GCAGAGACCCTGTCCGCCAACACCGCAAAAGACCCGGAACACATATCAAAGGGCATCGTATAACGTCTCATAGGTCTGTAACGGACAGGCGCACAGCAAGAAGGCCTGGCTGGGCGCGAGCTTGATGTGCGCCATCTGCCGTTTCACGCGCTCGCTGCCGAGCACCACAAAATCAGCATGCAACTGCTTCAAGGTCCGCCTCTGTTTACGCGACTTCCAGGCATCGATCATCAACCAAGCGCCCAACTTCTCCGCAACAGGGTCGTGCTTGCTCGTCCGTTCCGGCTTGGCGAAGATTGACTCGATCGTGTTCGCCGCCAGATGCCTGGTCACCATGTTCCGCGACAGAGCCGTGCGCTGCTTGATCTCACGGATCAAAAATTTCTGCCGCAAATGCATCCGGCAAACGATGTTCAGAAGTTCCATGTGAATCTCTGGAAATCATGCGCCCACGCAGCTTAGTTCTCGCTGAAAAACAACAGCTTGACTAAGTACCAGCGCTGATGTCACCTGCCACAGAAATCTGGAGAAGCACGATGTTCACGCGCCGTTCGTTCATGCAGCTATCGGGGCTGTGGATGGGTGGCGTGGCGTGTTCCAATGCACGTGCAGAGACAGCACCCGGCACGCGACTGGTTGACTCTGTCTTGGCAGCCTGCAGGCGACTGGCGCCTATGGGATGGCGGGATATGCTGCTCGAGGTGACAGCCGGCGAGCTTGACATCTACTCAGTTGAACTTGGCGAGCAACTTCTCAAGCCTCTCACAAAGATAGATCGCACTTATCCCGGGTTCACGGATTTCAGCACATCCGGCAACCGTGCCATCGAGCCGGGTGAACCAGACCTCAGCCTCCTCTATCATGCCTTTGCCTCACCACTCGTGACGCGCGATCGGTCCGGAAGTGTCCTGGCTGACTTCCCGACACTTGCAGAAATCGAAGTGATCGAAAACTACGTCTATGGTGCTCACCCCCCGTCAATCAGCCACATTCGCAGCATCGCAGCCGGCCGCCCAGTTGGCGTTGTCGTCTTTGCACTACAGTATTTGCCAGCAAGCCGATCCGTTCATGGGGTGAACGCAGAGTTATGCTTCTCACGGGCCGGCATTTGCCGGATCGGCGATGCAGAAGCCCTTTACGATGCACAGAGGAGAAACTTCACCAGCGAAGTTGCTGATGATCCGTTCCGCTTTCGCGTCATGCCGCGCAGGTTTGCGGCATTCATCGCAGTCAAGACACAAGGCCACAGTGGCAATTTTGGCCCTCAGGACCCTCAGGACGGAGATGAGAACAGGGCATTTTGGGTTCCACTGCAAAAGCTCTTCAGCGGTCCAGAGTGCATTGACGGCCGCGACCTGCGCCTCACATTTTCATGCGGGCTGAGGAACGAGGCTCTGGCCAATTTTCATCGGTTGCTGCAGAGAACTGGCCTAAAGACAGAATGGCGGGAAGCTGATCTTGAATCTCACCCGTTTGTTCTCAAGGACGAAGAACTGGCAGCCCTTTCGCGCCGGAGTGATTTTGGCTCATGCGTTCTCGAACCCGCCAACATGCCACTCGTCAGGCCGGCATACTACAAAGGCAAGCCGCTGACATTTTTCGTTGACCCGCAATTCACGCGAAACAAGTCAAAGATACAAACGGCGGCTTGGAAGAACCTGGTAACTGGCGAGGGCGGATCGGGTGATTATGCTGACGGTGCCGCACAGGACTATGATCGCACCGCTCCTCAATATGTGAATCTTCGTCACCGCGTGAACCCCGGTGAAGACATCGATGACTTGACGAAATCGGATGAGCTTGCGGACATTATCGCTCAGGGTGGATATGACGCACTGCATTTCATAAACGGCTGTGGTGACGGTTGGGTCGAAGCAAGATACGATGGCCTGGATGGCTTGGTTGAAAGCAATGTCCCTGCTTACGCCATGATCGGGATGCCTGACTTTTATCCCCTGATCAATCAACGAGAGTTGATGCACTGGTGGAAAACCAAGGTGTCCGCCAGCATCCGCACGGGCCTTTTCACCGTTCCACCGCTTACATTGTCCCAGATGCGCATGGCGGCCAACATCAACCTTCCCGCTGCGTTCGCCATCGGTGATGATACCGTGCCGGCAGTCGTTTCACAGTTCAAGACCAAGACGGGAGAAGACCAGCCACCGGACGGGACAGGGTTTCACGACAAGGTTGGCCTGCCTGATGGCTCTCCGGGGATATTCGATCCAGGCTGGGATGGAAGCCAGAGACTCTTCTATCAAGGACCTGACTTACCGGTGCAGAAGTATCTTGCGGCAGATGGCATGAGCGCGCCATGGACGGAAGATGCAAAGCTCTGTGCCGCACTAGGTGCCTATTGGCCTGGCGTGGCGCCTGATTCCACCCGCACCTTTCCACCTGACAAGACAGTCTATGGACCAGACTATCCATGGGCCACGACTGTTCCCATGACAGACAGCGAAATTGGAATTACGCCGACAGCGGACGGGCGGTTTCTGTCCTGGGATGGCGTACGCGGTCCGCAAGTGATCACGTCTGAGCATGAACGGTATATCCTTTACCAGGACATGAGCCACATAGACTACGCTTCAAGACCCCAGACGCTGACGGCCGCGCTGACCCGGCGTATCGACTTCAGCGAATACACAGCACGGATATTGGCCATGGCCACTGCGTACCGGAGCCTTGGAATTCGCGATGAGGACTTTGTCGCGGATGCGAAGAAAAGTGCGGAAGCCAAGATAATCGCTGCCAAGGCTGCCTGGTCCGTCCTCTCCTTCACCAAGGACGTCTCTGATCTATCGGAGTTTGCCCACGCGAGAGCCGTACTCTCCTCTGACTTCGATCCAAGATCAACTTACCGCATCCATGTCTGCACCTCCGGTGAAGAAACGGTGGTTCGCAATGTCACGACACCTTCCGGCGTAATTGAATTCGGACGCCGCGTGGAAATCAACGAGGAAGCGATCGCCTACGTGAACGGAAACAAGGTCATGCTTCAACGCAATGGTGGACATTGGTTGCTCGATACTACGATGCCGATGTAGCGATCATTGGCGGGGGGCCAGCTGGTTCGGCCGCTGCAATCACCTGCGCACGCCGGGGCCTTTCCGTTATTGTTCTGGAGAGAGATACAGTGTTCGGGGATCGTCCGGGTGAAACCATGCACCCGGGTGTCCGTCCCTTGCTCGAGCAACTTGGCCTTGGCAATAGAGTGGATGTGCTCGCGACAGGGCTCCATACAGGCATATGGATCGAATGGGGTGGGCCTGCCCGATTTGAACCCTTTGGCTCTGATGAGAACGGCCCCTGGCATGGGTTTCACTTGTGGCGCCCCGATTTCGACAGCGCCATGCTTTCTCTCGCCGCGGAAGCAGGCGCTGATGTACGCCGGGGCGTCTCTATCTCTGGAATTACGCAAGACCAGGGAGAGATCAGACAGATCAATACCAGCACAGGCACCGTCACGGCCCGGGTTGTGATCGACGCCTCAGGCCGATCACGCTGTTTAGGGCGGCTGCTCGACATTCACTACGTGGTAAGATCGCCAAAGCTTATCGCCCGCTACGGTTATGTCGCCGGCAGTTGTCCGCTCCGGGATGAGGCTCCGAAGATTTCTGGAGACCGGAACGGCTGGACCTGGACGGCCAACATCCGAGACGGGCTTTACCAATGGACACGTATAGACTTCGTGGACATGGGGGCAAATGATCGGTTGCCGGCCGAATTCAGCGGTATGACACTGGTGTCGCGTACCAGAGGCGCGGACGTGACATGGCGGATCGCCAGAAAGCTCGCAGGGGCCAACTGGTTCATGGTTGGGGATGGCGCGACAACGCTTGATCCAACCTCGTCCCGGGGTGTCCTGAAGTCGATCATGACTGGGATGATGTCCGGTCATCTTACTGATGCGAGAATTCGCGGCAGGTTACCTCCCCTGCAAGCTGCTTCAACATATCATGACTGGTTGCACGACTGGTTTGACAAGGACGTGAAGCAAATGGAGCAATTCTACCGCATCTTGGATGCCCCACGACAGGCCCAGTCATTTTGATGTGAATCCCCACAGTCCAGAGCGCATCTTTGAACTACATCGCAAACACCCGGGATATGATGTTGCTGTTCATCTGATTTTCCTAATCATGCAAGTGTCGATGCCACGGCATCCAGCGAAGACCGCAACAACTATTGGCCTATCTGCAGCTGGGCCCCCGACCCATGAAGCGCGGGGGCTGCTGGCGTACGCTATAACAGTGATGGTCCTGCTGATGTGGGATCACTAGCATATGCTTTGGAAGTTGCGACTAACGGTAATTGGTGGATGTTCTCATGGTTCAAGACGGTGGATTTGCCCTTAAAAGCATATGAGGCGAGAGTTCCTAAGGCTGGAACTGGCAGTACTAGCGGAAATATCTAAAAAATCTCAAATGCATAAATCTGCCGTGGCGAGTATGCAGCTTGAGAAGGCAACCTGTGTGGTGAGCGATAGTGGCACTCAAATCCATATAATGCCCAAGCCACCAGTTGAACGAGGTAGCGACATATTGATTACTTTACGCAAACCAAGACTGTTTCGGATAGAGGCCACAAGACGCCTGACTGCGACCATAGGCGTGCTGAGTGTTTGGTGGCGTAATTGGATGGGTAAGTCCACATCACCCACGTAAGTTATCAAGTCCCCCGTGAACAATTCCCAAGCCATTGATTTCAGAGTCTGATCGGGGTCGCTTGAAGTCGTCGTAATTGCAGGAAAGCGCGGCTGTGGCTGTGATTTCCTTGCAAATTGATGTGGCGATTCACGGCGGCTGCGAAGCGTAACCCACACTGCCAAGAGAGCGGCGCAAGGCGAGGGAGATGGACCTGTTCCGGTCACGCCTCAACCAGATCATCAACATGAACCATAAGCTCGTGCGGTTGGCGCAGACCGTGTCGTGGGAGACCATCGAGGCCCGGTGCGGCGCGGTCTACAGCGATGGACCGGGCATGCGGCCCTTGCCGACGCGGCTGATGGCCGGGGCGATCTACAGGACATCTTCCGCCAACCCCTCCACCTTCGCCAGCAGGGTGCTGGAGCGGCGGCAGAACCAAAGGGGAAAGAAGATCTACAGCCTGCATGTTCCCGGGGTCGAATGCATCGGCAAGGGAAAGGCGCATGCGCCCTACGAGTTCGGCGTGAAGGTCTCTGTTGCCACCACCCTGCAGCGCTCGAAAGGCGGGCAGTTCGCGCTCCATGCCATGGCGCTTCCCAGAAACCCCTATGACGGCCACACCTTGGCAACCGTCATCCCTGACATCGAGCAAACCATCGGGAACGGCATTCCCCGCATTCTCGCCGATGCCGGATATCGCGGCCACAGTGCCCCGCTCTCTCACAGGTTCAAGGTCTACACATCCGGTCAGAAGCCCCGCATGACGCCCGCATTCAAGCGCGAGATGCGCCGACGCTCTGGAGTTGAGCCCGTCATCGGCCATATCAAGAACGTCCACCGCATGGACCGCAACTACCTCGCCGGACCACAGGGCGATGCTATCAACACCGACCTCGCCGCCGCCGGCTACAACTTCCGCCTCATCCTCAATTGGCTGAGGCTTCTTCTGTGCCTGATTGCCGGTCTGATCCTTCTGCACTCATCCAGCGCACACAAAGCTCAGATCGCGTGAAAGCGAATTGTTCACCGAGGACTATCAACCAAATCAATGAGCTAATGAGATAAAATGGCGGAGAGGGAGTCCGCCGTATTACTGTATTCTTCTGTTCAAGCTTGTCCTTTGTTGTTTTCAAAAGACCGGATAAATATGGGTTATTTCAACACCACTGTTATCTAATGTCTCTTGTAGTTCACCACAATCCGCATCATTTGGTGAGGCACATGGTAGGGCAGACATAGGCACGGTATGGCTGGTAAGCTCAACGCACGTCGGGTGGAAACCCTCACAGAAGCGGGCCGCTTCAGCGATGGCGGCAATCTGCTCCTTCACATCTCCACCAACGGCGGCAAGCGGTGGATATTCGCCTACAGGGGCGCTCCCAAGTCGGGCAGCAAAAGCAATCGCTACGAAATGGGCCTCGGAAGTGCCGGGCCGAATGGTGTTTCGCTTGCGGAAGCCCGGTCCTTGGCTGCGAGTGCCCGGCAGGTGCTTCGGCAGGGAAAAGACCCCCTGACTGCGAAACGCGAAGCAGAAAAAGCCAACCGCGCCGTTCCCACTTTTGGGGACTTCGCCGACGATTACATCAAGACCCATCGCCCCAAGTTTCGGAATGAAAAGCACGCAAGACAGTGGGAAATGACAATGGGCGATGCCTACTGCAAGGCGATCCCCTCCCTGCCGGTGAGTGAGATAGATACGGAGGCGGTGCTAAAAGTGCTGCAACCGATCTGGCAGAGGGTGCCCGAGACCGCATCCCGTTTGCGGGGCCGAATTGAAAACGTGCTTGATGCCGCGAAAGCTCGGGGGCTTCATCCCGGCCCCAATCCGGCAACTTGGCGTGGCCACCTGAAAAGCCTGCTGCCTGCCCGGCAACGCCTTACACGCGGCCATCACGCCGCCCTACCCTATGATGCAGTGCCCGATTTCATTTCGGAATTGCGAGCACGCGAGAGCCTTGCCGCACTGGCATTAGAGTTCACCATTCTCACCGCCTGCCGCTCTGGCGAAGTGCTCGGGGCCCGGTGGGAGGAATTGGATCTAGACAAGAAGGTTTGGACCATCCCAGCAATACGTATGAAAGCCGGGCACGCTCATCGCGTACCACTTACGGACCACGCACTTAAAATCTTACAGTCCGTTCCCCGGCTTGGTGACAATGCCTTTTTTCCCGGGAGAAAAGCAGGGCAGGCCGCTGTCATACATGGCCATGACGATGCAGCGTCGGCGCATGGATCGGGGCAACATTACCGTCCACGGCTTCCGCTCCACCTTCCGGGATTGGGCTTCAGAGCAGACCTCTTTCCCACATGAGACATGCGAGCACGCCCTCGCCCACCGGATCAGCGACAAAGCAGAAGCAGCCTATAGGCGCGGCGACCAATTCGAGAAACGCCGCCTACTCATGGACGCTTGGGCTAATTTCTGCCAGCCGCACTTGGCAGGGAAGGGCAATGTTGTGCAAATGCGGGCAGTATAACGGCTCCATCACTGCGGGACTCCCCTCTCTTATGCAAGCGAAATGCCAGAAATACCCCATCCTAAACAGGGGCGTATGCCCGACCCGGGAGTTAACCGGCGATAGTAATCGTCAGGTTCTCGGATGACACTGGTCCGAAAGGCACACTCGAAGCTCTGGTATGTTCAGTTCCAACTCAAGCACCAGTCCGTTCAAAGTCTGAGCTGCTGAAGGAACTGCAGGGGCTCCCTGTCGCCAAGGCCGTTATCTATCGCAACGTCGACAGGAAGGCGTGGGAGCAGATCGCCAGGGAGCATCAGGGGATGAGAGTGGTAGCGGTCATTTGATAAGCAGCAGTGATCAAAACTATCGTCCTAGGCTAAGCTTGGAACAACTTGCCTCCGTAATGCACACGGCTCAAAGATCACTGCAGCAGTGTCAATTCGCTTAGATAGTTACCTGCCAAGTCTTTCACGCCGGGTTGATAATGGTTCAGCGGCATGTCCAGCCGCTTGGAGCAGTTCTGGCCGTCTAGGGCTGATCGCAAACAACCTTGTCTGCGAGCTTAGCTGTAACCTGATAAACGGCAACCGCATTCATCCGCCATTTCCCATCGCTATCCAAATGGAATGTCGCTAGGCGGGGCCGCAGGATCTTGTCAGTCTGACCGTCATCCAACGTCATCGGCGATATGGAGTCGAATCGCAAGACAAACAGATCCCCGGATTTGATTGCCTCGACATTTGTGATTTCCTCGCGCTTCGTCAGACGGGCGCGTATCTTTCCCGGCGCGGTCTTACGCTCGCCACTTGCAAACACGAACTGAAACCCCTTCGAATGCATTGTCTGCGGTTTACCAGTCAGAGAGGAGGTCTGAACCTCGTCCCACAATGCTTTCGCAAGCTTGATGTCCTCCAGCTTGAAACTACTCTTCGGCGGCATGAAGTCCACATTGGCTCCGCAAACATAGCTTCGTGGCGCGTCAAAATCGCCATGGGAGAAGATCTTCCACATCTTCGCCGCTTCATCCCATCGCATGACCAGAAGACGGGGAGCAGCTTGCTTGCTGTACACGATCCCGGACTGCAAACTGACGCGATGCGGCAGCTCAACGTCAAAGGAGATAACCAAGACAGTCTCGCTGGTTTTTGAAACAGCGACATTGCTGATCGTGAATTCACCTGTGTAGTTCGGGACATACGTCTTGCTGGTCAAGCTATAGTTGAGACGCGTCCGTTGTATCATCGCATCGTCATCATAGAGGTTCTTCACACTCTTCACGGCTTCAGAGTTTAGGTCGACCCCGGCGTCCAACGCTTGAGCCGATGGTCTTTCAACTCGCGACCGGATTTCATACGCCTCCGTCAGCAGCTTTAAGCCAAACGAATTCAAGTCATCTTGCGACAACCCGACCAGAGCAGAGGGCTGGGTCTGATACACGTACGGCGTCTCAGCAGCGCTTGGCGACAACTGCCACGGAAGAGCAACCACAAACAACAACAGTAACGAAACAGCAGATCTGGTCAACTTCAGCATGTCAACTCATCTCGATGTGCGGAGTTGTTTTGTTAGCATGCATGAAACACCATGTCGACATGCACCGGAACGGGATTCATTCCGCACTGCACTCCACCGTCCAGCCAGCTCATCAGACGCACCAACTCCAAGCCTAAGAAACGAGATCGGGGAGCACGACGCATTTTGCAAGGCGGAATTGACGGGCGGCTCTTTTCAAACCAACAGGTCACCGCCATGATCCATGGTCTGCCTATACCCGTGCGGATCCTCTCATTTCTCATCCGCGGCGGCCAAGCCAGAACAGTAGATCCCCCCTGTAGATATGCACGATCTTGCGAGACATCCCGTTTCATAGCCCTATTGGGCCGGGAGGATGTCTGCGATGACCCAGAAAGATCGCGAGATTCAGCGCAGGTTGAGGATCCTGAAGTATGCCGAGGAGACTGAGCATGTCGGTCGGACCTGCCGGTACTTCGGCATTGGCCGAGCCAGTTTTTACCGAGGGAAGTCGGCGTTCGAGAATCATGGTGAGTCAGGCCTCGCTCGCAAAAAGCCGATCCCGAAGAACCCCAAGAACCGCACGCCGCCGGAGATCGTCGAGAAGGGTCGTCACCTGCGCAAGACCTACCACCTCGGGCCA
>JBEIDW010000018.1:0-38352 GCA_040383265.1 Hyphomicrobiales bacterium
CAAACTGCAACCAACTTGACTCTGCCTCCTTGCTGCCGGCGCACCACTGCTCTAGCGTAGTTTGCAAACGGGTGGCGGGGTTTCAGGAATGGCGCAAGATGAACACGGCGGCGAACACTCCGTTCGCTATGAGCCGCAGGAAAAGGCGCCACATCTTCTGGCGGCTGCGATGGCGGGGCAAACCGTCATTCTCATCCTCACGGGAATCATGCTGACGCCGCTGGTGATCGCCCGCGGTGCAGAGCTTGATGCCGGAGATACATCCTGGATGGTGTTTGCAGCCCTGGTGGCGGCGGGCCTTTCAACCGGGCTGCAACTGATCAGGAAAGGCCCAATCGGCTCAGGCTTCACGCTGTTCGTCGGCTCGAACGTTGCCTTCGTGGCGGTGGCAGTGACCGCTCTGCAGATTGGCGGGCTTGCCGAACTGGGGCTGCTGGGCGCGATTGGCGCGCTGAGCACCTTCGCGTTCACCCGATGGCTACCCCTGCTCCGCCGCGTGCTGACGCCCGCCGTGGGCGGCACAGTGCTGATGCTGATGGCGCTGAGCGTCGGCCCGGTGATCTGGAACATGCTGTCAAAGCCCGGCACATCCGCCGAACTGTCCCACGAGCACGGCATCATCTTCCTGGTGACGTTGAGCAGCATCACGTTGATCCTGATCTTCACCCGGGGAATGCTGCGGCTTTGGGCGGCTCTCATCGGCGTCGTGACTGGAACGGCTGCCGCCGCCCTGTTCGGCCTTGTTGACATATCAAGAGCTGTGGATGCGCCATGGATCGGGTTTCCCGAAAGATCCTGGCCCGGACTGTCGGTTAACCTCGACATCGCATTCTGGAGCCTGCTGCCAGCCTTCGTTCTGATCAGCCTGGTCGGGTGCATGGAAACCTACGCAGATGCCATATCGGTGCAGCGCATTGCATTTCGCAAGCCACGCCCGATCGACTTCCGGTCGGTTCAGGGAGCGATCAATGCCGATGGCGTGGGCAGCATTATTGCCGGCACCCTTGGCACGGTTCCCAACACCGTGTTTTCAACCTCCATCGCGGTCGGCGAGATCACGGGTGTCGCCTCGCGCCGGGTCGGCGCATGGGGCGGGCTGTTCCTCCTGCTTATGGCCTTCTCGCCCAAGATCGGCGCCGCCGTTGCCGCCATACCGAGCCAGGTGGCCGGAGCCTATCTCCTGATCCTCGTGGTGCTGATTTTTGGGCATGGCGTGCGCCTGATCACCGAAGACGGCATGGGCTTCGAGATGGGGTTGGCTGTCTGCCTCAGCTTCTGGATCGGATTGAGCGCGCAATCCGGCGGGCTGATGAATCAGCTGCTGCCCACATGGCTCCAGACGGTCTTTTCCAACGGCACGACGATTGGCGGCATCACAGCCATTGTCCTGATGATGGTGATTTTCGGACGGCGGCGCCCGCAGAACAAGCTGACGGTGCCGCTCGATCCACGCTCCATCCTGCTGCTCCGGAACATGGTCAGCACATTCACCCGAAGGATCGGCTGGGACCAGCCCGCCGAAAACCGCCTGATGCTGGCCATCGAGGAGGCCGTCCTGTTCTTCTGTGAGGAGCACGGCGTTGAGGAGGCCAAACAACGCCGCCAACTTCTGGTGAAGCTCTCAGAAGCAAAGGGTGAGGTTGAAGTTGAAATGGTCACCGCCCCTTCCAGGCAGAATGCCGAGCATCTCATCACCAACCTGCCGGACGCCTCACCGGCTGACACCGGACAGAATCTGAGTATCCGACTGCTGTCGCAGACTGTGAGAGAGCTGAAGCATATGCAATACCGCCAGAGCGACTACCTGCTGTTCCGGGTGGACAGCGCAGGGTGACGCGTTCAGGCCTGAAGAAGGCTTGAAACGCTGATGGTCTGGCCTGTTTCGGCAGACCGGTAAACCGCCTCGACGAGGGCGAAGGTCTGGAGATTGTCACGGCCCGATGTCTGGGTCTCACGGCCCTCCCGCAGGCAGTCCACCCAGTGCTGCTGGATGAGGGCGACGCTCTCCTGAATGTTATGCCAGGGCCTTGAAGCCCAGGGCAGCAGTGGCGGCGAAAGGTCTTCCAGCCGCGTTCTGCCATGGGCGGTGACCGTCAGCTGATAACCCGCACTGAGCCGCAACGTGCCATGCGTGCCGTCAATCTCAAGAAGCGTCTGCGGGAACAACTCGGTTTCAAGCGCGCTGGCATAGGAGCAATCGACCACCGAAGCCACGCCATCGCCATGGTCCAGCAACATGGTGGCGACGTCCTCGCCCTTGATCTTCGGGTTCACCCGCTTGATACGCGCGCTCACATTCAGCACATCACCAAGAAGGAAGCGCGAGATGTCGAGCGCGTGAATGCCCAAATCCTCCACGATGAAGCGCTTGCCTTCCGCCAGATATGGCTGGCCCGTATAAACATCATAGGCGGAGCGAAACGAGACGCGGCCCCAGAAGGGCACGCCGATCTCACCCGCCTCCAAAATGGACTTCACCGTCTGGATGGGTGATTGCCAGCGGAAGTTCTCATGCACCATCAGGGGCACGCCAGCCTTCCCGCAGGCCGCGACAATCGCCTTTGCATCCTCCAGCGTCGGCGCCACTGGCTTCTGGCAGATCACTGCAAGGCCATTGGCAGCGGCCAGTTCCACCAGAGCACGATGGGAAGGCGCAGTGGTGGCGATATCTACGAAATCGAGCTTCTCATGCGCGATCATCGCGGCGGCATCCTGGTAGCGCCGGTCAATGCCGAACTGATCACCCGCGATCCGGAGGCGCTCGTCCGAACGATCACAGATTGCAACGATGTCAACGCCCGCCGCATCCCGCCAGCCATGGAGGTGATTGATGGCAAAGAAACCACACCCGATCAATCCGCCGCGCAAATTTGCCATGGTCTGCTGTCCTTTCCTACGCAACGGCTAACGTGAGGCAATCCGGCCCGCAAGATAGTCCGCATCATGCCAGACGCCCCAGATGAAAGGCGAAGCACGGCGCGACAGCCAGGCGAGCCCCAGGAAATAAAGTCCCGGCACTTTGGAGACACCGCGCTCATGCGCCGGGCGGCCTTTTTGGTCAAAGGCGTCGAACTTGATCCAGCCAAAATCCAGGGCATAACCTGTGGCCCAGATGATGGAAGTGATACCTGAGTCCTTGAGGCCCAGTTTGCGAATGGGATTGGCCACGCATTCCGGATCGGGGTCCGTGTTGCGGGCATCCGGCTCCTCGGGGAAGTCGAGGCCGTTCTTGGCAATGTAAGCATCCGCCTCATCGAGAACCGAGAGATAGTCCCTGGTGCCGCCTGCGATGTTCTCCTTCACGTCGCCGGCGAAATGGAGGGCGCCATCCCGGTATTCCTCGGCGCGCCCGAGCAGCGTGATGCCGCGCTGGCCCAATCGGTTGAAGTCAACCGTATGGCCGCCATAGGCGCCGCTCACGGCAATGGTGACATGTTCCATGCCCGGCGTGATGGTCTTCGCATCCCACTTGCCGAGCGCGCCAAGCCACCAGACGAAATCCTTGCCGCGATAGCTGCGCGGCGGCCTGTTATGCGGGCCAACGGAAAGATAGACGCGGCGGCCAGCACGGTGCAGTTCATCCGCAATCTGCGTGCCGGAAGACCCGGCCCCGACCACCAGAACAGCGCCTTCCGGCAATTGCTGGGGATTGCGGTACTGCGCCGAGTGAATTTGCAGCAGGCCCGTTTCAGCTGGAATCACGGTCGGAATGAGCGGGCGCTGGAACGGCCCGGTGGCGGCCACCACGTTCTTCGCGTCGATCACGCCATCCGCGGTTTCAGCGCGGAAACTATCTGCCGTTTGGTGAAGGGCCGTCACCTCGACGCCGGTGCGAATCGGCGCATTGATCTGCTTTGCAAAAGTTTCGAGATATTCAACGATCTCATCGCGTGTGGCGAACTCATCCGGGCCGCAGTTGAACGCCAGCGTGGGGAAACGATCATGCCAGGCAGGGCCATTGGCGACGAGCGAATCCCAGCGTTCGGACCGCCAGCGCTCGGCAATACGATTCCGCTCCACAACCAGGTGAGGAACGCCACGCTTGCCCAGGTGCTCGCTCATCGCAAGGCCGGCCTGACCGCCACCAATGACAAGCGTATCGATTTTTTCCGCCGGCATATCTGTCCTTCTCCGCACTTCAGAGCCTTATACTTATCCTATTTGCGTCAGGCACGGAAAGATACCCTCATCCAACCGGAGCGCCGGTCATCCATTTGCCAACAGGGGGCTTAACCCGCTCCCTCCATCAGAGTGAGCGCAGCAAGCCCGACATCACCCATTTGCGCACCTACCTGCTCCACGAGTTTGCGGCGCGAAAGATCGGCCACATGCGCGGGGAATTTTCCCAGTTCCCGCTCGCGCGAGACAACCGTGATGGTGCGCGTCAATCGCGCCGCAGGCAATGGTAACACCTTCATCGGCATGCGTTCTGCAAAACCGTCAATCAGCAAAGACGGCGTGAGCAAGGTAAAACCCATGCCGTTGCATACACAGGCTGTGACCATTGATGACCTATCCGCCTGGATCACCTGCTGCGGGTTAAGGCGCAGGCGACGGAGATGCTGAGTGATCTGCCGGCCCACACTGGTGGTGTCGGCAAAGCGGATCAGCGGCAGGCGGCTCTGCACCTCTTGCAGGCTTCCGGTGGGGCCTTTGTATTTCTCTGGCAGCACCAGAAGGAAGGCCTCCTGCAGGATGGGGTGACGCTCCAGGCCATCCATATCGTAGAACGGGTTGGAAGTGATGGCGAGGTCCGCCTTCTTGGTGCGCAGCAGGCTTTCATGGTCACCGCTCTGGCCCGCATGCAACGTCACGTCGCGCACGCCGAAGCCCTTCTTCGCCAGCGCCACAAGGCCGGGCGTAAGCGTGGTGGCGATCGAGGCGAGAATGCCAAGACGGAGAACGCTGATCGGCGTTGGCCCCTGGTGGCGCATCTCGGTTTCAAGATCGCCCACCACGTTGAGAATACGCGCTGCATGACGGTGCAGGAGCGTGCCGGCCTGCGTCAGGCGGGCGGGCCTCACCGAGCGATCAAACAGCGCAACGCCATAATCCTTCTCAAGCGCCGCGATGTGCTGGGACGCGGCAGACTGCGTCATGCCCAACAGGCGCGCGGCCGCCGTCATCTGCCCGGTTTCGGCGACGGCTTCGAACACTTCCATCGCCCGGATAAGATTGGACCCGGACTGAGCGGCCTTCTTGATCGGTAACTTCCTCATGTCACAACCATTAGAAGTACTTATACTGGTTCCAGTCAACCGGCATTTCGCGCAAGATGGGCCCATGAGTTCTGATAGGCTTCTTGCATGACCGATACTTCATCTCCACGCCGCCGCAACCGCTCCGGCAGCGTGGCTTCGACAGCTGAGGTGATGCGTGCGCCCTATGTTTCACGCAAACTTGACACCTTCAGCGTGCTGAGCGCCGAAGGCCTTGACCTGATCGAAGCCAATGCCGACACGATCCTGAAGGAAACCGGCATGGAATTTCAGGGCGACCCTGAAATTCTCGACATCTTCCGCGCTGCCGGATGCGATGTGAAGGAGACGCGCGTCAGGTTCGATCCGGGCTTCTGCCGCAAGACGATTCAGGCCACAGCGCCGCGCGAATTCACGCAGCATGCGCGGAACCCGAAGAACAGCGTAAAGCTTGGCGACAATGCAACCGTTCTTTGCCCCTCCTGGGGGCCACCCTTCGTGCATGACCTCGATCGTGGGCGCCGCTATGCATCTTACACCGACTTCATCGACCTCGTAAGACTGCACCACACCATTCCGTGGCTGCACCATTCGGGTGGCGTGGTGTGCGAGCCGGTGGACCTGCCCGCCAACAAGCGCCACCTGGACATGCTCTATGCCCATATCCGCTGGTCGGACCGTGCTTTCATGGGCGCCTTCATCGGGGCAGAACGTGCAGGCCACGCCATCGACATGGCGCGCATCCTGTTCGGGGCGGACTACGTAGCCCAGAACCCGGTTCTCTATTGCGTGTCCAACACCAATGCACCACTTCTGCTGGATGCGAACATGTCAGGCGCGCTCAAGACCTATGCACGGGCAAATCAGCCGGTGGCCTGCACGCCCTGGGTTCTAACGGGCGCGATGAGCCCCACGACAATCGCCGGCACGCTGGCACAGGTGCTGGCCGAAGCGACCGCCTGCCTCGCCCTCGTGCAACTCATCACCCCCGGCGCGCCCTGCCTGATGGGCAGCTTCGCCACCACCATGTCGATGCAGTCGGGTGCCCCCACTTTCGGCACGCCGGAAGCCGGTCTGATGGTGCTGGCGGCGGGACAACTGGCAAGGCGGCTGGGCGTTCCATTCCACACGGTGGGAACACTCTCGGCTTCGAAGCTCCCCGATGCGCAAAGCCAGCAGGAGGCGACTTGGGGCTTGCTCATGTCGATGTTCGCGGGCGCCAATCTCATCAACCACGCCACAGGCTGGCTGGAAGGAGGTCTCGTCACCTCCTTTGAGAAGACGATGATCGATGCCGACCTCTGCGGCAAGGCGGCGCGCTTCTTCGATGGCATTGACCTTTCCGAGAATGCGCAGGCCATGGCAGCCATTGCCGAGACGGGGCCAGGGCAGCATTTCCTTGGCAGCGATCATACGCGGCTCAACTTCATGTCCGCCCTGTTCCGGCCGCTGACGCCTGACAACAACTCCTTCGAGCAATGGCAGGCGGAAGGCAGCAAGGATGCGGCACAGCGCGCCAATGCCTTGTGGAAAAAGCAGCTCGACAACTATGAAGACCCAGGCCTCGATCCGGCCATTGATGAGGCGCTCAAAGCCTATATCGCGAGAGTGAAAGCCTCCATGCCAGACGTGAATTACTTCTGATGCCGGACGTCCTCATCATCGGCGGTGGGGCCGTTGGCCTGAGCGTGGCCTATCATCTCGGCAAGCGTGGCGTGAAGAACGTGACACTGCTGGAGCGGAACCAGCTGACATCCGGCACCAGCTGGCATGCGGCGGGCATCGTGGGGCCATTGCGGGCGACCGCCAGCATGACGCGGCTCGCCTCCCATGCACTGACACTCTTTCCACAATTGGAAGAGGAAACCGGCATGAGTACGGGCTACCGGCGCACCGGCGGTTACTGGCTGGCGCGCGTGCCGGAACGCATGGATGAGCTGAGGCGGATCTGCGCCGTGGGCCGCCACATGAGACTGACGCCCGCCATCGTGATGCCTGACGAGGTTGCAGTGCCTCAGCTTGACTTGAAAGATCATGTTGGCGCGCTGATGGTGCCGGAGGATGCCAACGTCAATCCGGTTGATCTCTGCATGGCTTATGCGCGCGCCGCAAAGAACCATGGCGTGACCATTCAGGAAGGCACGAGCGTTTCCCGCATTCTGACCGATAAGAGCCGCGTGACAGGGGTCGAACTCTCCGATGGCACAAGACGTCTGGCGGAACAGGTGGTGCTCTGCGCCGGGGCATGGTCCAGGAAGCTGGCGGATGACATTGGCGTGGCCCTGCCGCTGCAGGCCGTCGAGCACATGTACATTGTGACGGAGCTGATCCCCGGCCTCGCCAATCCGTTCCCCGTGGTGCGCGATCTCGACACCGGCATCTATGTGAAGGGCGATGCGGGTCGCCTCGTCATCGGCGGATTCGAGCCCAATGCAAAGGTGTGGAACGCTTATGGACCGGAAGGTGACCGCGCCTTCCTTGAACTGCCAGAGGACTGGGAGCAGTTCGGCCCCTTCATGTCAGCAGCACTGGCGCTCATCCCTGCACTTGAGCACACCGGCATCCAGCGCTTCATGAACGGGCCTGAAAGCTTCACCGCCGATACGCGGCCCCTGATCGGGCAGACGCCGGAGGTGGACGGCTTGTTCGTGGCGGCAGGCATGAATTCCGTCGGCATCATGAGTTCGGCGGGGATCGGTGACGTTCTGGCCGACTGGATCGTCAGTGGTGAAGAACCGCGTGACTTGTGGGGTGTGGATGTTTCCCGGGCTGATCCTGCCACGGCGACAGACGCCCACATGAAGGACCGCATGCAGGAAGC
The DNA here is from genome assembly GCA_040383265.1 of Hyphomicrobiales bacterium. Classification (GTDB taxonomy): domain Bacteria; phylum Pseudomonadota; class Alphaproteobacteria; order Rhizobiales; family Aestuariivirgaceae; genus Aestuariivirga. Next base: position 8,020 of record JBEIDW010000018.1, read on the forward strand.
GGTATCCGACCTGTTCGCCGTGCATTGGCCTTTCAAGCAACCAAAGGCGGGCCGCGGTTTGCGCAGGTCGCCCTTGCATGAAAACTGGGCTGCACACGGCGCAGTATTCGGCCTCACCGTTGGCTGGGAGCGCGGGCTTTGGTATGCGAAGAACACGGCTGAACGAGACTTGCCCTATGCCGTGAGCGGCGACCAGCCATGGCTTCCCATTGCCGCGCGTGAGGTGGCGGAGATGGGGCACGGCGCGGTGCTGCTCGATCTTTCTCCCTTCACCAAGATCGATGTCTCAGGCACGGATGCGCTCAGGCTTCTCAACCATCTCGCCTCAGCACAAATGGATGTGGCCGTAGGCCGCGCCGCCTACACTCTGCTGCTGAATGACCGGGGCGGTATCGAAGCGGATGTGACGGTGACCCGGATTGCGGATGACCAGTTCCGGGTTGTCTCAGGCGCTGCCACGCGGTGGCGGGACATCGCCTTCCTTCGCCGCGCCGCGAGGGGCCTTGAGGTTAGCCTCGATGACCGGTCGGAAGACGTCTGCGTCATCGGCGTGATGGGCAACGCCTCGCGCCGCATCCTGTCACATCTTTCGCCCGACAACTGGCAGGCGTTCGCCTTCAGCACGGCGCGGCAGGTCTCCTCGGCTGCTGCAGCGGAGTTGAGATAGGCGCGGTCCGGTGCGAATACAGTAACGGTGAATTCGGAGGCAACGCCGCCCGCAGGTGTCAGGGCGTGCGTCAAGCCGATGCGCCCGGGCTTCGGCGGGCTATTGGCGCCTAGCGCATCGAGGAAGCGGAGCGTGTCAGGCCCCGTCACATCGAACTTGGAGAAGACCGAGAGATCGGCCAGCGCCACGCGGTTTGTCACCGCATCCACTTCGCGCGCCACCGCGTCAAACCAGTTGGTGCGCCGGAAGCTGTCGCGGTTTTCATCATGAGGATTGGTCGAAAACCAGTTGGGCCGCTCCGCGCCGTGGGCCGCACCCATCACTGCGCCGCGCTCGCGCATCAACCCATGCAGCGGAGAAATCCGGATCATGCGGCCAGCAGGGCGCTCCTCGAAGGGGAAGTGAACACCGAACTGCAGGCCAAAGCACTCGATGGCCTTGGTGACGCGATAGTCCCTGTTGGCCCAGGGGCCGAAGCGGCGGCTGTCGACCGCCAATGCATCCATCGGCGGCGCGCCATGCGTCATCCAATGCGCTAGGAACTTGCCTGAACCACCGCCTTCCATGACACCCATGGAGGAACCGGTGAGGAGCCACGCATTGGGAGCACCAAAGGCGGGGCCGATCAGCGGGTTGGCATCGGGTGTAAAGGTGATGGGACCATTGATGACCGTCTTGATCCCGGCGGTGGCAAGGGCGGGAAGCATTGAGCGCATAGTGTCCCATGGGCTTGGCGCCGGCAGCGATGAGAGCTTCGAATATCGCGGGCGCTGCGTGATTGGGGATCATCAGTTCCCAGCCAAGTTCGCCGACATAGGAAAGCCGTATCGCAAGGCATGGGTGGCCAGCCACAGTGATGGACCTCGACCTCCTGAACGCCCGTGCGGAGGGTTTCGATGTGGTGATCCGCAACCGCACGGATGATCTGGCGGTCATCGGCCTGATGGGACCAAGATCACCCGATGTGCTGAAGAAGCTGACAGATGCGGACCTGGGCCATGGCTTCCCCTGGCTGTCGGCGCGGGAGATCACAGTCGCTGGCGTTCGAGCCCAAGCGCTGCGGGTTTCCTATGTTGGGGAACGCGGCTTCGAACTGCATGTGGAGCGGGCCCAGGCCGCAAAGCTGTTCCTTGTGCTGGAAGAGGCCGGCAAGACCTTCGGCATTGGTTACTATGGCGCTTATGCCGCCAATTCCATGCGGCTGGAAAAGGGTTATCGCGGCTGGGGCAGCGATCTCACCACAGAACGCACGCCCCTTGAAACCGGCCTGGGGTTCCTCGTGAAACCTGAAGGCCGCAGCTTCATGGGACGCGACGCGATGTTGGAGCGTTCGCCCAACTGGGACATGGTGCTGCTCGCAATCGACACCGCGGGTGCCGTGGAACCCTTCTACTCCCACACGGTATTTGCCGAAGGCCGCCCTGTTGGCGTCGTCACATCGGGGGCTTACGGCCACCGCGTGAGGAAATCCCTCGCCCTTGCCTTCCTGCGCGAACCCGATATCCGCGAGGGATTGAGCGTCAAGTTGCTGGGGCGTGAGCGCCCTGCTCAAATCCTTGCTTCGCCGCCTTATGACCCACAGAACACCCGGCTCAAGGCTTGAGCCAGTATACGGAGGACATCCATGAAGGACGCACTCGACATCGAATGGTCAACCGAGGCGACCGCCGCCCGCCGCAACCAATTTTACGCAGCCTCGCAGCGCAAATTCGTGCCCTTCAAAGACCCGCTCGTCTTCCGGAGAGGCTCGATGCAATATCTATGGGATGTGGAGGGCAAGAAATACACCGACCTTCTCGGCATGAATGTCTGCATCTCGGTAGGCCACTCACATCCGACCGTGGTCAAGGCCGCGATGGATCAGGCGCAGGAGCTGACCCACTGCACCACCATGTTCTACCATCCGGTTCCGGCGCATTTCGCCGAGGAACTGGCTGCCACCATGCCGAAGGGCCATGAGTGGGTGGTGCACTTCACCAACTCCGGCTCAGAGGCGATCGACCTCGCCATGGTGATGGCCCGCACGTTTACCGGCAATCTCGACCTCCTTGCGCTGCGTTCCGCTTATCACGGGCCAACCTCGGCTGCGCAGTCACTGACCGGCATTGCCGGTTTCCGCCACCCCGGCATGCCGGGCAATGTGGCCTTCGTGCCCGAACCCAACCAATATCGTGGCGTCTTTGGCGCAGTCACCGAGCCCTATCTCGATGAGATCGACCGCACCATCGCCACCGCAACCACGGGCAAGGTGGCCGGCATCTTTGTTGAAAGCGTGCAGGGCTATGGCGGCATCGTGGAAATGCCCAAGGGCTATATGTCGGGCGCTGCCGAACGCGTACGCGCGGCGGGCGGGCTCTATGTGGCCGATGAAGTGCAGTCAGGTTTTGGCCGCACGGGTGACAACATGTGGGGCTTCGAGGCCGATGGCGTGGTGCCTGACATCGTGGTGATGGCCAAGGGCATCGGCAATGGCTTCCCTCTGGGTGCTGTGGTGGCGAAGAAGGCCATTGGCGACGTGATGGCGGAAAAGTTCATGTTCCACACCTATGGCGCCAATCCAACCAGCTGTGCGGCGGGCCGCGCCGTGCTTCAGGTCATCCGCGAGGAGAAGACACAGGCGAACGCCCGCAAGGTGGGTGGCGCATTGCTGGAACGCCTGAAGGCATTGCAGCAGCGCCACCCGGCGATTGGCGATGTACGTGGGCGTGGCCTCATGCTCGCCATTGAGATGGTGAAAGACCGCAAGACGAAGGAGCCGGATGCCGCCATCACCGCTGCCGTGTTCGAGAAATGCCGCGAACAGGGCTTGATCCTCTCCAAGTCCGGGCCGCACCGCTCGGTGCTGCGCATGGTTCCGCCCATGTGTATCTCCCTCAGCGATGTCGATCAGGTGGCCGACGGTCTCGACCGCGCCTTCACCGAGGCCACGGCATGAGCTTTCCCATCGTCGCGCTGTGGTCGCATCCGCGCTCGATGTCCACCGCCTTCGAGCGGATTATGCGGGCCCGCGGCGACATGCAATGCCTGCACGAGCCATTCATGTATGACTATTACATCAATCGCTCAACACGGCAGATGCCGCATTTTGAGGCGATGGAGGAACACCCGAAGAGTTACGCCGAGATCCGCGCCATGATTCTGGAGAAGGCGGACAGGGGGCCCGTCTTCTTCAAGGACATGAGCTATTACGTGATGCCGCACATCGCTAGGGATAATGCCTTTTTCCGGCGTATCACGCACAGCTTCCTCATCCGTGACCCCAAGGCCTCGATCGTCTCTTACGCCAAGCTCGACCCAGACATGCTGCGCGAAGAAATCGGGATTGAAGCGCAGTGGCTGCATGCGGAGGCCGTGATGAAGCAACTTGGCCTGGCGCCCGTGGTGATGAAAAGCGAACAGGTTCAGGCTGACCCCGCAGGGCAGATGCGCAAATACTGGCGCGCGGTCGGCCTTCCGAACAAGCCGGAGGCGCTCCACTGGCAAGACCCTGCGCCAGAGGATTGGCAGCAGGTTCAAGGCTGGCACCAGGATGTGATTTCCAGCAGCACGATCCGCCCCATCACGACAGACCAGGTTGCGCGGGCGGAAGCAGAATTTCGGCACCTTGCAGCGGCACAACCACGCTATGCCGACTATCTGGCACATCATCTTCCTTACTATACCGGGCTAGCGCGCTTTGTTCTCTGATATGCAAGAGACTTGAAGGCGCCTCCGAAACCCGCGAACCTGCCATTTTTCGGAGGGAGGGTCGCATGGCGGGTGAACGTATTGGCTGCTTCGAAGTGCTGGATGAGCGCTTCGAACGCCTGATCATCGGAACGGCCAAGCTGGACATGCTGTACACTGGATGCCGCTGGGCCGAAGGGCCGGCTTATTTTCCCGCTGGCCGCTATCTGGTCTGGTCCGATATCCCCAATGACCGGATGCTGCGCTACGATGAGTGCAACGGAACGGTCAGCGTATTCCGCCAGCCTGCAGGTTTCACGAACGGTCACACCGTGGACCGCGAGGGACGCCTCGTCAGTTGCGAGCACGGCAACCGCCGCGTGACCCGCACTGAGATCGACGGCAGCATCACCGTGCTGGCCGACCGCCATGTGGGCCGGAGGCTCAACAGCCCCAATGACCTGGTGGTGGATCGCAACGGCAACATCTGGTTCACTGATCCTACCTACGGCATCGACTCCGATTACGAGGGCAACAAGGGCGAACGCGAACAAGCGGGAAACTACGTCTACCGCATCGATGCGGAGAGCGGTGAAATCAGGGTTGCAGCCCATGACTTCATCCAACCCAATGGCCTTGCCTTCTCCGCTGATGAAAGCCTGCTCTACATCGCCGACACCGGCGGCAGCCATGTAAAGGATGGGCCCCGCCACATACGCAAGTTGGCGGTGGGCACGGGCGGAAAGCTCACAGACCTCGGCATCTTCGCCGAATCCACCGCCGGCTTCTTCGATGGCTTCCGCCTCGATGAACAGGGCCGCATCTGGACGAGTGCTGGCGATGGCGTGCATTGCTATGAACCCGATAGCACGCTGATCGGCAAGATCCTCATCTCGGAACCCGTTGCCAACGTCTGCTTCGGCGGCCCCAAGCGGAACTATCTTTATATCTGCGCCACCACCTCGCTTTATGGCGTGCGGCTCGCGGTCAACGGCTTGCGCACTTTCTAAGCAAGAACAGCCATGGCAAGTTCAGTTTGCAGATTGCCACCTGCTTAATTATAGTTCCTGTCTTCAACCTGAAGGGCTTGTGACATGGAGCGGCGCGGACAGCCTGACGACAATTGGCTCGTGTCCCATGAGGACCATGAGCGTTTCGTCAGCAAGGGCGCGGCTTTCTTCGAACTGGAACACCCAGGCCCCCGGCGTGATTTCTATTTCATGATGCTGCCGAAGATGACGATGCTCGCCTTCTCAGCAGCGGTGGAGCCTCTGCGCATCGCCAACCAACTGACAGGGCAATGTCTCTATCGCTGGTTTCTGCTCTCAGAAGACGGCAAGCCGGTGCGCTGTTCGAATGGCGTGTCGATCGTGGTAGATGGAGAGTTGCGGGAGACGAAGCGCGAGGACACGGTGTTCGTCTGCTCAGGGGTCGATGGTTATCTGGCAGCATCTGCAAAAACAACCTCGTGGATCCGCGATCAGGCGCGGCATGGCCGTACAGTCGGCGGATTGTGCACTGGCGCTTTCACGCTGGCGCGCGCCGGTCTTCTTGAGGAGCGGCGCTTCACGCTGCATTGGGAGAACCAGCCCGCCTTCGAGGAAATCTTCCCCGGGCTTCCCATCAGCAACCAGCTCTATTGTCGGGATGGCAACATCATCACCTGCGGCGGTGGCGACGCCGGGGTGGACCTCGTCGTGTCGCTAATCGAGGAACACCATGGCGTAGGGCTTGCAACCAAGGTGGCAGAGATGTGCCTGCACGGCCAGCCGCGCGGGGGCAGCAACACTCAGCGCATGTCGATCGCGGCGGAAATCGGCCTGCGCCACCCGACGCTCGTCAAGATTCTGCAGGACATGCGGTCCGGCTTCGCAGGCGACGTCGACATCGAGAAACTTGCGGAAAGCAACGGCCTGTCACGCCGCCAGATGGAGCGGTTGTTCGAGAACCGGCTGGGCACATCACCTGCGAAGAAGCTGCGGGATATCCGTCTCGAACATGCCCACAGCCTGATGACAGAAACCAACATGTCAATTACTGAAATCGCAGTTGCCTGCGGCTTCCAGTCTCCCGTGGCGTTCCGGCACGCTTACCGCCAGCGTTTCGGGTTCGCGCCCTCGATGCGGTTGCGCGCGCCGGCCAAGGCTTGAGGCCATCACGGGCCTTCGGCCGGCGCGTTGTACCTGCCTCTTGCGTCAGCCGAACTTCTTCTGGCCCTGAACCCAGGTCTCGCTGATCTTGATGGCGGCAATCTTGTCCGGATCAACCGTAAGAGGATTCTCTTCCAGAATGGTCATGTCGGCTTCTTTGCCGACCTCCAGCGTGCCAAGGCGGTCCGCCATGCCAAGCTGACGCGCGGAGTCTATGGTGATGGCCTCCAGCGCGCGCTGAACCGTGATTGCCTGATCTGGCCCGATGATGGAGTTGTCGAAATCGCAGCGGCGGGTGACGGCCGTCTGCACCAGGCGCAACGGCCCAATGGGCGAGCATGGCGAGTCGGTGTGCAGCGTGAAGCGAATGTCTTCCTTCACGCAGGCGCCTGCCGGGTCCATGAAGGCGGCCCGCTCGGGCCCGAAAATCTGGTCGCGGTAGGCCGCGCCATAAAGGCCCACATGGTTCATCAGGAAGCTCGGCTCCACATTCAACGCCTTCATGCGGGTCAGCTGATCAGGCCGCGCCATAGTCGAATGCTCGATGCGGTTGATGCCGAACTCAGTGGAGCTGCCATAAGCCGCCTCGACGGCGTCGAGCGCCACGTCGATGGTCTCATCGCCATTGCAATGGATCAGCACTGGCAGGCCCGCTGCCTTCACATCCGCTACCATGGGCTTCATCTTGTCCAGCGGGAAGTTGGGCGATCCCCTGACGTCGGTACCGAGATAGGGCTGTGTTTGCGCACCGGTCAGTGTCTGGTTCGAGCCATCACCGACGATCTTCACGCCATAGAGGGTAAACAGGGAATCCGGCAGCTGTGTTGCGCGGGCACCAAGGCCAAGGGAGCGGTAGGGATCGAAACCCTTCATGTCTTCATACATCAGGCTGGCGCTGGTGCGCAGCGGCGCATGGAGAGACAGCTTGGTGAAGGGCTCGATCCATTCGGAGCGCAAGGTGCCCGGCTCATGCAACAGCGTGTTTCCGACCGCTGCTGCGGACTGGATGTACTGGCTCACCGCCTTGTAGGCGAGTTGCGGCGTAATCTTTGGCAGGGCGAGCTTCGCAAAGATCAGCATCGCGCTTTCTTCATAGACCAGGCCATTCAGCTTGCCGTCAGGGCCGCGGCCGAAATGCCCGCCACCCGGCAATGTGCCGATATCCTCAGGAATCGCCGCCACCTTCATCGCCATGCTGTTCACGCAGGCGTCATGACCATTCGTATACCACACAAAGATCGGGTGTTCGGTCGAGACACTGTCAAGTTCGGTGAGCGACAGATCGCCGCCCTGCAGGAGGTTGTCGAAATTAGAGGCCGAGACCCACTGCCCCGGAGGTGTGCGGGAGGCAAGCTGGCGCAGATTGTCGATGAGCGCCGCACGCGTGCGGTTCTTCTGATAACCGACATCTGTCAGCAGCTCAAAGTAAAGCGAGGCAAGCACAGTGTGGTGATGCGGATCGATCAGGCCCGGCAGCATGGTGCGGCCCGCAAGATCGACGATCTCGGTATCCGCGCCCGCCAGCGCCATGACGTCAGCCGCAGCGCCAATCTTGACGATCTTGCCCGCACTGATGGCCATTGCCTCCGCCGTTGCAGAGCCGCCGATTGGCAGGATGGTGCCACCCTTGAAGATACGGTCGATCTTATCTGACGCGGATGTTGCGGCAAAGACCGGGCGCCCGCCAGCCCCCGGCAGGCTCGCGCCTATCGCCGCGGCGGCCGATATCGCCATGAAACCCCGGCGCGACGGCGTGAAGCTGGAGATGGACGCCAGTCCTGACGGCTGGTCATAGAGCGAAGGATGAGCCAGCATTGGATTGACACAGCCAAGGCACATGGAAAACCTCCCAGTCGGATATCATGAAAACAGCAGCCATTTTGTTTATGTGGCTGCATCATGGAAGTCAAATGACGACGCCATCATGTTCCAGACTGCCCTCCAGGCTGCACAGGGCGTCAAGCTGTTAGTCCAACGCGAACGACCAAAAGCCCAACAGAACAAACTGCTATCGTAGATTAAGGCAAGAACTCAGCATCAGTAATTGTAAGCATCCCGGTCGTAAGTGAGATAGGTATAGGGGATCTGTACTCGCTGAAGCGTTGCGCGCGCTGCCCGTTCGGCGAAGGATTCGCCGTCTTCCTGATATCCGAACAGGACCTGCTCGACATTGATGCCGACGGCAGCGAACAGATGGCGGGTCGGCGAGATACCCCGATCAATCGCTTCGTTTTGCTTGAAGCCTTCCGTGAAATATCCCACGTCCAACTCAAAAAACCGGAGGGGCGTTTCCTCAAACTCCTCGAAACCGGCAAGCTTCAGCGCCAGAATATACTTCTGACCCGCATAATCCGAGTGTGGCTTGAAGCCCTCGTCATAGCCTGAGGGCACATATTCAAGCCGAAAATCCAGCTTCTCCTTCATGCCCGGGACGGTATTGCGCAGAAAGGAGAACGACGCGCCCACCGTGTTTGCCACAATGTCCTGCGCTGAGAACCCATAGTCCTTGGAAAAACCGTCAAAGGTTTCAACCATGGCCATGACGCCCCAGCCCATGATCGCTCCGGTCAGTGCTGCTGAACGCTGGTCGACGTGGCGCCGCTCAAGACTGGCTGCGAAGAAATCGGCGAGGAGCATGGTTCCAAAAGTGTGGCCCAGCTTGTCCATGCCGCCATTGTTGGTGTCCTCACCGAAGAAGCCTTCATCAACGAAATGAAAGCTCGCGTTCCCCCAGTCCCAGTCGAAAAAGCCTAACGCCAGTGTTCCACCGACAATGGCAGCCGTCTCCCAAGGTATCTGGATCACATTCTGGTAGAAGTCCTCAGGCGTGTAAGACCAGTCAGGGGCACCCGTCACCCTGCCGCCGGCAATGTCAGCCGCGGGCACGATCTCATATGACTGTATGATGTCCGCAAATTCTGCGTTCAAAAGGGTGGAATCAATTGGGGTGATGGCGGCTGCAGCCGCATATTCTTTGACGTGCCCCTTTGCGAGATCGGACTTGCCGGGGGAGACTTCCGCCAGGGACGGCGACACGCTCACCGCAACGGCCAAGACCGCCCAAGGAATCCTACGCAACGTCCACATCACCAACTTCCCGGGAACCCAGCTAAATCACTCTTGCGCGATATGTCTGGATACATCAACCAAAATAAAACACAACTTTTGGATGCGCCGCGCCTCTAAGTTCGCCGGGAAGGCCCGTTCGAGGACATCCCCTCGGGAATGTTCAGATTTTCATGCAATATCAGTGATCTCGCAGAAAGGCACACGCAACGCATCACCCGTCAAGGGCCCCTGCCGGCCGATGAGCACTCCATCGCGCTGATGGGCTCCAATACTGCTTACTTCTCAACTGGCTTCGGCGCGTCAAGCCTGGCGAATGGATTGGAGGGGCGCGTCGGCTTGGGCTTGGCCTTCGGCATCGGCAAGAGGCCTTCGCGCTGCGCCTGCTTGCGCGCCAGTTTGCGCGCCCTGCGAACGGCCTCGGCCTGCTCGCGGATCCGCCGCTCCGACGGCTTTTCATAGGCCGTGTTGGCCTTCATTTCACGGAACAATCCCTCGCGCTGCATCTTCTTCTTCAGGAAGCGCAAGGCCTGGTCGATGTTGTTGTCGCGGACAAAGATCTTCAATCGCTCATTCTCCTGATCAACTGAATGGCTTCGCCTTGCGGCGGAAAAGTTGGTAGCCATTTTTAAGCATGCCGGGCTCGATCGCTTCCCGTTGAAGGCCGTGAGGAAGTTTCTCCTCCGGCCTGACCACCCCAAAACGCTGCCAAGGCGCGAGGCTTACGGGTAAACCCGTGGGCTTCTGACCTGTCGAAAAGCAGAAAAGGCCCTCGGTTTTCGTTGACCGGTACACGTAGATGTTCGCGGAAAGCGTCACCTCGACCTCCTCAAAGTCATGCCACTAAAATAAGTAGCGCCGGTGCGGAGCACCGACGCCTCTTTTGCCGCGCCGCCTACCACCAGTACATCCGTGGCTCGCAGGCGGGGCAGCTGAAATGATCTTCAAGCAGACTGAAGACGATCAGCCGACGACTTGCCATTCCGGCGGTCGGTCACGATCTCGTAGGACAGCTTCTGTCCTTCGTTCAGGCCGGTCCAGCCCGCCCGCTCAACAGCGCTGATGTGCACGAACACATCGGGGCCGCCAGAGCTCTGCTCGATGAAGCCAAATCCCTTCTGGGAATTGAACCACTTTACAGTACCAGTTTGCATAACGAATCCTTTTGATAATCAAACGCACGACCAACGCCTGCCCTTCAGGCAGCGCATTATCACCGATGTTCTGGAGAAGAATGAATGAGCTCGCGCACACAAAGGGCACGAGACTTAGCCATCAGGCCAAAAATCCGATAGCCCCTACATAGGCCCCTACGAGAGGAATTACAACCCTAATCCCCAAAGAATGCGAAAAGCTCCCCTATCAAGCGGGACCGCTCACCACCATCACCATTCAGACAACGCCAACGAAGCTGCGGAGAACAGCACAGATTCAGGGAAGTTGATCGAATATCTCGATCGCCTTCGCAGCATAAACGGCGCCGGGGCCACCAGCCATCTCAACCGAGACAGCGAGCATTTCCGCAAGTTCCTCCCGCAAGGCACCGTGCTTCTTGGCGGCCGCCGCATGATAGACAATACAGTCTTCGCAACCCTTGGCGACGGCGATGGCCACTGCGGTCAGTTCCTTGATGGCGGGCGATATCTTGCCGGCCCGCGTCGCGGCAACTGTGAGGCCGTTGAAAGCCATCATCGTCTGCTTTTCGGCCTTGAACAGACCCATCAGCCTGGCGTTGACAGCCTCAAGTTGTTCCTTCGCATCCGCCATTACCGCCTCCAGTTCTAAAACAGGGCCATGCCGTTCTCTTTCGAGAAGGCGTGCCATTTGGATGTGTTGATGGTCATGTAGCAGGGCTGGCCCTCGACCCCATCAAACTCGGTAGAAGTCTTCACCCGAATGCGGCAATCGTCAAGATCAACGTCCACGATCATGTCGCCACCCAGCAGTTCATTCACGAAGATCTTGCCGGTGATGTGCGGGCCCGCTGGCTTGGTCATCGAGATCGACATGGCGTCGGGGCGCACGCCCATGCGCAGCTTGCCGGACTTCGCGCCGGTGGCGATGAGGCGCTGCTGTTCCGCAGTCACAGGAATAGCAAAGTTGTTGTGCACAAAATGCGTGAGGCCATTACGATCCTCAATACTGACATCGACAAAGTTCATCGCTGGCTCGCCGACGAAGCCAGCGACCCACGCATTGACCGGGTGGTTATAAACCTCGCGCGGAGTGCCGAGTTGCTGCAACTCTCCCTCGTACATGACGGCGATGGCGTCGGCCATTGACATCGCTTCGAGCTGATCATGGGTCACATAGATCATCGTGGTGCCAAGCGTACGCTGAAGATGCTTGATCTCACCACGCATATGGGCGCGGAGCTTTGCGTCAAGATGCGCGATGGGCTCGTCGAACAGGAACAAATTCGGCTCCCGCACGATGGCGCGGCCGATGGCAACGCGCTGCTTCTGGCCGCCGGAGAGCTCTTGCGGGCGCCGTTCCAGCAGGTGAGCGATTTCGAGCAGCTTCGCCGCGGCAATCACGCGCTCCTTGATCTTGGCGCTGTCCTGGCCCCGCAGCTTCAGCGGATTGGCCATATTCTCGTAAACCGTCTTGTGCGGATAAAGCGCGTAGTTCTCGAACACCATGGCCACGTCGCGGTCCTTCGGCGCGAGATCATTGATGGGCTTCTCGTCGAACAGGATTTGCCCGGATGAGATGTGCTCAAGGCCGGCGACCATGCGCATGGTGGATGACTTGCCACAGCCGGAAGGGCCAAGAATCGACAGGAAGGAACCGTCCGGACACTCGATGTTGAGGTCCTTGACGGCGGGCGTGTCACCGTACTTCTTCCACACGTTCCTGAAAGATACTTTTGCCATTTGAAGCTCCTGCTATTCCTTGACCGCGCCCATGGTGAGGCCGGTGACGAGATATTTCCGGATGACCAGCCCCAAGAACATCATGGGCAATGTCGTCACGACACCTGCGGCCATGATCTGGCCCCACTGGATGTTCTGCGGCTGCACCAATTCGCGCGTCGCCGCCGGAAGCGTCTTGGCGCCGCCGGAGCCAATGATGGCCGCGAACAAATAGTCATTCCACGCGAAGAGGATGCAGAGCACCACAAAGGCCCCGATGCCCGGCGCCACCAGCGGCAGAATGGCGCGCAACGCCTGAAGCCTGGTGGCGCCATCCACCATTTGCGCCTCCTCGATGGCGTAAGGCACGTTGTCAAAGAAGCCCTTGAGGATCCAGATCGCGAAGGGAAGGTTAAATGTGGTATAGGCAAGGATCAGGCCTGGCAGGGTTCCGACCAATTCAAGCTGGCGGAAGATCCAGTAAAGCGGCACCATCACGGCGACGACGGGCGCCATGCGAGTCGAAATGATCCAGAAGAAGAGATCATTCTTGCCCTTGAAGTCGATGCGCGACAGGGAATAGGCGCACATCGACCCGAGGATGACCGACACCACGGCAGAACCACCAGCGGCGACCAGCGAGTTGAACAGGTAAGTTGAGAACCCGAGGTTGGCGAAGAGCTCATAATAATGCTTCGTCGTCGGCGTGAACTCAAAGAACACGGTGACTCCTGCCCAATCACCTACCGCCGGAAGCTTGAAGGCTTCCAGCAGGTCCTTGAAGGACGACATGAACATGATGAACAGCGGCAGTACCGTCCACACAACGTAAAAGGCAAGGAACAGGACAGAGAACCACCTGAATGCCCTCGACGCCGGCGTTTCGTACTGAATGACTTCACGGGAGGCCATGATTACCCCTTTCTGGGCTGCTGGCGGTCGAAGACGCGGACCAGAATCATTCCGAGAATGATGGTGACGATGAGAAGAATGAGCGCAATCGCGGCACCGCGCCCCAGCTTGAAGAACTTGAATGACACCTCGAAGAGATAGACAGGCAGGATCTTCGTGGCGTTGCCAGGGCCACCGCCGGTGAGCACCAGCACCGAGTCGATGAAGCGGAAGTTATCCATGAAGCGGAGCATGATTGCGATAAGCAGCACAGGGTAAAGATTGGGCAGCGTGACCGAGACGAAATTGCGGAAGGGCGAAGCACCATCCACCATGTTGGCCTCGAGCTGGTCCTGCGGCACGCGCTTCAGGCCAGCCAGTGTGATAAGTGTGATAAGTGGCGTCCATTGCCAGACATCGACGAGAACAAGCCCGATCATCGCGGTGCTGGCGCTCGCAAGAATGGACTTGGGACCGAGGATGCCAAGGCTCTGCAGGAGCCAATGATACCAACCGAAAGTACCATTATAGAGGAAGTACCACACCATGCCGGCCACCAGCGGCGCCATCATCATCGGCATCAGCAGTGTGGTGACGAGCACCTTCTCGTAGCGTGAGCCATTGAGCGCCAGTGCCAGGAAAACGCCGATGACGATCTGCAGGAACAGGCACATGGCACTGTACTGGATCAGCAACACCCAGCCCATCAGAAAGCGGCTGTCAGAGGCCAGCTTGGTAAAGTTGGCGAAGTTGTTCCACTCGATGTGGCCGATATCCACGTCGTGCAAGCTCATGTAGATCATCCAGAAGAATGGATAGATCGAGATGAACGCCAGCACGAGGATTGCCGGCGCCATAAGCCAGAAGTAATAGGCCTTGGATGCAGGCGGATTGACGGATGGCAGATCCGCGCCCAGCGTGATAGCCGGACGAGACTCGACACTATCGGGAATCTGGCGGACACGGAAAAGATCCAGGTTGCTAGAACTTCTCGCAGGCGTACCCGCAGCATGAGGCATGGTGGCGTCAGTCATCGGCTCGCTCGATGGTTACAGGGAGGGGCGCCGGCGGCCTGAACCGGCCGCCGGCTACACGGGTAAAAGGCGATCAGCCTGCGCCGTTCAGCTCATCGAGCTGTGTCTGGATCGACTTGGCAGCCTCTTCCGGGCTCTGCTCGTTCGACAGGCACTTCTGCACTTCGCCAGCGAGGATCGAGTGATACTCATTGGCATTGGGGATCTTGGGCCCGAGAACAAAGTTCGGATCCTTGATGCCGTAGTTATAGACGACATCGAACGTCAGCGCGTTCGGCATGGTCGTCGGGCGCTGTTCGGCCTTCTTGACCTCCTCGATCTCGAGAACGGACTTGCGTGTCGGCGTTCCGCCAAGACCCTTGAGCACGTTGAACTGGTTGTCCTTCGACACGGACCAGATCGCGAAGATGTAAGCCGCACGCTTGAGGTCATCGGAGGCATTGCCATTGATGCCGATGCCGCCAATACCGCAGTTCGTGCCGTTGACAGCCTGCCCGCCGTTCTTGATCCACTTGGGATCTCCCTTCGGGCAGGGCGCATAGGCGGTCCTGCCGCCGGCGGCGCGTGACTTCGACTCGTCCTCGATCGACGCGGCAAACTCATGATACTGCGTTTGCATCGCGATGTTGCCGGACTGATAGACAGTGTTCAGTTCCAGCGTGCCGTTGGCAAGATTGTCGGGGTGGCAGACATCCGCCAGCTCCTTGAACTTGCCGAGCATGAAGATCGACTGCTCGTCGCCCCAGTTGGTCTTGCCCGGATCCTTGGAGCCGTAAACGTCATCGATGTTCCAGTCCATCCAGCGGCCGTTGGCGAAGAGGAAGCGCTGAATGTCGAGTTGTGTCGTCCAGGCAAAAGAGCCCTGGTGCTGGGCATAGCCATAGGGCACGTCCTTGCCAGACTCCTTAGCCTTCTTGAAGAAGGCCGCCATGTCGATGACGTTCTGCCAGGTCGAATCCTTGTTGAACTCGAGGCGATAGCCATACTCGGCTTCAAAGTCCTTGGAGTTCGCCTCAAACAAGTCCTGACGGTAGAAGGTGCAGGCGATGGCGGCGTCATAGGGCAGCGCCACGATCTTGCCCTTGTCATAGAAGCGGCCGCAAGCCGAAAGGAAGTTGGTGAACCACGCATCGTCACCATAACCTTCGGGGTCCTGCGGCAGGGTCTCGTCGCCGAACATCGGCGTCAAATCAGCATAGAAATCAGCAAAGGGGGCGCCGATCGGCTTGTCCTGAATATAATTCAACACATAGTCGGCCTTGCCGCCGCGCAAGTCGATGCCGACTTTTTGCTGAACCACCGGCAAGTCATCGGTGAGGATGGTCACCTCAATGCCGGTCTTGTCGGTGAAAGCCTGAATATTGTCGCGGATAGCGAAGGATGGCGGGGTATTCTCCGACATGAACACGAGCTTGGAGCCGGCATATTGCTTCCACTTCGCATCTTCGGATGACGCCGCCTGCACCTTGTTGCGTGTGATAGTGGAGCTCAGGCCCAGCGTCATTCCGCCGACGCCAAGTGCGGAGGCTGCGCCGCCACCCAGCTCAAGGAATTTGCGGCGGTTGATCCGCTGGTAAACAGCATTTTTCGGTATCGAAAACATCAGCGTTTTCTCCCATTGATTTTCATTGTTGTGTCGATCAAACAGGAGATGCGGTGGCGTTGCAGCGCCTCCGTATCTCGCGGAAAGTCTCAAGCTTCCGTGATCTGTGGTCCTCCTTTCTTATGCCGTGTCAGCGGCATTGGATGGATGTGGTCACGCGCCAGCGACGTGAGCCTTGATAAGGTTATTCACATCGCTGGCCTTTTCCATAAACACCATGTGTCCGGCGCTCTCGAGGACGTGGACCTTGGCACCCGGCAAATTGGCGGCATGAGCAGCAGGGATGATCTGATCTTCCTTGCCCCAGATGACGAGCGACGGTGGCAGCTTGCCCCCGAGCTTAGTGCCCGGCTGATCCTGCTGCTTGCGGCCCGCGAACAGCGACGCGGCCAGCTCCTTCAGGAGCGGTTCGACACCGTCGAGCCGCTTGTACTTCAGCACATCGTCAACCAACTGCCTGCTGACAAGGCTCTTGTCAGCGAAGAGTTGCTCCAGCGCCGGCTTCAAGTCCTTGCGGCCCTGCGCTGCAACATACTCATCGACATAGGAGCCGATGTCTGGGCCAAGGCCCGCTGAACAGATCAGCGTCAGGGACTTCACTTTCTCAGGGTGGTCCGCCGCCATCTGCATCGCGATGGCGCCGCCCATCGAATGGCCAGCGAGATGGGCTTTGCCGAGGCCCAGCTTGTCCATGAAGGAGGCAAGCGCCTCAGTCATGGACTTGAGACCCGGCTTCGCCAGTGACTTGGTGGATTGGCCGTGGCCTGGCAAGTCCAGCGCATAGACAGTGGCCACTTCACCAAGTGCATCGATGTTGAACAGCCAATTGTCGAGGTCGCCACCGAAGCCGTGGATCAGGATAACGGTCTCGTCGCCTGACCCACGCTTGGCGTAACGAAGTTTCCCTGCCGCCGTCTCCACGAACTCAAACTTCGGACCCTGCTCTTCCTCGTCCTCTTCGGCCGCGGGCGTCACATAGCCCGCGACGAAGGCGTCGATTTCAGCGTCAGGAACAGCCGGGTCGGCGATCACGCCAAGAAGCGTCTTCACCGGGTAGATGGTGTCAGGCTGGCCGACGCGCCGCCTCAGCACGCCGGCCTCATGTGCTTCGACCGCCCCCGCGATCTTGCCGGTCTCGACCTCGAGGATCGCATCCCCGGGATTGATCTTCGAACCGTCTTCCAGAAGCCAGCCGGTCACCTTTCCCTCTTTCATGGAAAGGCCCCACTTAGGCATGACGATCGGCACGATACGGGTATCAGTCATAATGCATTCCTCAATCTTAACGTCTAGGTCTCACTTCCCCATCGACTTCTTCACCGCTTTCACGATGGCGTCAGCCGAAGGAATGTAGAGGTCTTCGAGAACCGGCGAGAACGGCACCGGCGTATGTGGCGGCGTCACCATCTGGATCGGGCCCTTGAGCGCCTTGAAGCACTCCTGGCTCAGCATGGCGGAGATGTCGGCCGCAATCGAGCAGCGGGGGTTAGCCTCGTCCACGCATACCACGTAGCCAGTGCGCTCGGCTGAATCGATCACCGTGTCCCAGTCTATGGGCGAGAGGGTGCGCAGATCGATCACTTCGCACTCGATCCCCTGCTTGGCCAGCGTCGCGGCCGCATCCATGGCCCGGTGTACCATCATGCCATAGGTGACGATGGTCGCATGCTTGCCGTCGCGTACCACGTTGGCCTCGCCGAAGGGGATGGCGTAGGATTCAGCCGGTACGTCGGTCTCGAGGCCGTAGAGGTTCTTGTGCTCGCAGAAGATCACCGGGTCGTTGTCGCGGATCGACTGGATCAGCAGGCCCTTTGCGTCATAGGCGTTGGAGGGGCACACCACCTTGAGGCCGGGGATGTGAACGAACAACGGAGTGAGCATCTGGCTGTGCTGGGCGGCCGCGCGGAAGCCGGCACCCACCATGGCGCGGATAACCACCGGGGTTTCCGCCTTGCCGCCGAACATGTATTTGAACTTGGCGGCCTGGTTGAAAATCTGGTCGAAGCAGACGCCCATGAAGTCGAGGAACATGAGTTCCGCCACTGGGCGCATGCCGCAGGCTGCGGCGCCAATCGCCGCGCCGATATAGGCCGACTCGGAAAGCGGCGTGTCGAGCAGTTTGCCGCGGTGCTTGGCATGTAACCCCTTGGTCACGCCGAGGACACCGCCCCAGGCGTCTTCCTCGCCTTCGCCGCCAGCGCCGCCGACAATATCTTCGCCCATCACGATCACATTCGGATCGCGGGCCATTTCCTGATCGAGCGCCTCGTTGATCGCCTGGCGCATGCTGATCTTGCGTGCCATTTTTATCTCTCCCTCAGATCAGTAGCTGACATAAACATCGGTGGTGAGATCTGCCGCCGTTGGCAGCGGAGCCGCCTTGGCTGAAGCAACAGCGCCCTGAATCTGGGCCACCACTTCGCGATCGATGGCGTCGAGTTCGCCGCGGTTGATGACGCCCGACTCCGTCACGCGCTGTGCGAACATCTTGATGCAATCCTTGTTGGCGCGGATGTCCTCAAGTTCACCCTTGGCGCGGTAGGTCTGCTGGTCGCCCTCGAAGTGGCCGTACATGCGCACCATCTTGCACTCCAGAAGCGCTGGGCCACCGCCCTCGCGCGCCCGCTTGATGATTTCGCCCGCGGCTTCATAAACGGCGAAGAAGTCAAGGCCATCCACCGTGACGCCCGGAAGTCCGAAGCCCGCCGCGCGGTCGACATAAGAGTCCACCGCCACCGCATAATCGCGTGAAGTTGATTCAGCGTAACCGTTGTTCTCCACCACGAAGATTGCTGGCAGGTTCCACACAGCCGCGAGGTTCAGGCTCTCGAGGAAAGTGCCCTGGTTCGACGCGCCGTCACCCACGAAGCAGATCGCCACTGCGCCATCACCACGGTACTTCGCGGCCAGCGCTGCGCCACACACCAGCGGCGCACCAGCGCCAAGAATGCCGTTGGCGCCCATCATGCCCTTCGAGAGGTCAGCGATGTGCATCGAGCCGCCCTTGCCCCGGCACGAGCCCGTAACCTTGCCGTAGATCTCCGCCATCATGCCCTCAGGATCAACGCCCTTGGCGATGCAGTGCCCGTGGCCGCGGTGGGTCGAGGCGATACGGTCCTTGTCCTCCAGGTGCATCATGATGCCGGTGCCCGAAGCTTCCTCGCCCGCATAAAGATGCACGAAGCCCGGGATGTCGCCCTTGGCGAAATCGGCATGCAGGCGTTCCTCGAACTCGCGGATCGTCCGCATGGTGCGGTACGCCTGCAGGAGCCCGGGCTTATCCAGCGGGAATATCCCGGCGGTGCTGTTTGGAGCAGTCATATAAGTCCTCCCATTGTTTAAGGTCTGGTTTTTGGCGTGAGGCGCATCAGCCCGTGGCGCGAGGCATATTGCATGCAAGCGCTCACATTCACGGTTCTGAAGGCATTGGGTATCAATTCGATTGAAACGTCGTCGTCGCGGGTGAAGGACAGTTCACGTTCGCCGTCCAGCGCGATTGAGCCATCCGTGATCGACGGCCGATACTTCACATTGGGCTTCATCGGCTCATAGTCGCGAATGCCGATGCCGCGCATGTAGCCAGGCGCGATCGGCGTATCGAGTACAATGTTGGCCTCCTCCTCCGGCGCCAGCCGCACATGCAGCCCGCCCGGGTCAAGCCGCGTCACAGGTGTCAGCAGCCCGGCAATGGCCGACATGCCGATCACTTCCGGGTCGGCGAATGTCACGAACAGCTCGCGAAAGGTCTCGGTGCGCCACAGGGCGCGCGCCCCGATATAGCGCTCCGTCACCACCGCCACGTCGACGAGAGCAATCTCCTCATGGTCGTTGACCCTGACGACAATCTCCTTGTTGGGCAGGAAGGCATTCTCCGGCGGCACCTTGCCAGTGACGGCAAGCCCCACCGCAAGCCCTGTGATGGTCGGTTCCCGATGTTCGGGGAAAGCATTGTTGGTGCCCGTCGAGATCCCGGCGATCGGCACATCGCCACAGGCCGTCACCACGGCGCGGTGCGTGCCGTCGCCACCCAGCACCACGATGGCGGATACCCCCTTCTCCTTCATCAGGCGGGCCGCCTTCAGCGTATCGTCCACCGTGCCCGAAATCTTGTAATCGAGGTATTCGATTTCCGGAAAATGCTTCAGTCCCTGGTTCTCCGCCCGGTCGATGCCCCGGCGCACATGGTGCCGGATACCGCCATTCTCCGGCATCATGTAGACATGGTCCACGCCGCACGCCTTCACGCAGGACAGAACACGCAGCACGATGTTGGCCCGGTCCGTGATCTGCAGCGCCGTCGCGTTCGCGATCACACGCCGGATGTCCCGCGCGGATACCGGATTGGCAATGATGCCGATGGACGTTCCCATATGAACCCAAGCCGCTTGAAAGAAATACTTGAGGGGAGTCGCAATTTGCATGCCAACTCTGCGGCCGATGACATAAACTGCTATTCCCTAGAAAAGCACTGCAATAGAGTTTTTGTGCGCGCGCGAAGGATGCAGATTCAACAGTTCTACCTGTGGCGGCGTGCGCCACAGATGTGGCGCCAAACTTGCCGCATCACTGCGGCATGCGGGGCGGCAGCGTGACGCCGAGCCGCCGCATGCGCCGGTGCAGCGTGGTGCGGTCGATGCCCAGCAGCCGGGCGGCGGCGGACACATTCCAGCCGGCACGCCGCAAATCCTCGCGCAGGACAGCGGCCTGATTGCCATCAGTGCCACGCTCATCCGCGCCGGTGGCTGTGGTGTCATCATGGAAGCGCCGGAAAACCTCGTCCGGCAGGTCGTCCACCGCGATTTCGGGATTGCTGGCCACAGCGCAGGCAAAGTCGATGACGTTGACGAGTTCGCGGATGTTTCCGGGCCAGTTGTGCGAGGAGAGAATGCCAAGGGCATTGGCCGACATGGTGCGTGGCGTCCCGGCGGGAAAGGCCCGGGTTTCCAGCAGGCGCGCAACAAGCGCGGCCAGGTCGCTGCGGTCGCGCAGTGGCGGCAGCGTGATGACAGCACCGTTCAGCCGGAAATACAGATCTTCGCGGAACGAACCGCTTTTCACCATGGCCAGAAGGTCACGGTGAGTTGCAGCGATCACACGCATGTCCACTGCATGCGGCCGCGTTCCGCCGATGGGCAGCACTTCGCGCTCGGCCAGCACCCGCAGGAGCCGCGTCTGCGAACTGAGCGGCATGTCGCCGATTTCGTCAAGGAACAGCGTCCCACCATGAGCTTCGCGGATCAGCCCTCTCTTGCCCTTGGCAAGTGCTCCCGTGAAG
Source organism: Hyphomicrobiales bacterium (assembly GCA_040383265.1). Lineage (GTDB taxonomy): Bacteria > Pseudomonadota > Alphaproteobacteria > Rhizobiales > Aestuariivirgaceae > Aestuariivirga. The sequence goes on from JBEIDW010000018.1 coordinate 29,227, forward strand.
GAGCCGCTTTCATAGCCGAACAACTCGCTCTCGATCAGATTTTCCGGCAACGCCGCGCAATTGACCGGGATAAAAGGCCCGGTTGCCCGCGCGCAGGACAGGTGAATGGCCTTGGCGAGATATTCCTTACCGGTTCCTGTCTCCCCGTTTACCAGGATGCTCATGTTGGTATTGAGTAGCCGAGAGATCTTTCCAAGACTTCGCTGGATCGACGGCTCCTCGCCAGCCACGGCCTTCAACGCCTTGGGGAGTTTGCTCTCCTCCTGCGCGACTGGTGTGGTGAGAACCCGGATGGTCGTCGGCGGTACCACCTGTATGAACAGGCTGCGGCCTGAAGCGCTGAGGCGGACAACATTGCGCTCAATGGCGTTGGGCGCCACGAAGCGCGTCAAGCCGTCAATCTCGCAGTCGAAGAAATCGGAGAACGGCCGGCCAAGGCAGCGGATGGCCTCCCGCCATCCAACCTTGAGTTCGCGGGCCAGCAACTGGCGGCCGTAGAGATTGAAGCCGACGATACGGCCCGATGAGTCGAGCACCAGCACGCATTCGATGTCGACTTCCGCCAGAGCCTGGTTTGCGGTCAGCTTGACGATCCAGTTGCGTGAGCAGGAGCGGATGAGATTGGCCGTCTCGATGCGGTGAGCGAAACTCCGCACGATCTGCAGGGCCAGTAACTGGCTGGATTTTTCGCGCGGCGAACTGAGCGCCGAGATATCAAGAACAGCGGACAGGTTTCCCGCCGGATCAAAAATCGGCGCCACCGTACAGGTCAGCGGAATATGCATGGCGTCGAAGTGGTCACCTTGATGGACGGTGAGGGACTCGCCTGTGGCGATGCAGGTACCCGTGCCATTCGTGCCGGCCCGCGCCTCGTTCCAGTCCGCTCCAAGATAGAGCCCAGCGGCACGAAGATAGTCAGTCGTCGTTTCATCTCCGATGTAATCGACCGTAATACCCTGATGATCAGTCAGGAGCACAACATAGCCAAGGCCAGTCACCTGGCGGTAGAGCGCCTCCACCCCGAAGCGTGCGGTACGGAGCAGTTCCTCCATCGCGTCACGGTGCTCGCGGAGTTGCCGGTCCTCGACGATGAAGGCGGGCCGCATGACAGCGGGGTCGAGGCCATGATAGCCAACACAGCGGCGCCAGGATTCGAGGATCAGAGGATCACGCTCCGTCGGGTCGCCGTCAGCGACACGGATGAGCTCCTTGATATGCTCGGTTTGCGCCGAAGAGATGGGGATACTCCTTGTAAGCCTCCACTATCGGGCCTTAAAAAAAACCATGTCAAGGCCAAAGCCTGTTGCACGGGCAGAGCGGAACCACCGAAGAAAGCCACTTTGCGGCGCACAATGGCATGTTTTCTGCATCGTGTTTGATAGAGTCGGTTTGCGCCCACCTCCGGTGTTCGCAGTTGCAAAAGGGGAGAACAACAGAAGATGAGCTGGCTGACGGAAAGCTATATGGGGCGCAAGGCTGTTTCTGGCGGGCGCACGGGCAAGACCCACCTGCTGAATAAGGCGGTCCAGGGCGAGTATCACTATGTCTACGGCCCCTATGCCAAGCCAGTCCTGGCCATCAAGCCGGGTGACACCGTGATCGCCGAGACGGAAGACGCCTTTGGCGGCGCCATCAAGACCGTGAACGATCTTCCGTCCCAGAAACTCCGCATGCCCTTCGTCAATCCGCAGTGCGGCCCCATTGCGGTGGAAGGGGCCGAGCCAGGTGATGTTCTCTGTGTCTATATCAAGTCGATCCTGCCGCGCGGGCCGCAGCCCGTGGGCACCTCCGCCCTCATTCCCGAATTCGGCGGGCTGGTCTCCAACGGTCAGACCGCGATGCTGAATCCGCCACTTCCCGAGCGGGTGATGAAATATGAAGTGACGGAAGCGGGCGTGAAGTTCAATGACCGCATCACACTTCCCTATGAACCGTTTATCGGCACGCTGGGTGTTTCGCCGCTGATCGAAGCCGTGCTGTCGCTGCAGCCCGATTACTGGGGTGGCAACATGGACCTGCCGGACGTTGCGCCCGGTGCTGTTGTCTATTTTCCGGTGCTGCACCAGGATGCCTATCTTTACCTTGGTGATTGCCACGGACGGCAGGGCGATGGTGAACTCTGCGGCGTCGCCGTCGAGATGCCGTCAACAACGACCGTACAGGTCGACCTGATCAAGAACTGGCAGATTTCATGGCCACGGCTTGAGACCGAAGACTTCATCATGACGATCGGTTCGGCGCGCCCGATGGAGGACGCCGCCCGCATCGCCTATCGCGAACTCACCCGCTGGCTCGCATCCGACTATGGCTTCGACGAACTCGAGGCCTATTTCCTGCTGACGCAGGCAGGGCGCGTGCGCGTGGGCAACATGGTGGACCCCAAGTACACGCTCGGGGCCTCCATCAAGAAATCCTACCTCGGACAGTAAACACACAATCGGCAAAAGGGAGACGGAACCATGGATCTCGGTTTGAAGGGCTTGAACGTACTGGTCACGGGCGGCACCAAGGGCATCGGCCGGCGCGCCGCCGACATGTTCGCCGATGAAGGCGCCAATGTCTCTGTCTGCGCGCGCGACGAGGGCACGGTGAACAGCACTGTCGCGGCGCTCAAGGGCAAGGGCGTGAAGGCTTTTGGCCAAGCCATCGATGTCGGCAACAAGGCAGCACTCGAAGGCTGGGTCAATGCGAGTGCTGACGCACTCGGCGGCATCGACATTCTGGTCGCCAACGTCTCCGCACTGGCGGCAGCGGAAGACACGGAAGCCTCTTGGCAGGCGCAATTCGACATCGACATGATGCACACGGTGCGCGCCGTGAATGCTTCGCTTCCCTATCTCGAGAAATCGAAATGGCCGTCGATCGTCATCGTCTCGTCAGTATCAGGGCGCGAGATTGACTTCACCTCGCCGGCCTATGGCGCGTTCAAGGCGGCTCTGATCCACTACGCGCACGGCCTCGCGCATAAGCTGGCGCCGAAGCTGATCCGCGTGAACTCCGTCTCGCCGGGCAACGTCTACTTCAAGGATGGCATCTGGCACTATATCGAGAAAAACCTGCCGGACCTCTTCCAGCAGGCCCTCGCCCTCAACCCCACCGGGCGCATGGCGACGGCGGAGGAAATCGGCAAGGGCATCGTATTCCTTGCCAGCCCGGCGTCGAGCTTCACCATGGGCACCAATCTGGTGATCGACGGCGCGCTGACCAAGGGTGTGCAACTCTGAGCGAAGGGAGGCGGCCATGACGGCTGGCAGACATATCGTGCTTCCCGGGGGTGCCTCTCTCCACATCATCGAGGCGGGCAGCGGAGACCCACTCATCATGATTCCCGGCTGGTCGCAGTCAGCCGCCGAATATGGCCGCAACATCCCCGAATTGGCGGCATCACGGCGGGTGATTGCCCTCGACATGCGCAGCCATGGCGACAGCCCCAATGCGTCTGGAGGCCACCGTATCCAGCGGCTTGCCAAGGACCTCAGGGAGACGATCGAGGTGCTTGGGTTGGACAAGGTGGACGTGCTCGGCCACTCCATGGGCAGCTCGGTCATCTGGAGCTATCTTGACCTGTTCGGAGAAGACCGGCTGCGGCGGCTGGTGATCGTGGATCAGGCGCCCATGGTGGCTGCCCTTCCCGGCTGGGATGAAGAGACGAAGAAGAGATACGGGTGCCTGCTGCCGGACGTCCAGTCAGTTGCCGGTTTCGGCGATGTGGTGAGGACGACGGATACGGTCGAAGGAACCATGGCCATCCTCAAGGGCATGTTCACCAACGCGATGCCGGAGGGAGACCTGCGCTGGATCGCTGCCGAGAACCTGAAAATGCCACGCGAGGCTGCGGCCGAACTTCTGTTCGATCATTGCCTCAACGACTGGCGGGACGTCATCATGTCGACGCGTCTACCGGCGCTGGTTATCGGGGGCCGCAAGAGCATCTTCAGCGCTGAATCGCAGGAGTGGATCGCCTCCGTCAACCCGAATGCAAAGGCGTCGATCTATGAGGAGCATGAAGGCGGCGGGCACTTCATGTTTTTCGAGAACCCCCGCCGATTCAACGCCGAGGTATCGGCATTCCTGTCATCCTGAGAGATGAGTAAAGATCGGAGAACACATGGCGCTCACACGTATGATCGTCGAAATCGGCATGGGAACGGACCTCACGGGTGCCGATTACACCAAGGCCGCAATCCGGGCGCTGAAGGATGCGCTCTGGCACAATTCCCTTACCATCGCCAATGCCATCGGGCAGTCGCCGCATGACATGCATGTGAAGGTGCTGGTTGGCGTGCCCAAACCTGAACTGGTGGACAAGGCGGCAGTCGCCGCGACGCTCCCCTATGGCAAGTCCAGCGTCGAAGTCGTCGAGGGCGGCCTCGAGATCATGAATGACGAAGGCACCAACCTCACGCTGATGGCCAATGCCGCAGCCATCGTTTACCTCGATGTTCCGGAGAAAAAGTGATGGCCCTGAAGCGCATCATCCTTGAAATGGGCCACGGCAACGACATGCATGGCGGCGACTACACGAAGGCGGCGCTGCGCGCCGTGCAGGATTGCATCCACCACTCCTCCCTGCCCTTCCTGCGCACGCTTGGTATTGAACCGAAGACCATGCAGATTGAAGTCACGATCGGCGTGCAGCAGCCAGACAAGGTGGACAAGGCCGCAGTTGCCGCCAGCCTGCCGCATGGCCAGGTGACGGTGAAGGTGGTGAAGGGTGGCCTCGACATCCCCGATGAGGAGCGCGGCGGCGTGTCCGTCATCGCCATGGCCGGGGTTGCGGTCCGCCTCGATCTTGAAAAGCACCTGGGAAGCGCATAGCCGCCTGCGCGCCCTCGCCTGATGTCCCGGCCGCCCCTTCGGGGGCGGTCGGCGCTTCTGGTGCCCGGAACCGGGGTCGGCAGTCTGCCGGGGGTCTTTTGAATGGGCCCGAAGGGTTGTAAGAGACAGGCCCAAGGCAAGGCATGACACGGATGATCCGTCTTCCGCCGCCAGGCCATGAAGCCCGCATCTTCGGAGGCCCGTTTGACACCTGAAATTCTGATCCCCGGCGAAACATCACTTCAGCAGCTCGAAAAGATCTACCGGGAGGAACGGCCGGCACGACTGGACAGGCGCGCCAGGCCCGGCGTCGATGCGGCGGCCTCTGCCATCGCCGCAGCGGCGGCTGGCGACCTGCCGGTCTATGGTGTGAACACGGGCTTCGGCAAGCTGGCCAGCCTGCGCATTCCACCGTCCGATACTGCCCTTCTGCAGCGAAACCTCATCCTGTCACATTGTTGCGGTGTCGGCGCGCCGATTCCGCGGCGCCATGCACGGCTGCTGATGGTTCTGAAGCTCCTCAGCATTGGCCGGGGTGCATCCGGTGTCCGATGGGAACTGGTCGAGTTGATGGAACAGATGCTCGAAAGGGGGGTCACCCCCATCGTTCCATCGCAGGGCTCGGTCGGCGCCTCGGGCGACCTCGCTCCCCTCTCCCACATGACGGCGGTTCTCATCGGCCATGGCGAGGCCGAGTATGACGGCAAGATCATGCCGGGTGCAGAGGCTCTCGCGGCCGCAGGGCTCTCACCCATTGCGCTGGGCCCCAAGGAAGGCCTTGCCTTCATCAACGGCACACAATTCTCCACCGCCTTCGCGCTGGCTGGACTGTTCGACGGCTGGAACGCTGCTCAATCAGCTCTCGTCATCTCTGCACTATCAACCGATGCCATCATGGGCTCGACTGCCCCACTCACACCCGAAATCCACGCCTTGCGCGGCCATGCCGGACAGATCGCGGCGGCAGACTTCATGCGCGCCCTGCTCGCGGGTTCGGAAATCCGCGAAAGCCACATATCAGGCGACCAGCGCGTTCAGGATCCCTACTGCATCCGCTGCCAGCCGCAAGTGACAGGCGCTGCCATGGATGTGCTCCGCCAAGCGGCGCGCACGCTTGAGATTGAAGCCAATGCCGCAACCGACAATCCACTTGTGATCACCAGCACCGGGCAAATCGTCTCTGGCGGCAATTTCCATGCAGAACCTGTGGGCTTCGCCGCCGACATGATTGCGCTGGCGCTTGCCGAGATCGGCGCCATCTCCCAGCGCCGCGTGGCGCTGATGGTGGACCCCGCGCTCTCGTTCAACCTGCCGCCCTTCCTCACGCCGCGTCCCGGCCTCAATTCCGGCCTGATGATCGCTGAGGTGACCACAGCGGCGCTGATGAGCGAGAACAAGCATATTGCGATGCCCTGCGTGACCGATTCAACGCCCACCTCCGCCAATCAGGAAGACCATGTCAGCATGGCGGCACACGGCGCCGTGCGACTTGGCAAGATGATCGAGAACCTGAATGTCATTCTGGGTGTTGAAGCCATGTGCGCAGCACAGGGCATTGAGTTCCGCGCGCCCCTTGCCACCAGTAAGCCTCTGCAGATGGTAGCCGCGAGGCTGCGCCGCGATGTTGCGCCGATGGGCGATGACCGCTACATGGCGAATGATCTGCGTGCCGCCGCCGCTCTGATCGCCATGGGTGAATTATCCTGTGCAGCGGGCCTTCCCCTTCCATTGATTTCGGCATGAGGGGCCTACGGGTCCTCCGTCATGCCAGCCTCATCGCAACGCCGTGGAAGAATGGTGGCGGCGAAACACGCCAGGTCGCTTGTTACCCATCCGGCAGTTCACTCAGTGATTTCGCGTGGCGGCTGTCCACGGCCACCGTTGCGCAGGATGGAGACTTCTCAATCTTCGAGGGGATCGACCGGCGGCTTTACCTGCTGGAGGGGGCGGGGCTGAACCTCCGCTTCAGTTCAGGCAAGACCTGCCGCATCGAAGGCGAGCACCACATCGACTTCAGGGGCGAGGATCCAATTCATGCCAGCCTCATCAGCGGCCCCGTGGTGGATTTCAACATCATGGCGCGGCGCAGAGAGCGGCGAGCTCACATTGAAGAGCGGAGTGTTGCGGGAGCAATAAGGATTAATCTTCCCTGGAAGGAAGCAGCCATCTTTATCCGCAGCGGCCAACTGAACATCACGGATACGGCATTGCAACTGACGCTCCATACCTTCGATACGGTGATACTGGATGATGGTCCTGCGCCAGACGTGTCGGCAGATGGTGTAGCGAAGATCATCATCATCGGTTTTGACCCGTTGTAAATCCCTCTCGCAGAAACTGGCGGATCTGTCATCGATCCTTGCAGACATGTGGCCGCAACCGGTTAAGGCTCTCCCGGCAGAGTCGCTCGGCGCGCGCAGCGCTCTCCGTATCGGCATAACAGCGCAGTTCAGGCGCATTGCCAGACAAACGCACATGGATGATCTCGCCAGAGCTGAAGGTAAAACGGAGGCCATCTGTGAGATCGAGTGACGTGGGGCTCACCTGTTCTCCCATCAGCACCGCTGCCATCGCCTGCGGGTTGGAGACCGCCGTATCCATGAGGCGTTTGCAGAGATCCACATCAATGCCCTGCAGACGGTCGCTGTACGTATGCCGCCAGCTAAAGCTGTTGCGAAGCTCGGACAAACGCCGCCCAGACCGCCGCATGGCGGACAGAACGAGCAGAACCGGCAGCACGGCATCGCGGGTTCGAAGCGGGGCTAGCAAGCCGTGCGCCAATATCGCCTCGCTGCCCAGCAGAAAGCCACCATTTGCCTCGTAGCCCACGACTGGCCCATCGCTTACATTGTCCATCGCCGCAATCACGTGGGGAGAGCCGACACGGGTGCGATGGACGGTCCGGAAGCGGCCGCAGGATTCAAGCCCACTATTGCTGGTGATCGGCGTGACGACCGTGCGGGCGCCGAGTTCATCAGCGCAGATCATGCCAAGCACATCACCACGCAGCCACTCACCCGTTTCATCCGCAATGAGCGGCCTATCGGCATCGCCATCCGTTGTGACAATGGCATCAAGCTTGTAGTGGCGGGCCCACGAGAGGGCATTCTCACGGTCTTCCGGCGTTACGGCTTCCGTGTCGATGGCGATGAAATCATCACTCCGGCCAAGGCTGACCGTTTCAGCGCCAAGCCCGCGCAGCACATGGTGCAACAGATCACGCGCCGCGGAAGAATGCTCATAGACGCCAATGCGCAGCCTGGAGAGCGCATCTGGCGCAAACGCATTGCGATAGCGCTGGAGGTAAAGGTTCAACGGAGCAGGATGGGTGTCAGGCAAATCATAATCGATGGCGGCCGCCTGCTGATGGATCGGTGTTGCGAGAATACGCCGCTCATCGGCCTTCGTGATCTCGCCATGTGCATGATAGAATTTCAGGCCATTGCGATCGAAGGGAATATGGCTCCCGGTGATCATGATGGCCGGCATGCCGAGGCTTTGCGCCGCAAAGGCCAGGGCCGGTGTTGGCAAAACACCTCCGTAGACGACGTCAAACCCGAGTTCACGTGCGGCGGTGCGGCAAACAGCAGCGATGGCGGGGCTACTGGGCCGCAGATCATGCCCGATCAGAACATGGCTGCTGCGCGGTTGCGCAACGGCGAGAAAGCCCTGTGTATAGGCCCGGCAAACGGCTGGCGAGAGATCCGCAACACGGGCACGCACGCCCGAAGTGCCGAAGCCAGCCCCGGCTGCGGCCGCCAGTTCTCCCAGAGTGACTTTGCCCGCCGCAACGGCGGCCAAGTCCTCAAGCTGTCGGCCTTCCATGTGTCTGTCAGTTTCGGGCATAAACATCCTCATACCGAATGATGTCATCTTCGCCGAGATAAGCGCCCGTCTGCACCTCGATCAGCACCATTGGAAGACGGCCAGGATTCTCAAGCCGGTGCCGCTCACCGAGTGGGATATAGACGGATTGATTTTCAGAGACGAGTTGGCTTGTGGTCCCGATCGTCACCTTCGCGGTCCCCTCCACAACGATCCAGTGTTCAGACCGATGATGATGGGACTGAAGCGACAGCGCCGCGCCGGGATGAACGACGATGCGCTTGACCTGGAAACGCCGGCCAAGAGAAAGGCTCTCGAACCAGCCCCACGGCCGGTGATCACGGCGGAAGGCATCAGCCTGACGCGCCTTCCGTTGCCGCAGGCTAGCCACCACATCCTTCACCTATTGACACTCGGACTTCCGTGCAATCAACACGGCATCCGGCATGGCCACGGCGACGATGTCATCAAGCCCAATGGCCA
>JBEIDW010000019.1:0-37908 GCA_040383265.1 Hyphomicrobiales bacterium
AGAAGCCGGTGCAGAGATGGAAGCCTTCAAGCTTTTCCACCGCCGAGATGATCGGCACCGCATCCGGCACTGCATCGATGCAGCCGGCCCAGCGCTCGGCAATCTTCATCGGCCCGAAGACGGGATAGTATTCCTTCAGATGCTTTTCGGCGTCATCCAGAATGTCCTGCACCGGTTCGGGATCAAGGATGCGCACCTCCTCGAATGGCGATTTTTCATCAAGCGCCCAGCGGCGCTTCAGCTTCGCCTCGTCGATGAACCGTTTGCCCAGCCGCAGGCGCAGGCCTTTCCAATCCAGCATCAGGGCGGGCAGGAAGTCGCCGAACAGGCGGAAGGAGTCCGGCACGATATCGGCAACGGAGAAATGATTGTGGGTCACGGTATAGCCACCGTCCATGCGCTTGCGGAAGGTGAAGTGCCCGCCTGAACAGGTGCGGGTGAGGCCCGTATCCAGTGGCTCCGTGCGCATCACGGAATTCACGACGGTCAGCTGTGGCAATTGGATGCCAAGGTTCGTGCAGAACCGGCGTGACCATGCGCCGCCCGCCAGAACCACCGTGTCGCAGGCAATGGACCCATGTTCCGTCACCACCGCTGAAACGCGCCCCGCCTTCGTCTCCAGCCCGCGCACCGCGCAATTGGTGAAGACCTTGCCGCCCTTGCGCTTCAGCGCTTCCGCCATGAGTGGCACCGCGACGAAGGGCTCGGCGCGGGCATCGTTGGGCGTATAGAGCGCGCCCTTCCGTGGCCTCGTGCAACCCGGCTGCAATTCATTCGCCTCATCGGCGCCGATCATGCGGCTGGCAAGTCCTGCGGGCTTCGCGTTCTTCTCGTACCACTCATTCTTGGCGGCGAGTTGCGCCTCGCTTTCGCAGAGATAGAGAATGCCACAGCGGATGAAGCCAGTCTCGCCCTCAACCCGGGCATTCATGCCATCCCACAGCGACAACGAAATCTGGATCAGCGGAATCTCGCGGGCATCGCGCCCCATCTGGCGGCACCAGCCCCAGTTCCGGCTGGACTGCTCGGCGGCGATCTCGCCTTTTTCCAGCAGCACAACATCGATGCCGCGCTCGGCAAGTTCAAGCGCCGTCGTGACACCCGCCACGCCGCCGCCGATCACGCAGACGGCGGCCTGTTTGGGAAGAACGGTATCAGACGCAACATGGCGGATCACAGGCATGGTCAGGCAGGCCCCGGATTGACTGAAGTTGATTTGTAACCTGCCGCAAAAGGTTCTTCCACCGCTCAGGCGCGCGGGTGTGCCTTGCGGTATTGTTCGAGCAGATGCGCCCGGTTCACTTCGGTATAGACTTGGGTTGTCGAAAGACTGGCATGGCCCAGCAACTCCTGGATGACCCGGAGGTCCGCCCCATTGGCGAGCAGATGTGTGGCGAAGGAATGCCGGAGCGCATGGGGCGTTGCGGTTTCCGGCAACCCCAGCGCGCCGCGCAGCCTCGCAATCAGCAACTGGATCAGCCGGGCATTGAGCGGCCCGCCCTTCACCCCCCGGAACATCGGCTCCTGCGGCGACAACGGAAAGGGGCAGAGATCAAGGTATTGCGCCACCGCCGTTTGCGCCACGGGCAGCAGCGGCACGATACGCGTCTTGTTGCCCTTGCCGGTGATGGTGAGCACCGGCCCCTCCGCCTGGCCGGGGGTGAGCGACAGCGCTTCGGAGATTCGTAAGCCGCAGGCATAGAGCAGCGTCAGAACCGCTTCGTCACGCGCCAGCACCCAACGCGGTGTTTCACCGGTGCTGAGTGCATCCGCCTTGGTGAGGCGGCCCGCCGCGGCAACCGACAGCGGCTTCGGGACCGCATGGGGAAGCTTCGGAGAGCGCAACGCCGCAAGCGCCGCATTGCGGAACAAGCCCGTCTTTTCGGCATGGCGGTAGAAGGAGCGCAGGCTCGAAAGCTGCCGCGCCAGTGTGCGGCTTTCAACGCCATCGCGCCGCCGGCGGGCAAGGAAGGCACGGAAGTCGGACACGGTGAGGTCAGCAAGCGCCGCATTGTCCGGCGCGCCACCCAGATGATCCATCATGAAGGTGGCGAATTGGCCCAGATCGCGCGCATAGGCTTCGATGGTCTTCGCCGACATGCGGCGCTCGGTCCGGAGGCTCGAAAGCCAGGCCTGGGCGGCGGCAGATGCATCAGAGGCAAAACTGGTGGCGAAGTCAGACATGGGATGGGAGGCTAGCGGAAACTCGTTAGCAAAGCGCCAACCCGCCGGTCTCACCTCTCGATCAGCGGAACGCCGGGACTGGCGTGCCTGGGCAGATGGCCGGTCAGGCGCGGATCCTCGTGCACTTCCACCATCACGGCATAGGGACTGAAGCCGGAGCGCTGGTAGAAGGCGAGTGCATTAGGATGGTCGAAGGTGCAGGTGTGCACCCAGAGGCGGGAGATGGGCCGATCCCATGCGCGCATCAGGGCCTGATGCATCAGATAGCGCCCGTTGCCGGAGCCCACGGCGGACGGCACGAGGCCGAAGAAGGACAATTCGCATTGCCCGGCCTCGCGGAAATCGAGTTCGAGCAGTCCGATGTCCTGGCCGTCCCTCACCAGCGCGTTACAGTGGACGTTTTCATCGCCGATGATTCCGGCAAGCCTCTCCTCAGCCATGATGAGGCGGGAGAACCACATGATGTCTTGCCCGATGGCGCGGAACAGCGCGCGGAAGCGGTCCGTATCCGCCGCCCCCAACCGTACAAGTGACAGGCTCTGCATCGCAGGTACCGGCCGCACCGCCGGCTTTGCCAGCATTTCGAGGCAGGTGACGACATTGGCCAGATGGCCGGGCGGCAGCGGATGATAGCCGACGGGAAGCGGTGTATCGTGCATCATGTTGGGACGGGAACGGGAGGCGGGTTCACCGCCTCCCCGTCACCTCAGCGCATTGTCGGGATCGAGAACTGCGCGCCTTCCTTGATGCCGGACGGCCAGCGCGCGGTTATGGTCTTCGTCTTGGTGTAGAAGCGGATGGAATCCGGCCCATGCTGATTGAGGTCACCGAAGGAAGAACGCTTCCAGCCGCCGAAGGTGTGATAGGCGAGCGGCACGGGGATCGGCACGTTGATGCCCACCATGCCGATCTGGCAGCGAGACGCGAAGTCACGCGCCGTATCGCCGTCGCGCGTGAAGATCGCGGTGCCGTTGCCATATTCATGGTCGTTCACCAGCGTCAGGCCTTCATCATAGGTCTTGGCGCGCACCACCGAGAGAACCGGGCCGAAGATCTCTTCCTTGTAGATCTTCATGTCCTTCGTCACGTTGTCGAACAATGATCCGCCAAGGAAGAAGCCGTTTTCATAGCCCTGCATCTTGAAGCCGCGGCCATCGACCAACAGTTTCGCGCCTTCCTTCACGCCTGCATCAATGTAACCCTTCACGCGGTCCAAAGCCTGCTGGGTCACGAGTGGGCCGTAATCGGCCTCGCGGTCGGTCGAAAGGCCGACTTTGAGCTTCTCGACGCGCGGCACCAGCTTCTCGATCAGCGCGTTTGCCGTCGCTTCGCCCACCGGCACAGCCACCGAGATCGCCATGCAGCGCTCACCAGCCGAGCCGTAGCCTGCGCCGATCAGCGCATCGACGGCCTTGTCCATGTCGGCATCGGGCATGATCAGCATGTGGTTCTTGGCGCCGCCGAAGCACTGGGCGCGCTTGCCGTTGTTGGTGGCCCGGCCATAGACATATTGTGCGATGGGGGTGGAGCCGACGAAGCCGACAGCCGCGATGTCTGGATCATCCAGAATGCCGTCAACGGCTTCCTTGTCGCCGTTCACCACGTTGAAGATACCCGCGGGCAGGCCCGCCTCGAGGAACAGTTCGGCCAGCCGCATCGGGCAGGACGGGTCACGCTCCGAGGGCTTGAGGATGAACGCATTGCCACAGGCAATGGCAGGCGCCGCCTTCCACAGCGGGATCATGGCGGGGAAGTTGAAGGGCGTGATGCCGGCGGCAATCCCTAAGGGCTGGCGCATCGAATACATGTCGATGCCGGGGCCGGCGCCGTCCGTGTACTCACCCTTCAGCAGGTGCGGGATGCCGCAGGCGAATTCCACAACTTCCACGCCGCGCTGCAGGTCGCCCAGCGCATCCGGAATGGTCTTGCCATGTTCCATGGAAATGAGCGTGGCGAGTTCCTCGGCATGTGTGCGGGCAAGCTCAAGGAAGCGCATCATGATACGCGCCCGGACCTGCGGGTTTTTCGCCGCCCATTCGGGCTGCGCCGCCTTGGCGTTCTCGACAGCCGCGCGGAGTTCCGCGGGCGATGCCAGCGCCACCCGGGCCGAAACCTCGCCGGTATTGGGATTATAAATGTCGGCGAAGCGGCCAGACGCGCCCTTCACGTGCTTGCCGCCGATGAAATGTCCGATTTCCTTGACCATGTGAGGCAAATCCAATCCTGAATGAATGATCCGGAGGCCAAACTAGAAGGGGTGACGCCCGGCGGCAAGGGTCAGGCACAGCCATTTCATCCAGCCAATCCGCCTGATGCCCCAGCCATGCAGAAACCGCATGGAATTACTGCCTTGTCTTTGCTGCATCGCAACATAATATTAATTTCAACGTCCGAAATTATACGGCGAAACCGAGACGACCCTTAATGAAGAACGTGCTGTCCCATTACCGTATCCGCAAACTGTGGCCCCTCGAGACGGGAGCCTTCCGCCGCCACCTTCTCCGCCTTGATGAGGAGACCCGGCAATTCCGCTTCGGAACCGCGGTGAACGACAATTTCCTCGATGCTTATGCCGACACAGCCCGCCGCATCGGCACGGTGATCTATGGGGCGTTCATTGGTCCTGACATATATGCCTCCGCGGAACTCCGCCCGCTTCACATCGCGCGGGACAAGATGGCAGAAGCTGCCTTTGTGGTTGAAAGCGCCCACCGCCACATGGGGCTGGGTTCTGCCCTGATGGAACGCATCATCACCGCCGCCCAGAACCGCGGTGTCGAACAACTGCATATGATTTGCGCGCGCGACAATCGGGCGATGCAGCAGCTTGCGGGCAAGTTCGGCGCGCGGTTCCGCATTGATGATGCTGAGGCATTGGCCGAAATCGCACCGACACAGGCAACGCCGCTCTCGCTGCTCGACGAGGCTCTGCACGACACCACCGGTTTCGTAACGGCAGTCCTCGACTGGTCAGCTAGTCCGGCAATGCCACGGAAGGAACCCAGGCATATCCGTCATCATCGAGGATGACACATTCGCGCAACCCATGTGGCTTTTCGCTCGTACCGGCAAGAATGGTAAATCCCATGGCACGCGCCCTGGCTTCCGCCTTGTCAGGGTCGCAGCCATAAAGCCTGAGTTCAACGCCCGCGCCACGCGCGTCAAGCCCCGCGACGATCCCTGACAGGGGATTGTCCAGATAGGCATGGTCGGCATGGAACATGAAATCCGAGCCATTGAACTGGAGCGCCGCGAAATCCTCATCGTCATAGAAACTGACGGCACCCAGAACGTCCCTGGCAAAGGTGACGGCGCGGGCAACGTCCTTCACCAGCAGGTTGAAGCCGATGCCTTTGAGGGCGCGGCCATAATCTGCGGCGGAAACGGGTGGTTGCTTGCCGGGTGATCGCTTCTTCATGCGCTGAAGACTACGCGCCCGCTGGCGTCATTTCCAGACCACGTCACGGTGCAGGCAGGAATCCGCTTGGGGTCGGAAATGCCATGCCGCTTCATAGCGAGCAGAAACACCACTGCCGCATCTGTCACGGCTTCGGAGAGATCGGCGTCGGAGAGGCCCCCGCCAAGACGTTCAATCAGGTTTCCAGCCGCAGTTTCACTGAGTGCGGCCATTTCAGTGGCGGAAAGTTCCTCCGCTGCGTCCCAGCTTTCAACGAGATCGTCATCACCAAGTTCCGCCACCAATTGCGACCCGATGGCAAAGGCCAGACAGCCCCCTGACGCCGATGCACCCACATGAGCGGACGCCAACTTGTAACCCGGACACACGAGGGTGAACCCCAGAGCAGCCGCCACATTGCTTCCGAACGCCATGACGCACCTCACAAACCTGTTCACCACATTCTGCGCGCCGCGTTTTGCAGGAGGGTTAACAGCCTTTCCCCAGCCTTGCGCCGCTTATGGGAGAGGCGCGCCGGGAAGGGCCAGTTTCCTGATGCCCGCAGTGGGAAAGCGGCAACTGTAGGCCCCCTCGGCATAAGACCCGACGGCATAGGGATCGAAGTTCACCACGGTCTGCCGGGCGCCGATGCTCCAGCTTGCCAGGTTGCGCACGCCTTCCGCCACCGCTGCGTCATCGACCGTTACCGGCTCATCATCGCCCGCCGTTTGCAGGCGCTTCTTCCGCGCGGTGATAAGCTGGCGGCGGCATTCGAGCGTCAGGATCGCGGCGGCGGAGTCCGTGAGAACGCCGGCGAGCACAAGTTCACGGCCTGTGGACATGTCGAGATTGATGTTGGTAGTGCCGTAATTGCCATGCGCGCCACCCGTATTCACGTAGAAATCGCGGCGGATGGATATGAAGGCCGGCGATGCATAGGTGAGGCTCCAGATATCTTCATCAGCATAGATGGCACCACCCGTCTCTTCGCCATGCTTGCCAAGCTTCACGCGGCGGAGTTCATCCTCCGCAATCGCATTCAGCGCCTTTTCACCCACCGTGGCGGGAGACGCAAAGCGCAGCACAGCGATGTTGAGATCATAGGATTGCGCCGTACCGTCCTGCACGATGAACTGCGGCTGAAGCCTTCCTGCCGCACCCGGCCCGCTTTCGGGCCTGCCGCTCAGAAGGCTGAGCCTGTCGCCGGTCTGGCGCGCGATACAGGCCGTCACACCATCAACGGAATCGCTGCAGTTTTCACGCCGCGCGATCCAGCGCCGCTGCGAGCGCATCAGCATCTTCTGCTCCAGCGGCAGAAGCACTGCTTTCAGGGCGGCATAGGCGGCGGCGAGATCATCATCCCGCGCCTTCAGGTCAGGCGTGGCGCAAATCGCTGTCTCAACCGCCGTCTTGGCCTTGCTGCAATCGAAGGCGGATGCAGGTTGAAAAAGGACCGCCACCAGCGGCAGGGCGAGGAAACTAGCGAACCGATTCATACGCCTTCGCCCTCCACGACTGGTGATAGCCGTCAAGCCCTGGGATGGATGCCGGTGCAATATCCGTCAACCGAAGGCCAATGGTGGGGAGCTGGCCATCATCGATCATCGCAATGGCCGCTGCGCCCGCCGTCGTACCATCGCGCAGCGCGGAAGCCTTCACCTTCTGATGCGGCCGCAGCTGGGCCAGAACCGCAAGCAGTACCGGGTTCTGCGAAAAGGGCCCATCAACGATGATGTCATCTTTGGAAGCGATGGCATCAAGCTGCTCGGATACCATCTGCGCGCAGTACAGCGCCGCGAGCGAGGCCTTCTCCTCCTCGCCTGAAGCGTCAGGCCCCTCGACGCGCCCCCTGCCGCCCGAATCGGGAACAGGCCCACTGGTGAGCGTGAAGGAGGGAATGGCGCGCGTACCACGCGCCACAAGCCGCGCCACGCAGCCGAGCGTTGCGGCGGAAGCGGAGGCGCCACCTGAGACCGCCTCGAATTCCTTGCCGCCGAAGAAACGGCTGCAGCACACACTGCGGCCGAGGACATCGGTGTTGGTGTTGGTATCGCGGGCGGGGTCCAGCACATCGACCGGCGTCGAAGGATCAAAGCTGATGCTCCACGTGCCGGTGGAGACAAGGGTGAAGCGGTCAAGACCGGCACAGACATAGCGCATGAAATTGGCTGTCGAGTCATGTACGCCGCCCAGGACACGCCCCTCGCCGCGGAAATCTTCATCCCGAAATTCCGGCTTCAGCCGGCCAATGGTTTCCCACGCCCTCGCGCGCGGAGCGTAGAACCGGTCCCAACCCAGCGACTTCGCCATCTGCGATGGTTCCTCGGTACGGCTGTTCAGAAGATGCGTCTGGCAGGCCATGGAGGAAATCTCGGTCACGGCCACGCCGCTCAGGCGGAAGCCCACATACTGTATCCACGGCAGAAGCGTGCGCACCCCGGCGAAGGCCTCAGGCCACATGCGCTGCTGCCAGTAAAGCTGCAGCCCGTGGGTCAGCGCCAACGGCAATAGCGGGCAGAGCGCCTCCTGAAAGCCCGGCATGATTTTCTGATAATCCGCCACGATCTCCGGCGGCGGCTCGGAGGTATAATCCATCACCGGCAGTGCCAGATTGCCCTGTTCATCAAGGCAGGCCATGGCGGCTCCATGCGCAGAAGGCACCACCGCGTCAATGGGCAGGATACGGTCAAGTTCGGGCAGCGCACTGCGGCAGAGGCTGACCATCGGCTCCGGGTCGATCCACAGATAGGGCGGGCCCGGCACATGTCGGCTTGCCGCCTTGCGCTCCGCCAGCATCTCGCCCTGCGGGCTGAACAGCGCGATCTTGGTGTTTGTGAAACCGACATCGACCACCGCGATGCCGCGAGGAGCTTTCCCTGTCATACTTGCCCGCCTTTGTGCTTTGTCACAGTCTCACGCAATTGCGGCATGGGCGTCAATCACCCTGCACACTTGTATGATGCGTACCGGCCGGTTTATAGGCCAATCATCCTCGTAACAGTGGGAAAGTACCGGACATGGCGAAGCTCAAGTTCCTCGACCTCCGCGAAGCAGTGATCGACACCTGCCTCAAGATGAATGAAGAAGGCATCAACCAAGGCACATCTGGCAATGTGAGTGTGAGAACCCCTGAAGGCTTCCTCATCACCGCTTCGGGTGTTCCCTACAACAAAATGAAGCCTGAGCATGTGGTCGAGATGGACCTCGACGGCGGCTACCGGGGCGAATATCTGCCCTCGACCGAGTGGCGCATGCACCTTGACATCTTCAAGCACCGGCCCGAGGCAGGCGCTGTCGTGCACACGCATTCAATCTACGCCACGGCGCTCTCCTGCCTGCGCAAGGACATTCCGCCCTTCCATTACATGATTGGCATTGCGGGCGGCACCACTCTGCGCTGCGCCAGCTATGCCGAGTACGGCACGCCGGAGCTTTCCAAGGTCATGCTCAAGGCGATGAAGGACCGCCAGGCCTGCCTGCTTGCCAATCACGGCCAGATTGCGTTCGGCCCCGATCTGGCCAAGGCGCTGTGGCGGGCGGGGGAAGTCGAAACCCTGTGCCACCAGTACTGGGCAGCACTTCAGGCCGGCAAGCCTGTACTACTGAACGACAAGCAGATGACAACCGTGCTGGCGCGCTTTAAGACCTACGGCAAGCAACCAGATGAGTTGAAGAAGGGGGACGCGCAATCCGTCAGCGGTCTCGTTCGCCGTGATGTCACGGCTGCAAAGACCGCCAGCAAGAAGAAGGGCAAGTCGTAATCGTGATCGCCGGTGTCTCTCCGCTCGTCGCTGAACTGCAGGCCCGCGCCGAAGCGGGGAGACCCGTTACCATCGGCCTTGCCGGCTGCGGCCAGATGGGCACCGACATCGTGGTGCAGCTGAACCGCATGCCGGGCTTGCGGCTGGGTGCCGTGGCCGAAATGCGCCCGCCGCAGGCAAGGGCAGCGGCGGGGCTGGCAGGCTTTGCGGAAGACGACACTGTCTACGCCGACAATGCGCGCGCCATCGACAGCGCCATTGAGCGCGGCAAGATCGCCATCACATCAAGCCCCGCCGAACTGGCACGCTCCGGGTTGGTCGATGTGGTGATCGATGCGACCGGCAACCCGGACATCGGCACCGCCTTTGCGCTCGATGCCATTGCCAATGGCAAGCATGTCGTGATGCTCAATGTTGAAGCCGACATCACCATTGGCCGCCACCTTCATGAAGCCGCATGCCGGGCCGGCGTGGTTTACACCGGTGCAGCGGGCGATGAACCGGCCGCCGCGCTGGAACTCATCGGCTTCGCCCAGTCCTTGGGGCTCGACATTGTCTGTGCCGGCAAGGGCAAGAACAATCCGCTGAAATTCGACGCAGTGCCCGCTGAGTATGAGGCGGAGGCCATGGCCCGCAACATGAACCCGCGCATGCTGGTTGAGTTCGTCGACGGCTCCAAGACCATGATCGAGATGGTGGCGATTGCCAATTGCACCGGCCTCGTGCCGGATGTGCCCGGCATGCACGGACCTGCCGCCACGCGCGAGCAGCTGGCCGAGGCGCTGATCCCCAAGGAACACGGGGGCGTTCTCTCAAGGACGGGCTGCGTCGACTATTCAATCGGCAAGGGCGTGGCGCCCGGCGTGTTCTGCATCGTGACGACGGATCACCCGCGCCTGCAGGAACGCCTGATCGACCTGAAGGTGGGCAAGGGCCCCTACTTCGCACTGTTGCGCCCCTACCACCTCACCAGCCTGGAAGTGCCGCTTTCCGCCGCACGGGCCGTGCTGCATGGTCAGGCCGACATGGTGCCGCTGGCACACCCCGTGGCGGAAGCCGTGACGCTGGCCAAGCGCGACCTGAAGCCAGGTGTTATTCTCGGCCGCATCGGCGAGACTGACTATCGGGCCTGGGCCATGACCCACGCCGAGGCGCGCAGCGCCAATGCCCTGCCGCTGGGCCTCGCCCAGGGGGCCAAGGTGGTGAAGCCGGTCAAGGCCGGTGAGCAGCTGACCTATGGCAATTGCGCGCCAGATGAGAGCCTGATCGTCACCCAAATCCGCCGCCGGCTTGACCAGGCGGACTCGCGCTTCCACCAGCTCTGACGACTGGCCTGTTCTGATTTTGCGCTGCAACATGTTGTTTGCACTGCAAAATCTTTTATCAGCACCACGCTTGGAGTTGACATCCGCAGACAGTACTCTAACCTTGTTAGCACTTTTGCAATTTCAAAATAACAAATGCACTGCGAGTCCGCAGGCAACGGGAGACGAGCTTCCATGTCCGCGAATACCGTCAGCATCGGGTCTGGCAACGGCGGTGAAGGGCGCCGCCGGTGGCTTCCCAGCTGGCTGACGTCCGAGCATCCTTTCCCATGGCTCTTTCCCGCCGCCGCACTGATGGTTGTGTTCGGCATCTACCCGCTGGTCTATGCAATCTGGCTGTCGCTGTTCAAGCGCAACGCCGCCACCCGCAAGATGGTGTTCGACCCGGACCATAACTGGACGAAGATCCTTTACGACGAGCGCGTATGGAACGCGCTGATAAACACGCTGGTCTACACCGGCATCGCGCTGGTGTTCCAGCTGGTGCTGGGCATGCTGATTGCCCTCCTGCTCGACTCGGACCGCAAGGGTTATGGCGTGCTGCGCGCCCTGATGACGCTTCCGCTGGTCATCCCGCCTGCCGTCACCGCCATGATGTATCTCCTGATGCTGAACGGCTCGTTCGGCGTGCTGAGCCGCGGGCTGATCGCCATGGGACTTCTGCCGCCGGGATATTCGATCCTGGGCAGCGCCGATACGGCGATGGCGGGTGTGCTGCTCGCTGAAATTTGGCAATGGACGCCCTTCATGGTGCTGATCATGCTCGCGGGCCTGCGCTCTTTGCCGAAGGAACCCTTCGAGGCGGCGGCGATTGATGGCGCAAACGCCTTCCAGGCCTTTTTCCGGCTGACGCTGCCGATGATGTCCAAGGTCATCGCCATCGCGGTGCTGATCCGCGGCATCGACCTGTTCCGGGCCTTCGACTACGTGAAAGTGATGACCGACTCCGGCCCCGGCACGGCAACGGAGACGCTCACCTCCTATGCGGGACGAATCTATTTCGGCAACGCCGACTTCCCCTATGCCTCCACCATTGCGCTGCTGACGCTGATCATCGTCATCATCCTGTCCACCGCCTTCATGAAGATCTTCAAGGTCAAGCTCTGATGGAACCATCCCGTCCGCTCCAGATCCTGCGCGATATCGCCGCCGTTACCGTGACCGGGCTGTTCATGTTCCCGATCTTCTGGTGGGCGCTCACCTCGATCAAGCCAGCATCGGCGATCTTCGACAAGGACCGGGTGAACTTCTTCGACTTCGAGCCAACCTTCGTCAACTATGGCGTGACGCTATTTGGCCAGTCGCGCTCGCAACTTGCCATCGATCAAGGTCTTGGCATGGGTGTGGGCGGCGCGGGCGCCTATGACTCCCGCCAGTCCATCATGGAATCGGTCATTGTCTCGCTTGGCGCCACCGTCATCACCGTTTCGGTCGCGGTGTTCGCGGCCTATGCAATTTCGCGCATGACGTTCCGCGGCCGCGGCAGCTATCTCAACTGGGTGCTGGGCCAGCGCTTCATGCCGCCCATCGCGATCCTCATCCCGCTGGTGACGATCTACAAGACAGCGGGCCTTCGTGACACCGACAATCTCTACATGGGCTATCTCGGCCTGATGATGATCTATGCGCTGATGAACCTGCCCATTGCCGTGCTGCTGATGAAGTCCTTCCTGGATGACGTTCCGAAGGATGTGGACGAGGCGGCAATGATCGATGGCGCGACACGCTTCCAGACCTTCCGGAAAGTGGTGCTGCCGATGGTGAAGGGCGGCATCGCGGCATCTGCCGTTCTGGTCTTCATCTTTTCGTGGACGGAGTTCCTGCTGTCGCTGTTCCTGACAACGGCGATCCGCACCGTTCCGGTCAAGATTCAGACCTTCGTGACATCAACAGGCAATGAATGGGGCTTCATCGCGGCGCTGGGCACGGCGGCGATCATCCCGAGCTTCGTCTTCATCCTGCTTGTTCAAAAGAATCTGGTGCGCGGCCTTACGCTTGGCTCCCTGAAAGAGTGAGAACGCGCGCGAGAACCTGAGCTCAAACCCATGGGAGGATTTACATGAGCTTTAAAGACTACGACAAGAAAACCTTCATCGCCGATGCGGCGCGCGATTTTGCCGCCCGCCGTATCTCCAAGCGCGACTTCATGAAGAAGATGGCGCTTGCTGGCGTTGGCTTCTCGGCCTTCTCGGCTGGTCTTCTCGGCAACAGCCGCGGTTTCCGCGGTGATCTGAGCCTGGTTGGCACCGAGGCGATGGCGCAGGATGCATCCGTCACCCAGTGGCTGAAGGATGTCGGCGCTCCCTTCAAGGGCACCAAGATCCGCTACACCTCGGAAGCAACGCCGCCGACGGTCGTTCTTGACCAGATCAAGAAGGAATTCACCGATCCGACCGGCATTGAAGTCGAAGTTGAAATCGTGCCGCTCGAGCAGGTCCTCGCCAAGGCCACGCAGGACGTGCAGGGCCAGCTCGGCACCTACGACCTTTACTATCTTGACCAGTCGTGGGTCGCCACCTTCGCGCCTGACACCATCGACCCCGTGCAGTACTACAAGGACAAGCCGGACCTGGCGATGCCGGGCTTCGACTGGGACGACTTCTCGAAGCCTCTCGTCGATGGCCTCGCCATGTATGAAGGCAAGATGGTCGGCATTCCCTTCGACATCCCGATCTACATGCTGATGTACCGCAAGGACATTCTCGAGAAGCATGGCATCGCGGTGCCGACCACCGAGGAAGAGTTCACGGCGGCCATCAAGAAGATCACCGAGGCCGAAAAGGCCAACGGCATGTACGGCACCGGCCTCCAGGCCAAGTCTGGCCACTATTCGCTGAACTGCGACTGGACCCAGATGGTGTGGAACGCCGGCGGCTCGATCTTCGGCGCCGACAAGAAGTTCAAGGGCAACGACGAAGCCGGCGTCGCCGGCCTGCAGCTCTATCAGGAGTGGGTGAAGAACGCCCCGCCGGAATCGCTGAACTCCACCTGGGACGGCCAGTTCCAGATGATGGCAGCCGGCCAGTGCGCCCTTGTCAATTCCTGGGACGAGTTCTTCCCCGGCCTCGACGCGGCCGACTCGAAGGTGCAGGGCCTGTGGATGCCCGCCAAGCCGATTACCGGCAAGGCGCTGCGCCCGATCTCGGAAGTGGGCTTCGGCGAAATTCCGAACCGCGCCCACCAGGGCGGCTCGGTCCTCGGCCTGTCGAAGTACTCGAAGAACGTCGATGCAGCCTGGCTGTTCATGCAGTGGGCCTGCTCGAAGGACGTGATGACCCGCTGCACGCTCATCGGCGGCTTCGCCCCGATGCGCCTGTCGTCCTTCACCGATCCGCGCGTGAACGAAAAGGCCGTTGTCGGCCCGGGCACCACACGCCACCTCGAACTGGTGAAGTGGATCATCGACAACGACATGGCGTCCGAGCCGGACATGCCGCTGTGGGCTGGTTTCTCGAACAACGAGATCCCCGTCAACCTCGGCAAGCTGCTCACGGGCCAGGACTTCGACGGCGACGCCAAGAAGTGCATGGACACGATCGCCCAGGCGATCGATGCCGCCGTGGCCGAAGCCGGCCTCTAAGCAAGCAATCAGCGGAGGCGGCGTTCACGCCGCCTCCGTTCCCCCTCAGGCCAGAGCCAAGTTCCTCATGCGCGGCGACCTCGTCATCGGTATCGACTCCTCGACAACGGCCACAAAGGCCATCGCCTTTGATCCGCAAGGCCGCATCGTGGGCGAAGGCCGGGCACCCGTGCCCCTCTCCAACCCGCATGCGGGCTGGTTCGAGCAGGAGGTTTCAGACTGGACGGGCGCTGCCGCGAGGGCACTGAAACAGCTAACGAAGAAAGTTGACGCAAGGCGCGTCGCCGGCATTGCAATTTCCAACCAGCGCGAGAGCTTCGCGCAATTCGACTCCAAGGGCAAAGCGCTCCGCCCCGGCACGCTGTGGCTCGATGAGCGCGCCCAGGCCGAAGTGAAGGCCATCGTGGCCGAACTGGGCGCGGACAGGGTGCACCGCATTTCCGGCAAGCCCGCCGATGTTACGCCCTGCCTCTACCGCTGCCGCTGGTTTGCCGAGCACATGCCGAAGGTCTGGCAGAAGACTGCCAAGACGGCGGAAGTGCATGGCGTCCTCACCCATTTTCTCACCGGCCAATGGGCCACATCGCTTGCTTCGGCTGATCCGATGGGGCTGATCGACGTGAAGTCCTATGACTGGTCGGACGTGCTTCTCAAGGCCGCGCGCCTGAGCCGCGAACAGTTGCCAAAGCTCTACCGTACCGGCGAGATCATGGGCGAAGTCTCTGCCGAAGCGGCGAAACTCACGGGACTCAAGGTGGGAACGCCCGTGATCGCGGGCGGTGGCGATGGCCAGTGCGCAGGCACCGGCGCAAACACGTTTCTTGAAGGCCGTGCCTATGTGAATCTCGGCACCGCCGCCGTTTCGGGAAGCTATGGCCGTAACTATGCTGTGGACAGGTCCTTCCGCGCCATGGTGGCGGTGGGCGAGGAGGGCTTCTCATTTGAAACCGCAATCCGCACCGGCACCTTCCTGGTGAACTGGATGGTGGAGCGGATGTTCAATGTGAACCCGGCGAAGGACCCCGCTATCTTCAAGGCACTCGAAGCCGAGGCCAAGGCCTCGCCCATCGGCGCGCATGGGCTGGTGCTCGTGCCCTACTGGTCGGGTTCCATGACGCCTTACTGGGATTCGGCGGCGCGCGGCGTCATCGCAGGGCTCTCAGGAAATCACAGCCGGGGCGATGTTTATCGCGCGCTCCTCGAAGGTGTTGCGCTCGAACAGACGATGACTACCAACCAGGTCGCCGCCGCCACCTCGCCCATCACACATTTCGCAGCCGTGGGCGGCGGCTCGCGCTCAGACCTCTGGTGCCAGATCCTGGCTGACGCCTCGGGCCGCGAGGTAAAGCGGCTTGAAACGGCGGAGGCCTCCGCGCTGGGCGCCGCCATGGCCGCGGCCAAGGGCGCTGGATGGTACAGGAGCATCCCGCAAGCCTCCAAGACCATGTCCGGCAAGCCATCCAAGACATTCTGCCCACGGACGAAAGAGATGAAGCGCTACCAGGAGCTGCTGGGCATCTATTCCGAACTCTGGCCGAAACTGGCCGACTGGAACCACAAACTCGTCACCTTTGCGTCACGTGAGAGTAAATGACTGACTGGAATGAACTGATCAGAGATGTCGTTGCCGGAAACTGGAAAAATCCGGAAACAGGCAAGGCCGCAACCGTGCCCTTCGAGGTGATCCGCATCGAGGAAGACCTTGATGGCGGCGAAGCAGACCTCGTCGCGCCGCTGAAGCTTGGCAAGCGCATCGCCGTTGTGTCGGATGTGAACACGCATGAGGCCATGGGCCGACGCGTAGCCAGGCACCTCAAGGCGCTCGGCACGATTGACGAGCTGGTGCTGCCCGGCAACACGCATTGCGACGAGCCGACCATCGCCATGGTGCAGGAGAAGACACGCCATGCCGACGCGCTGGTGGCGGTCGGCTCCGGCGCGCTGTCAGACACTTGCAAATACGCCACTTTCAAGGATGGCAGGAAATACGCGACCTTCGGCACCGCCGCGTCGATGAATGGCTATGCGGCCTCCACCGCCTCGGTGACGCTGGCCAATGGCTACAAGACCTCCCTTCCGGCGCATGCGCCGCGTGGCATTTTCCTGGATCTGAAAGTCACCGCCGCCTCGCCGCACTGGCTTTCTGCCGCAGGCCTTGGCGATTCACTCTGCCGGCCCACGGCGCAGGTTGAATGGTGGGCCTCGCACCGGCTGTTCGACACCTTCTATTCGAGTGTTCCCTATACGCTGATCGGCGCCAATGAGCAGGCCATGATCGAGTCCGCGGCAGGCCTCAGAAACCACGACATCGCTGCCAACGGCCACCTGCACCGCGTGCTCACGCTGTGCGGGCTTGGCGTGTGCTTCACGGGTGTGTCACATCACGGATCCATGGGCGAACATCAGGTGTCGCACTGGATCGACATGTTTGCAGGCAGCAAGCACCCTGGCAGCACCCACGGCCAGCAGGTGGGCGTCGCCTCGCTTGCCATTGCAAGACTGCACCATGAATTGCTGGCACTCGATGCGCCGCCACTCATCAAGGCGACGCATATCGATGAGAAGGAGTTCATCGAGCGCTATGGCCAGGACATCGGCCGCATGTGTTATGCGGAAGCGAAGAAAAAATCCTTTGACCGCGCCGGCGCTGAGGCCTTCAACCGCAAGCTGGCGGCGATGTGGCCGGAGCTGCGCGAACAACTCCGCCCCATGCTCATGGACCCGGCGAAGATGAAGGCGACCCTTGAGGCGGCGGGCGGCCCCACCACGGCAACCGAGCTTGGGCTGGACCGCAAGATGTGGCGTGATGCCATGAAGTTTGCCCGCGATGTGCGCAACCGCTGGTCCTTCCTCGACCTGGCGGATGATGCTGGCCTTCTCGATGAATTCCTCGACCGCGACGAACAATAGGACCGTAAAAAAATGTCATCGGTAACGATCAAGAACGTCAAGAAAAACTACGGCAACCTCGAAGTCGTCCACGGCATCAACCTCACGATCGAGGATGGGTCTTTCGTGGTGCTGCTGGGGCCTTCTGGCTGCGGCAAGTCCACGCTTCTGCGCATGATCGCGGGGCTTGAGAGCGTCACGGCGGGTGACATTGAAATTCAGGGCAAGCGCGTCAACAACGTGCACCCAAAGGACCGGAACATCGCCATGGTGTTCCAGAACTATGCGCTCTACGCCCACATGAAGGTGCGCGACAACATGAGCTTCTCGCTGCAGCTCGCAAAGAGGCCGCAGTCCGAAATCGACGAGAAGGTGAAATGGGCGGCGAAGATCCTGAACCTCGAGCCTTATCTCGACCGTTACCCGCGCGAGCTTTCTGGCGGCCAGCGCCAGCGCGTCGCCATGGGCCGCGCCATCGTGCGCAACCCCGCCGTCTTCCTGTTCGATGAGCCGCTCTCCAACCTTGACGCCAAGTTGCGCGTGCAAATGCGCACCGAGATCAAGGAACTGCATGGGCGCCTGAAGACAACAACCGTCTATGTGACGCATGACCAGATCGAAGCCATGACCATGGCTGACAAGATCGTCATCCTGCGCGATGGCTATATCGAGCAGGAGGGGTCTCCGCTCGATGTTTATGACAAGCCCGCCAATCTCTTCGTTGCGGAGTTCATTGGTTCGCCGTCAATGAACCTCCTGAAGGGCGAAGTGACGTCAAATGGCGTCAAGGTCGCGGATGGCACGCTGCTGCCGCTGCCCAACGTCCACAATGCGAAGCTCGGCCAGAAGGTGGTCTATGGCATCCGGCCGGAACATCTGGCCATTGGCCCCGGTACGCCCGCAAAAGTCGTGGTGGTGGAACCGACCGGGCCAGAGATGCATATTTATGCCGACATGGGCGGGCAGGAGGTCTGCGCCATCACGCAAGACCGGCTGTCACTCGTGCGTGACCAGACCATCCACTTCAGCCCCCGCCTCGACAAGGTGCATCTGTTCGACGCGGAAAGCGGAAAGGCGCTGGCGTGAGCACGGTCACGATTCTCGGCGCGGGGGTCATGGGCTCTGCCATGAGCCTTCCGCTACGCAACCGGGGCCACGCCGTGCGTCTTGTTGGCACCCATCTCGACCGCGAGATCATTGACAGCGTGATCGGCACAGGCCGCCACCCGAAGCTGAACGTCAGGCTTCCGGATGGCGTCGTGGGCTATCAGTGCGAGGACTTCGCAACGGCGCTTGGCATCGACACGGCGTTGATTGTGCTGGGCGTCAGTTCCGCCGGGGTGCCATGGGCAATCGACCGGCTGTGCGAGACGCTGAAGGCGCCTGTTCCGGTCGTCATGATCACCAAGGGCATGCACCCGGAGGATGACAAGCTCACGGCATTGCCGGACCGCATCGCTTCCGAGGTGAAGCGGCGGACAGGACTTGATCTCCCCATTGCCGCCATCGGCGGCCCATGCATCGCGGGCGAACTCGCAGTGCGCCGCCACACCGGCACCGTCATCACATCCCATGACAAGGGTCTCGCAGAAAGGCTCTGTGCCATGCTCGAGACGGATTACTATCACCCTCGCGTCGCAGGCGATGTGATTGGCGTCGAAATCTGCGCGGCCTTCAAGAACTTCTTCGCCATCAGCGTCGGCTGGGCGGCGGGCCGCCTCGAGAAAATGCCGCTGACGGAAAACCGTGCTTTCAACCACAATGCAGCGGCCATCATCTTCGATCAGGCAATCCGCGAATTGATGGTGCTCGCGAAGGCTCATGGCGGCACGGCGGAGAGCGTGTGGGGCATGCCCGGCGCAGGCGATCTCTATGTCACCTGCCAGGCGGGACGCAATTCACGGCTCGGCAACAATCTGGGCCGCGGCCTTACTTACCAGCAAACCAAGGATGGCCCGATGAAGGGCGACACAATCGAAGGCGCCGAACTCGGCGTAACCGTGTCACAAACACTGCGGCGGATGATGAGATCAGGCGCGCTCGATGCGGAGGCGCTGCCGCTCACCATTGCGCTGCTTGATGCGCTGACGCAGGACTCGCCCCTCGATATTCCCTGGGCATCGCTCCACCGCCACCATTGAGGCCCACCATGGACGAGGCCAACACCCGCTCTGCTGCTCAAGACACCGGAAACAGCCTACCCTCTCCCATTGGTCTCGTTACGGCGATCAATCCGGAGGAGCAACTCGCCACGCGCGCGGCATGGCTCTATTTTGTCGCGGGCCTGACGCAGGTGCAGATCGGCAAGAAGCTTGGGCTCAACCGTACGCGCGTCAACCGCCTCCTCGCCCAGGCACGCGATCAGGGCCTCGTGCAGATCAACATCACAGGCCGGCTCGCATCATGCGTCGAGCTTGAGGAAAGGCTGAAGCAGCAATATGATCTGGATGACGCAACCGTAGTACCGACCCCGCCTTACCAGGCGCTGATCCCGCAGGTGATCGCCACTGCCGCCGCCGCTGTGCTATCGGCGCGGCTGAAGGACGGCATGTCGGTTGGTGTGGGCTGGGGCCGCACGCTCCGCCTCTCCATCCAGTCCGTGCCGCGCCGCCAGCTGGGCCGCCTCTCTGTTGTGTCGCTTCTCGGCGGCCTCACGCGTGGCTCCGCCATGAACCCGCACGAGACCGCCTCCCACCTCGCCGATCTCGTCGGCGCGCAGTGCTATTATGTGGCGGCGCCAGCCCTGACAGATACAAAGTCGACGCGTGACCTGCTGATCGCACAGCCTATGCTGCGTGAAGTCTTTGAACGCGGCGCAGAAGTCGACATTGCCTTTCTCTCGGTCGGCGAACTGAGTCATGGCAGCACGATGACGCGCGTTGGCCTCATCAGCCACGCCGATGTCGATGGCCTGACGGATGCGGGCGCCGTGGGTGACATCTGCGCCCACTGGATCGATGACGAAGGTCGCATCGTGGATCATCCGCTGAACTCCCGCGTGGTGGCGCTGTCACCCGACAAGCTCAAGGATATTCCCTGCGTGGTGATCGCATCAGGTGGCCACACCAAATCGGCGGCCCTGCGTGGCGTGCTGAAGGGCGGCATGTGCGACGTAGTCATCACCGACGAACTGACCGCAAAAGCCATTCTCGCCATGGAAACAACATGAGCACCGACGTTGTTCTGGGAATCGACATTGGCACCTCTGGTGTGCGCATCGCCGCCACCGATGAGGCGAACGTGCTCAAGGTCATGTCAATGGCCCCCATCGCAAGCCCACTCCAGGATGGCGCCCGGCTCCGTCAGGATGCCAGCCTCTGGTGGGATGCCGTGCTGGCCGCCTTCAAAGAGCTTGATCTCAAGGGCCTCGCCGTGCGCGCGATTGCGATTGACGGCACATCAGGCACAATCCTCGCGATTGATGACACAGGCCAGCCGCAGGGCCTTGCCTCCATGTACAATGACATCTGCGACGTGGCGCACCTCGCGCGCGTGTCTGCGGTGGCCCCGCGTGAGACGGCCGCACTCGGTTCAACCTCGCCACTCGCCCGCGCCATGGACCTCAAGGGCAAGCGCATCATTCATCAGGCTGACTGGATTCTGGGGCGCCTGTCTGGCATCTATGACGTGACGGATGAGAACAACGCGCTCAAATCCGGCTATGATCCGCTGAGTCGCCGATGGCCAGATTGGATCCGTGAGACGGGTTTCAACCCCGGCCTCTTCCCTCGCGTTGTGCCGGCTGGCACGCGTGTCGGCACCATTGAGGCCGGTATTGCTTCGGCATTGGGCCTTCCCAGTGACACAGCGATTGTTGCGGGCACTACCGATGGCTGCGCCGCCTTCCTCGCCAGTGGCGCATCCGCGCCGGGTGACGGCGTCACATCTCTTGGCACCACACTCACCCTCAAGCTGCTGTCTGACATGCCGGTGTTCGCGCCAAATTTCGGCATCTACAGCCACCGCATCGGTGACCAGTGGCTGGCGGGCGGCGCATCGAACACCGGCGGAGCGGCCATTGGAAAACATTTCTCGAAGGAGGATCTGGCAAGGCTCACGCCCCTGCTCGACCCCGATCATCCGACGGGCCTTGATTACTATCCGCTGCCGAAACCCGGCGAACGCTTCCCCATCAACGACCCCACATTCCCGCCACGGCTGGAGCCGAGACCAGCCGATGACCGCATCTTCCTTCAGGGCATTCTCGAAAGCATCGCCCGGATCGAGGCGGAGGCTTACGTGAAGCTCGGCGAACTTGGGTGCTCGCGCCTCGTCAGCATCCGCACGGCGGGTGGCGGAGCCTCAAACCCGGCCTGGACGAAGATCAGGCTGAAGGCGCTGGGGGTTCCTGAAAGGCCGTCGTTGAGCGAACATGCGGCGGTCGGCACGGCACGGCTTGCCTGGCGCGGGATTGGCCATGCGAATTAACGGCCTTTCGCAAATTGCCGCCGATTTCGACGGCATGCTGATTGATCAGTTTGGCGTCATCCATGATGGGCAGGCCCTCTACCCGGGAACGCTCCGTATCCTCCAAGAACTGAAGGCGCTCGGAATCCCCGTGGCGGTGATGACCAATTCGGGAAAGCGCGCCGAGGCCAACCGCAAGCGGTTGGTGAAGATGGGTGTTCCACGCGATTGCTTTGTCGATGCGGTGAGTTCCGGCGAGGTGGCCTTCAACGCGCTTACCACCACCCGCGCCTTCCTGATAGGCAAGGATGGCGAGGACTATGGTTTCGACGGCATCAGCTTCACCGATGATCCGCATGATGCGGAGGTGATGCTGATCCTTGGCTCCAACGCGCCGATGACCTCTCTCGACGATTACGCCAAGCTGTTCACCGGCCTTGATCTTCCCGCAATCTGCTGCAACCCGGACAAGCTGATGCTGACGCCGCAAGGCCTCATGCCCGCGCCCGGCGCCATTGCCGCCCTCTACGAGGGGATGGGCGGCGAGGTGAACTGGGTGGGCAAGCCCTATCCCGGGATTTACCAGGAAGCCGCACGTCTGATCGGCAATCCAAAGCGCATCCTCTGCATAGGTGACAGCGCAGAGCACGATGTCGCGGGCGGGCGCGCCGCCGGCTTCTCCACCCTGCTCGTGCTGCAGGGCGTTTCGGCGGGCCATGACCCTGAAACGCTCTCGCCTCAACCTGACTATGTGATGGATTCCTTCCAATGGTAGAACTTGAAAAGCTCCGCCGCCTGTCAGCGCGCGTGGGCGCAGACCCGCTGTTGGTACAAGCCGCAGGCGGCAATACATCACTGAAAGAAAACGGCGTGATGTGGATCAAGGCCTCCGGTACATGGTTGAAGGATGCAGCCTCACGCGACCTCTTCGTGCCGCTCGATCATGCCGCGATCATGGCGGCGCTGGCCAAAGATGATCCGGCCTGCGAGTCCTGCACGGCCTTCGTGCGCACGGACTTGAACAGCACGGGCCTGCGTCCGTCGATCGAGACGACCGTTCACGCGTTGATGCCGCAGCGCGTGGTGGTGCATGTGCACTGCGTGAACACCATCGCCTGGGCCATCCGCACCGATGCCGAACAGCGCCTCACGGAGAGGCTCTCTGATTTCAACTGGGCCTTCGTTCCCTATGCCCGCCCAGGCCTGCCGCTGGCCGGCGCCATTTCGGCGCGGCTTCGCGCCAACGTCGATGTGCTGGTGCTGGGCAATCATGGCCTCGTCGTGGCGGCGGACAGCGTGGACGCAGCAGATGCGCTTCTGGCGCGTGTCGTCGAGGCCCTCACACGGCCTGTGCGCGCGGCTGCGGCAGTCGACATGGAAGCACTCGCACGGCATGCCGCCGGAACGGCGTACAGCCCCGCACTCATGCCAGAAACCCATGCACTGGCGACCGACCCGCTGGCGCTGGCGCGCGGCAAGTCATCGGTGTTTTACCCCGATCATGTTGTGTTTCTCGGAGTTGGCGTCGCCACGGCCTTTGGTGGTGATCCTCCGCTCATCGCCATTCCAGGTGTGGGCGTACTGATCCGCCACGATGCGAAGCCCGCGATCGAGCCCATGGGCCGGTGCCTCGCCGATGTCATGCGCCGCGTTGAAGAGACAGATCCGCTAGTTGCGCTGACGGATGACAATGTGGACCAGCTGGTCAACTGGGATGCTGAAAAATATCGCCAGACGCTGAAGGTGAATTAAAGATCAACCCCTGTAGCCGTCAGCCCGGCGAAAGCCGGGGTCCAGCTTTCGTCAGTCTCCACCACACAAACGAAGCGGGATGCCAGCCGTCGCTGGCGTGACGGGCGCGTGGCTAAGCTTTCGGCTCACGCCTTCAGCAGCCACTCATGTTCCTTGGCATTGTGAAATTTCCACGTGCGCGTCGGTCCTGCCATCACGTTCAGATAATAGAGATCATAGCCATGCGTGGTGGCGCAGGGGTGATAGCCCTTGGGCACCAAGGTCACATCGCCGTCTTCCACCGCCATCGCCTCATCCAGTGAACGGTCATCAGTATAGACACGCTGGAAGGCGAAGCCCTGCGGCGGGTTGATGCGGTGATAGTAAGTCTCCTCGAGCAGCGACTCATTGGGCAAGTTGTCCTGATCATGCTTGTGCGGCGGGTAGGAGGATGTGCAGCCACCCGGCGTGATCACTTCAACGACCAGCAGGCTTTCGGCGGGCTCCCATTCGGGAATAATGTTGGTCACGTGCCGCGTATTGGTGCCTTTGCCGCGCGTTTCCTGGTGCAACTGGTCAGGCCCGATCACGCGGGCGCTTAACTTGCCCTCGCCGGGCGCGGTGCATACTGCCAGCGTCACGTCAGTCTCGGCCTCCACGCGCCATGCCTCGCCCGGCGGAACATAGACCGACCATGGCTTGCCCTCGAACGGGCTGTTGCGCTCGCCCAGCACGCCAAAATCCTGCATGCCCGCGATCACCCGCCCCTTGCCGCCAATGAACACGAGGCACACCTCGCGGCCAGCCTCGCCACCCGCCGCGGCTTCGCCAGGCTTCAGCTTCCACAAGTCAAAGCCAACATAGGTCCAGCCCGCTGTTTCGGGCGTGACGTGAACGATGCGGCCAGTGTCGCGGGTGGGATGAATCTTGAGCTTGGACATGACGAATTCCTTAGTCGCCGATGCGCTGCTTCGTCAACGCGGCCACATACTTGGCGTGCGCCGCGTTCACCTCCTTGCGCACCGAGACTTCCGGCACGGCCACCTCCCACCAGTGCCCGCCGGCATCGGTGGAGATCATCGGGTCGGTGTCGATGACGATCACCGTGGTACGGGTGTTCTTGCGGGACTCGATCAGCGCCGCCTCCAGTTCTGCCAAAGAGGACACCTTCATGGCAATGGTGCCCTGCGAGCGGGCATGCGCCACGAAGTCGATCTGCGGCGAAATCTCCTGATGGGTGTTGTAGTCATAGAGGTTGTTGAAGCGCTCGCCGCCGCAGGCGTGCTGCAGGCGGTTGATGCAGCCATAGCCACGGTTGTCGAGCAGCACCACCGTGAGCTTGACACCCATCATCACCGACGTCGCCAGTTCCGAATTCGCCATCATGTAGGAGCCATCGCCCACCATGACGACCACATCTTTGTCAGGCTGCGCCAGCTTGAGGCCAAGCCCGCCAGCAATCTCATAGCCCATGCAGGAGAAGCCATATTCGAGATGGTAGGAGGATGGGTAGCTCGCCTGCCACAGCTTGTGAAGTTCTCCGGGAAGGCCGCCTGCGGCACAGAGCAGGGAGATATCCCGCCCCAGCGCACGCTGGACAGCGCCAATCACTTGCGCGTCGGATGGCCGTTCCAGGTTCGAGGCGGCTGTGTAGCCGTCAGCCGCCGCCATCCATGCCTTGAAGCCTGCCTTGGCATGATCCGTCCAGCCCTTCGGCGCAGCCCAGCTGCCAAGATTAGCCGAGAGTTCCTCAATCCCGACGCGGGCATCCGCCACGAGGGGTAGCGCCCTATGCTTGGTGGCGTCGAACACCTGGGTATTGAGTCCGATGATCTTCTTGTCCGGGTTCTTGAACAGCGCCCACGAGCCCGTGGTGAAATCCTGAAGCCGTGTTCCCACCGCCAGCACCACATCCGCCTCTTCACAGAGCTGGTTGGCGGCACTCGTGCCGGTGACGCCAACGGCCCCCATGTTGAGCGGATTGGCGAACGGCAGCGAAGACTTGCCGCCTTGCGTTTCCACCACCGGAATGCCGTGGCGCTCCACAAAGCCCGCCAGCGCATCGGACGCTTTGGAGAAGAGCACGCCACCGCCCGCGACGATCACCGGCTTCTTTGCAGCGCGCAGCACGCGCACCGCCTCGGCCAGTTCAGCCTCGTCCGGCCGTACGCGGCGCTGACCCCAAATCTTCTCTGCAAAGAAACTCTCGGGGTAATCATAGGCCTCGGCCTGCACATCCTGGCAGAAGGCGAGTGTCACTGGGCCGCAATCGGCCGGGTCGGTCAGCACCGTCATGGCGCGGTTCAGCGCCGGGATCAGCTGCTCGGGCCGCATGATACGGTCGAAATAGCGCGACACCGGCTTGAAACAATCATTGGCCGAGGCCGTGCCATCGCCGAAATCCTCAATCTGCTGCAGCACGGGATCAGGCCTGCGGTTGGCGAAGACATCGCCGGGAACGAGAAGCAGGGGAATGCGGTTTGCATGCGCCACCGCCGCTGCTGTGACCATGTTGAGTGCACCGGGGCCGATCGATGTGGTGCAGGCCATCATGCGCTTCCGCCGCATGCCCTTGGCATAGGCAATGGCCGCATGGGCCATGGTCTGCTCATTCTGGCCGCGATAGGTCGGCAATGCATCGCGCACATGCCACAGCGCCTCGCCCATGCCAGCCACATTGCCATGGCCGAAGATCGCCCACATTCCAGCAAAAATGGGAAGCGTCTGGCCGTCCACGATGGTCATCTGCCGGGTCATGAACCTGACGAGGGCCTGGGCTGCCGTAAGGCGAATTGTCTTGCTCATGATGTCACTCCTCAAGCCGCAGTGTTCTGCGCACGGTTCCAGATGTCGACGAGATTCTGAAAGCGCCGGGCCATGTCGGCGACCGCCTCCTCATCACTCATCTTGCCCTGGAACCACGCTTCGGCGGCATGGTTGAAAATTGTCCGGCCAACAGCGAAACCCTTGACGATCTTGTGCGGGGCAACAGCGGCAAAGCCCTTCGCCTGCTCATCTTCCGGTGCTTCCAGCCCCAGCAGCACAACGCCCCGGCACCACGGATCATGTTTCTCGATGACGGCGGAGATATTCTCCCAGGCCGTCGATGAAGCCTGCGGCTCCAGCTTCCACCAGTCAGGCTTGATGCCAAGGGCGTAGTGATCCTCCAGCGCGCGGGCAATGGTATCGTCCGTTAACGGACCATTCTTGCCGGCGATGATCTCCACCAGCAATTCGCGCCCCACCTTGCGGGCTGCCTCATATAGCGTGCGGATTTTCTGCGACTGCTCTTCCTTCAGCGCCGCCGGATCGTCAGGGTGATAGAAGGTCAGGCACTTGATGGTATGCGTCACCGGCCATTCGACGAGGCGGGAGCCGGCATCCTGCGTGAATTCAAATCGTAAGGGACGTGAACCCGGCTGCTCCAGTGGACGGCCAACCCAAAGGCCCAGCTTCGCCGCATCGAACATGGCTTCGCGCCCATATATGTCATCGAGCAGCGTGCCGTATCCCGGTTCACCCTTCGCCACCTTTGCGATGGCGGCAATTGCCAGTTGCTTCAGCTTGTTGATGCGCTCACGCGGGGCGCCCAGCCTGTCAGCCATCTGCTCCAACTGCATGCGGTGGTCGATGGCGAAGGCGAGGAGCTTCTCTGGCTGCGGACGGCGGGTGGTTGCCCAGTGCACATGGTTGATCGCCTCATCCTTGCGCAGCGCCTTGTGGGGGCTTCCGTGCTTGAGGAAGTATTGCAACTCCTTCCATGTGGGAATTTCAGGCGAGCACAGAAGGCGCGACACGGCAAAGGCTCCGCAGGCATTGGCCCAGGTGGCGCTCACCGAGTGATCCTCGCCCCTGAGCCAGCCGCGCAGGAAGCCGGACATGAAGCTGTCGCCAGCGCCCAGCACATTATAAACTTCAATGGGGAAGCCCTTGCCGACGATGCCCTTGTCCAGCGCATCGGGAATGGCATCAGGATAGACCACGCAGCCCATCGGCCCGCGCTTCAGCACGATGACGGCCCTGGACAGGGCCCGGATGATGCGGAGCGCCTCCAGCGTATCCTCGCTGCCCGCCGCAATATGCACCTCTTCTTCCGTACCAACGATCAAGTCACAGTCGGGAAGGATGGTTTTCAGATGGTCCGACACCTTGTCGGATTTGATGTAGCGCTCCTCGCCCGCGCCATGGCCGGCGAGGCCCCACAGATTCGGGCGATAGTCGATATCGAGGATCACCTTGGCGCCGTTCGCCCTGGCGATGCGCATGGCCTTGCGCTGGGCCGCATCATTGGCGGGGCGCGCGAAATGCATGCCTGTCACCAGAACGGCGGCTGAGGACCTGATGAAATCCTCGTCGATGTCATCTTCCGAGAGCACGCTGTCGGCGCAATTGTCACGGTAGAAGATCAGCGGGAACGTCTTGTCGTTCTCGACCGAGAGCAGCACCAGCGAGGTGAGGCGGGTGGGGTCCGTCACAATGCCATCGAGGCAAACCCCCTCGCGCGCCATCTGCTCCTTCACGTAGCGGCCCATCTGCTCATCGCCCACCCGGGTGATGAGGCCGGATTTGAGGCCGAGCCGCGCCGTGCCGATGGCGATGTTGGAGGGGCAGCCGCCCACCGACTTTGCGAAGGATGCCACATCCTCCAGCTTCGAGCCGATCTGCTGGCCATAGAGATCAACCGAACAGCGCCCGATGGAAATCACATCGAGACGCTGCCGGGATGCCGAACCCGCTGCCATTTTGACCTCCAAAGACCTGACTGCCGACTTGACAATACGAAACAACAATTCCAAAATGAAGTCAATTCGGAATATTTATTCCATTACGGGAGAAGAGTGATGCTGAAATTCGGTGTTCTGGGTGCGGGCCGCATTGGCAAGGTGCATGCGCGGACCATTGCCGCCTCCGGCAAGGCGAAGGTCGCCTATCTGGCGGACGCCGTGCCGCAGGCGGCGGCTGACCTTGCCGCCGAGGTGGGCGCGAAGGTGGCAAGCGTCGAGGACATCATCAAGGCCAAGGACGTGGACGCGATCCTGATCGCAACCCCCACCCCCTTCCATGCCGAGCAGATCGAGGCCAGCTCCAACGCCGGGAAGGCAATTCTCTGCGAAAAGCCGGTGAGCCTGTCGGTTGCCCGCATCGAAGACTGCCTGAAGACCGTCGAGAAGAACAAGACACCGCTGATGATTGGCTTCAACCGCCGCTTCGACCCCAATTTCGCCTCGCTGCAGACGCGCGTTCGCGAGGGTGCCGTGGGCAATGTCGAACTCGCCACCATCATCAGCCGCGACCCCGCCCCGCCGCCCGCATCTTACGTGAAGAGCTCCGGCGGCATCTTCCGCGACATGATGATCCACGATCTCGATCTCGCCCGATTCCTCGTCGGCGAAGAGTTCGTTGTGGTGAACGCGCTGGGTGCCGCACTGGTGGACAAGGCCATCGGCGCGGAAGGCGACTGCGACACGGCCGCCGTACAGATGCAAACGGCGAGCGGAAAGATCGCCGTCATCACGAATTCACGCCGCGCCACCTATGGCTATGACCAGCGCATCGAGGTGCACGGATCCAAGGGCATGCTGCGCGCCGGCAATATCCACAACACCACGGTCGAAGTGGCAACCGCCGAGGGCTTCCACAACGATCCGATCCTGCATTTCTTCACCGAGCGTTACGGCCAGGCCTATGCCAACGAAGTTCTGACCTTCATTGACGCTGTGACCAACAACAAGCCCATCTTCCCCAACGGCCATGATGGCCTGCAGGCGCAGAAGCTCGCCGATGCCGCGACTGAATCTTGGAAAACCGGCAAACCCGTAACGGTCGCCTGATCATCATGAACACCGACTCCCTCTCCAACCTTTCGATGGATGGCAAGACCGCCGTCGTCACCGGGTCGACGCAAGGCCTGGGCGAAGCCATTGCACACCTCTTCGCTGATCGTGGCGTGGCCAACATGGTCATTACCGGGCGCAACGCCGCGCGTGGCGCGAAGGTGAAGGCAGCGCTTGAGGCGAAGAAGGTGAACACCGTCTTCGTTGAGGGCGATCTGTCGAAGATGGCGGATGTGCGCAAGGTCATCGCCGCCTGCGATAACACCTTCGGCAGGATTGATGCCCTGGTGAACGCCGCCGCCCTCACCGACCGCGGCTCGATCTGGGACACGACGGAAGAGCGCTATGACGAGATCTTCGATGTCAATGTGAAGGCGCCCTTCTTCCTCATGCAGGATGCGTTGCAGCTGATGAAGAAGTCGAAGACCTCCGGTACCATCGTCAACATCCTGTCGATGTCGGGTCATGGCGGACAGGACTTCATCTCCGCCTATTGCGGCTCCAAGGGCGCGCTGGCAACACTCACCCGCAACGTGGCCTACAGCGTGATGAAGTACCAGATCCGTGTGAACGGCCTCAACATCGGCTGGATGGATACGCCCGGCGAAGACCGCATCATGAAGACCTATCACGACGCGCAATCGGGCTGGCTGGAGAACGCCGAAAAGGACCGCCCCTTCGGACGGCTGCTGAAGCCTGCGGAAGTGGCGCGCGCGGTCGCCTATCTATCGAGCGCCGAGTCGGGCCTCATGACCGGGTCCATCATCGACTTCGACCAGCAGGTGCTGGGTGCTGGCAACGCGATTGCCGAACCGCCGGACGCGGCGTGGTGATCCTGCCGCTGTTATCCGCCCTTCGGGCACCGTCTCCCACCTGACGGCGCAAGAGGGGAATGGCTGGGTCTTTTCCTAAACCTCGCCGCCTTCACTCATATTGAAGCGCTGCATGCGCATGATGCGGCGGACTTCCAGCACGCGGTTCACTTCGCCGCCCAGGATCAGCACCAGGGCTGCCAGATAGACAAAGAACATTGCCGTGAACACGCCAGACAACGAGGCATAAGTGGAAGCGAAGGTGTTGAAGTTCACGAGATAGATCGAGAAGGCGGAGGACATGATGACCCACGCCACCACCGTCAGCACCACACCCGGCAGCACCTCCAGCACGCTCAAGGTCTTGGCGGGCAGGACGCGGTGACAAAGCAGCACGCCAAGCGTGAGGAGCGTTATGCCGATCGGGTAGCGCAGTTGCTCCAGCGTCACGAAATGGCCGCGAAGCGCGGGCGCATAGACCTCGATCAGCTGGATCATCACCGGCGCGAACACGATGAGCAACGCAAAGACCAGCAGGAATATCGCAGAGCCGATGACGAACAGCACGTTCTGGACATACAACCACCAGAAATTCCGCGTCTCGCGGATGTCATAGGCGCGGTTCAGCCCCACGCGCACGCTGTCCACGCCGCCCATCGCGCTCCAGATGGTGATGAGCGCTGAGATCGACAGAAGCCCGCTGCGCGGCACTGTGAGGATTGAGCGGATTTCCGGCACCAGCGGCTTCACCAGTTCGGCGGGCGCAATGCCCAGCAGGAAGGTGACGACACCTTCCGCCAGTTCGTTGCTGCCCAGAAATCCCGCCAGCGCAGTGAGGAAGATCAGGAACGGAAACACCGAAAACAGGATGCGGAAGGCGATGTTTCCTGCAAGCGGAATCGCCTCGTCGGCAAAGAGCCGGTAAAAGCTCTCGCGCGCGAGGGAGCCAATGGTGGGGCCATCATGTGCGGGCCTGGCCATCATGGCCGCTCAATAACGTAAGGCCAACACTCAGGCCACCGTCTTGCGGACTTCTGCCTCCAGCGCGGTCCTGAGACCGGGATCGAGCTTCAGCCGCGAGGCAAGCATGGCGAGATAGGCCTGCTCGGCAGGATCATCCGGGTCGATCGCCAGGAAGGAGGCGGCATAGATCTCAAGCGCCAGTTCCGGCGTTGTGGCGGCCTTCACGACCGCATCGATGTCGAGGGGCTTTCGCAGTTCATCAATGACAAACGCCTTCTCCTCCATGCCGAGATCAAGCTCGTCCAGCTTGCCGAAGATGCGGCCCTGCTCTTCCGCATCGATATGGCCATCGGCCTTTGCCGCCGCGATCATGGCGCGCAGAATGGCGAGGCTCATGTCATTGCGCTGGGCTTCGGGGGCAGGCAGGAAGG
Source organism: Hyphomicrobiales bacterium (assembly GCA_040383265.1). Lineage (GTDB taxonomy): Bacteria > Pseudomonadota > Alphaproteobacteria > Rhizobiales > Aestuariivirgaceae > Aestuariivirga. The sequence goes on from JBEIDW010000019.1 coordinate 31,315, forward strand.
GCGTGCCCTCCGCAATGGGCGTGATGTCCTTCATCGGCGCAGGCGCATCCGGCGTGGCCGGTGCGGCCTTTGACGCCTGCCATTGCGTATAGGCCTTGTAGGCAAGGCCGGCGAGCGCCGCCGTGCCACCGACCTTCAACGCGCCTTTGGCAAGTTTCTTGCTGGTCTTGCCGCCAAGCAGAACCCCGGCGAGGCCGCCCGCAACGCCGCCGGTCGCCAAGCCCTTCACAAAGTCAGGCGAAAGGCCGCCCGGCTTCTGGCCGCTGTCCTGGCTCTTGCCGCCACCCAGAAATTGTTCCAGCAGCTTTTGTGGATCGAACATGGGAACTCCCCCCGTATAAAATCTCGCTTTACCGCGAAAACCCAGGCAAATGTGCGGGGCTTATGAAAGAAACGCCCACCATTCGACTGTTGATCGCCGCAGCTCCTATCCTGTTTGTGCTCATGTGGGCAACAGGCTTCGTGGTTGCAAGGCTTTCAGCGCCCCATGCCGATCCGCTGACCTTCCTGGCCATCCGCTTCCCCATCGCCGGCGTACTCTTCGTGCTGATTGCGCTTGCCCTGTCGGCCCCATGGCCACCCGGCAAACAGGCCTTCCATGCCGCCGTGGCGGGTGCCTTCCTGCATGGCGGCTATCTGGGTCCGGTCTACTGGGCAGTGGCGCATGGCATGCCGGCGGGTGTTTCCGCCCTGATCGTGGGGCTGCAACCGCTGATGACGGCCATCCTCGCCGCCTGGTTGGTCAAGGAGGCAATCACTGCCCGGCACTGGCTGGGGCTGGCGGTGGGCATTCTCGGCGTGGTGCTGGTCGTCTCGCCCAAGCTCCAGGCCGGGCTTGTAGGTGGCATCACGCCGCTCACCACGGCGGTGAATGTGGCGGGCGCCTTGTCGATTTCCTTTGGCACGGTTTACCAGAAGCGCTTCGCCACCTCGCTCAACCTCGCCAGCGGCGGGGCGTGGCAATATGTGGGGGCCACGCTCGTTGTCGGCATTATGGCGCTGCTCACGGAAGAAATGCGCTTCGATGGATCTTTCGAAGCGTGGTTCGCGCTCGGCTGGTCGGTGATCGTCCTGTCGCTCGGGGCCATCACGCTTTTAATGCTGCTGATCCGGCTGGGCGATGTGGGCCGCGTCGCCAGCCTCATCTTCCTCGTGCCGGGCGTGTCGGCCCTCATGGCTTACGCGCTGTTCGGCGAAACGCTCACACTGGTGCAGATCATCGGCATGGCGGTGTGCGCCGGCGCCGTCCTCATCGTCACGCGGAAACGGCTTCGCCCTGCCTGAAGCGGGCCAGCACCTCTTGCGCGCGCAGGCGGTGCTCGTCGCGCACATGCACCCGGACCACGTTGAAGGCGGCGATCAACACGGCGAGATCATCGGTAAAGCCGAGGCCCAGCAGAAAATCCGGCACGCTATCAACCGGCAGGATGAAATAGGCCAGCGCACCGATGAGAATGCCCTTGGCCCTCATGGGTGTGGCCCGGTCGAAGGCGCAGTAATAGGCGGCCACGAGATCTTCCGCGAAGGGCACATGCGCCGCAACACGGGCGAGCTTCGGGAAGAACCTTGCCTTTACCCGCGCCTCATCGCCATTCATCACCATGCTTAACCCCTCCCCCGCACCAGACACCGGACGGGCGAAGAGATGGGAAGCCGCAGGCCTTCCGTCAAGGATCAGCGGTTCGAGAGATAGAGCGACAGCATCAGCACCACGATCGCCACCGCCTGCAACCCCACGCGCCAGCGCATCAGCTTCTGGGAGGTGTTGGACGAGCCGCCACGGAACAGGTTCAAGAGGCCCATGAGCAGCACCACCGCCACGGCGGCGACGGCGATATAGGTGAGGTATTGCATGATGGGTTCAGGGCTCCGGGAACCTTGGTGGGTGTATCCAATCCCTTGACGGCAAGCGAAGGCCCCGTCAAGGCCCGGAGACCCTACTGGTCGGAGGCCTTGTCCAGCACGCGGTCCAGCAGCCGCTGAGGCAGAAGGCGGCGGGCGATGGCCATGTAGAGCGTTGGCTTCGTGACGAAATAGCGGGCCTGGGGCCTTGGCGATTCCACCGCGTGGACGAGTTTCTCCAGTACCGCGTCCGGCCCCAGCTTGTAGCGCGCCGAGCCGCCGCGCCCCAACCTGGCGCGCTGGCGGGCATAGGCTTCCCCATAGTGGGATTTGGACTCGTCGATATTCTTCTCGAAATTCTTCAGCGAGGTTTCGACGAACCTGCTGGTGATCGGGCCGGGCTCGATGAGCGAGACGAAGATGTTGGTGCCGCGCAGTTCCAGCCGCATCGTATCCGACAAAGCCTCGATGGCGAATTTCGACGCATTGTAGGCGCCGCGCCATTTCAGCGCCACGAGGCCGAGGACAGAGGAACACTGCACAATGCGGCCTGCGCCATTGGCGCGCATGAGGGGCAGGCATTCGCGCGTCAGCTGGTGCCAGCCGAACACATTGGCAGCGAACTGCGCTTCCAGAACCTCGCGGCTCAGGTCTTCCACGGCACCAGGCTGGCCGTAGGCACCATTGTTGAACAGCGCATCGAGCTTGCCGCCAGTGCGCCGTAAGGTTTCCGCCGCGCAAGCCGTAACCGACTGGGGATCGGCATAATCAAGGGCCAGCGCCTCCACCCCTTCCGCCTCAAGCCGGGCCAGATCTTCAGGCTTGCGCGCCGTGGCCAGCACCCGCCAGCCACGCGCCTTCATACCGAGCGCGCAATGCCAGCCAATGCCGGAGGAACAGCCGGTGATGAGGATTGTGCGCATTGCTCGTTCCACCGATCAGTTGCCGCCTTCGAGAAGCCGCCTGGCCATCACCTGCGCCTGGATTTCAGCCGCACCCTCGAAGATGTTGAGGATGCGCGCATCGCACAGCACGCGGCTGATCTGGTATTCGAGCGCGAAGCCATTACCGCCGTGGATCTGCAGCGCGTTGTCTGCTGCCGCCCAGGCAACGCGCGCGCCCAGAAGCTTTGCCATGCCGGCTTCAAGGTCACAGCGACGGCCTGCATCCTTCTCGCGCGCGGCAAACAGCGTGAGCTGGCGGGCCGCCATCACCTCTGCCGCCATGAGGGCGAGCTTGTCGGCGATGCGCGGGAAATTGAGAATGGGCTTGCCGAACTGCAACCGGTCCTTCGCATATTTGAGGCCGATGTCGAGCGCGCTTTGCGCCACGCCAACCGCGCGCGCCGCTGTCTGGATGCGGGCGGCTTCAAATGTCTGCATCAGCTGCTTGAAGCCCTGGCCCTCAACGCCGCCCAGCAGGTTCTCCGCCTTCACCTCGAAATCCTCGAAGCGGATTTCATATTCCTTCATGCCGCGATAGCCCAGCACCTCGATCTCGCCGCCGGTCATGCCCTTTGCGGGAAAGGGGTTTTCATCCGTCCCGCGCGGCTTTTCGGCGAGGAACATGGAGAGGCCCTTGTAGCCCGTCTCATCCGGGTTGGTGCGGGCGAGAAGCGTCATCACATCGGCGCGCACAGGATGCGTGATCCACGTCTTGTTGCCCGTCACCTTGTAGACATCGCCATCACGCACCGCGCGGGTGCGCAGCGAGCCCAAATCCGAGCCGGTGTTCGGCTCGGTGAAGACCGCGGTGGGAAGAATCTCGCCCGAGGCGATCTTCGGCAGCCACTTTTGCTTCTGCTCATCCGTGCCGCCGCACAGGATCAGCTCGCAGGCGATTTCGGCGCGGGTACCAAGCGAACCCACCGCGATCCAGCCGCGCGAGAGTTCTTCCGAGACGACGCACATCGATTCCTTGGACAGGCCAAGGCCGCCATAGTCCTCCGGCAGGGTGAGCGCGAACACGCCGAGGTCTGCCAGTTCCTTGACGATCTCCATCGGCACATAAGCATTGTCGAGGTGCCACTGATGGGCATGGGGCGCCACCTTGGTGTCGATGAAGCGGCGCATCGTCTCCTGCATCTCGGACAATGTGCCATCAAGGCCGGAGGAGCCAAAATTGCCATCGGCGAAAAGTTCGACAAGCCGCTTGCGGGCCTCTGCCGTGTTGCCGCGCTCGGTGAGCACGAGGTCATGCACGGGGGCGAGGTCACTGCGGCTGAGGCCCAGTTCGGTGAGCCTGAGGAATTCCCCCTGGTTCATGGGAATGCCGCCCGCCACCTGGTTCAGATATTCCCCAGCGGCGATCTGCACGGTGAGCTGTTCGGTTTCGCCCAGCTGGCCTTCGGCCGCCAAGCGGGCGGCATAGCTGCTCAGTTCGCGCAACGTTGCGGCATAGGTCGCAAGCCAGGCAAGGCCGTGGGCGGCATGCTGCTCCTGGTCGAGCAGAGCCGAACTGATCTTGCCGTTCAACGTCACCCGGGCCGCAACACGGGCCTTGGCCTTCACCAGCAGGGCTTCGACACAGGACGCAGCATGGTCAAGGTGGCGCACCAGATGAGTGATCAGAACCCCTGGATAAACTTCGCTTTCGACGGCCGCCATGATCAACTCCCCTCAGCAATTCGATGCAAAACGCTAACCCAGCGGATATTGCGGCGCAATAAGCCATCCGGCCAGTTGCCGTAACGTCCGGCACTTGCCAAAATTGAGCCGAAATCCTCCCGCATGTGCCAATCATGGATTTACGTCACCGGCAGGGCTAAGGTTCAAGGCATGATTCAGAAACGGAACACGGGCGCACTGGCGCTCACTTTCACGATGCTCTTTGCGGGACAGGCTCTCGCGGAAGGCGAACCGCAGCAGATCGGCGCCTTCGATGACTGGGTTGCCTACAGTTACAATGCGGCGGACAGCAAGGTCTGCTACGTGTCCTCGGCGCCCAAATCGACCGAGCCCAAAAATGTGAAGCGCGATCCCGCCTTCTTCCTTGTCACCAACATGCCGGGCCGCAAGCCACCCGTGAAGGGCGAGGTCTCGACCATCATCGGCTATCCCTTCAAGGAGGGCCAGCCGGTGAAGCTGATGATCGACAACCAGAACTACGACATGTTCTCCAAGGGTGACACCGCCTGGGTGGACACGGGCACCGACAAGAAGATCGTGGCCGCCATGAAGGCCGGCAAGTCACTGAAGGTGAAGGGCACCTCCTGGCGCGGCACGGCAACGGAAGATACCTATTCGCTCGCCGGCATTTCAGCAGCCCTCGCGGCCATCGACAAGGCCTGCAAATAGGCATGCGCCGGCGTCTCCGGCTCTGGCTCTTTCTCTGCCTGTCCCTGTTCTGGGGGACGGGCGGGGCAACTGCCGCCTGCGCGCCGGAGAGCTTTGAAGGTGCCGATTATACCATCTGCCGCTTCGACCTGCGCCAGGATCGGCTGCGCCTCTTCAGCTTAGGCGCTGATGGCCAGCCTTATGGCTCCTTCACCGCGCTTCAGTCGGATCTTCGCGGCAAGGGCGCGGACCTAGCCTTTGCCATGAATGCCGGCATGTATGGCGAGGATCTGAAGCCCATCGGCCTATATGTCGAGGATGGGAATACGGCCCGCAAGGCCAACCGGCGGAACGGGCCCGGCAACTTTCACCTGAAGCCAAATGGCGTGTTCTTCATCGACGGCGGCACGGGTGGCGTGATGGAAACGGAGGCCTATCTCGCCTCCGGCATCCAGCCGCAATTTGCCAGCCAGTCCGGCCCCATGCTGGTGGTGAACGGCAATATTCATCCGAAATTCTCGGAAACCGGCACCTCCTTCCAGCGCCGCAACGGGGTGGGCGCTCCCGATTCCCATACCCTCGTCTTCGCCATCAGCGATGGCTATGTGAACTTCCATAGCTTCGCCCGGCTGTTCCGCGATCACCTGAACTGCCCCAACGCCCTGTTCCTCGATGGCTCGATCTCAAGCCTTCACGCGCCCGAATTGGGCCGCAGCGATGGGTTCTTCCCGATCGGCCCCATCGTGGCGCTGGTCAAAAGCCCCTGATTCACAGCGCCCCGCTCGCATTTCGGCTTCAATTCATGCTATGGGCCCACCGCATGACCACGCTCCTGAACACCGTTGAAGCGCCGCCGCGCTACATCCCCAACGATCCGCGCCCCTCGCTCATCGGGCTGACGCGACCGGCCTTGGCCGAGGTGCTGGGCCGTGCCGGCGTTCCCGAAAAGCAGCGCCGCATGCGCGCAGGCCAGATCTGGCACTGGATCTATCATCGCGGCGTCCAGTCCTTTGGCGAGATGACCAACATCGCCAAAGACCTGCGTCAGCGGCTGGAAGAGGAATTCGTCATCGGCCGCCCGGAGATCGTGACACTGCAGGTCTCGAATGACGGAACCCGCAAGTGGCTGTTGCGCCTGGCACCCGATGAGCGCGGGGCGCGCCACGAGGTGGAGATGGTCTATATCCCGGAGGAAGACCGCGGCACGCTCTGCATCTCCTCGCAGGTAGGCTGCACGCTCACCTGCACCTTCTGCCACACGGGCACGCAGAAGCTGGTGCGCAACCTGACCGCGGGCGAAATCGTGGCGCAGGTGATGACGGCGCGCGACGGCATCAAGGACTGGCCGGCAGACATCGAGGCCAACCCCACGCCGCCGCTTGGCGGGCGCTACATCACCAATGTCGTGCTCATGGGCATGGGCGAGCCCCTCTACAATTTCGACAATGTGAAGGACGCGATGGAGATCGTCTCCGAT
>JBEIDW010000020.1:0-34704 GCA_040383265.1 Hyphomicrobiales bacterium
GCTGGCGCGGGTGCGCAGGAACTCTGTCACTGGCGTTTCACCGGTCTTCGCAAAGCGGATGAGGAAGCGCAGCGTTGCGAGGTTGGCCGTGAACTTGTGATTGTCGAACAGGATCCAACGCCAGATCTCGCGCCGCTCATCCTCGCTCTTGGGGCCGAACTTGCGGGTGATCTCTGCCAAATAATCAAGGATAACCCCGGATTGGCTGAACTTGCGGCCCAGATGCTCGAGCACCGGAACCTCTCCCATATCGTTCATGCTGGCGCGGAATGAATCGCTGCGCGTTTCGCCATTGAAGAAATCCACCCACATCGGTGCCCATGGCAGCCGGCAAAGTTCCAGCATCAGCGCCACCTTATAGGCGTTGCCTGACTCGCCCATGCAATAGAGCTTGAAGTCCGCCATGGGTTTCCTCCGGCAGTTGCGATCGGTTTTGGGCTATCTCACATTCAGGACACTGGTGCGGGCCTTACGCACGACTTCCGATGCAGTGGACCCACGAATGAGCCGCTGCAGCTTGGTCCGGCCTTCATCGGTCACGACAATGACGCTGTAGAGCGAACCGTGTTCCACGATCTCCTCAACCGGCTTGCCCACGGCCACGCGTGTTTCGGCCACGGGAATCTTCATGGCCTTGAGCAGCGCCTTTGCATTTGCGACTGCTTCCTCGGCGGCTGGCTTTCCGGCTTCGCTATCCGCCACGGAGAAGAGCGTGATGGGTTGGCCCGTCACATCCGCCAGTACGGCGGCGCGGCGCACTGCCTGCATGGAGCGCGAAGAACCATCGGTGCAGATGAAGAAGCCCTTCCGGCGAAGGCTGTCGCGCGCCACGAGCACCGAGCAGGGCGCCATGGTGGTGACCGTCTGCACCACGCCGGTGCGGAAGAAGGACATGATCTCCCCGTGCCAGCGTGAAGGCTCGCCCAGGATCATGAGGTTGTAGGGCCCCAGCTCATACTGGTCGAGAATGCCATTCGCAGCGTCCGGCGCGGTCTTGAGCTTCAGCACCACTGACCGGCCTTCAGGGCTGTTGAACTCGATCTTGTTGTCGCCCGCAGGATCACCCCAGGCATCGCGCTGCTGGGCTTCCTTGGGCCAGCCGGACACATCGATGCCTTCCTGCTTCAGGACGTCGAGCGCGTGTTTCAGGTGACGTACGCCGGGCAGGTCGAAGCCCGCTTCAAGCATGTTCTGGCGCGCCAGCTTCACCTGAAGCCCGCCCGACTGGAGCCCGGAGTCAATGGGCCTGACGTAGAGCACGATGAGGTCGCAGTTGTTCTGGACCGAGAACTTCGCGGCAAAACGCACGGTCACGAGGGACTGCTCGCTTCCGTCGATGCAGGCGAGCACGCGGAAGCGGTTGCGCCGCTGCGCGCGCAGGTTCTGCAGCGTCTTGCGGACGGCTGCTTCCTGCCGTTCCGAAAGTTGGGATCGACTGAAGGCCATATGTCTAACTTAGGGACTGAGGAGGGGCCAGTACAGCACCGAAATGGCGATCAGCACCACGAAGGAGAGGATCATCATGCGGATACCGATCTTGAAGAAATCCGATCCTTTCAGATAGCCCGAAGCATAGATGATGGTGAAGGCCGGCTGTGCCGCGGGCGTCAAATAGCCGAAGGCCGATGAGATGGCGGTGATGAAGCCGGCGCTGATGGGGTCCTGGCCTGCCGCGACGGCGGTTTTCAGCACGATGGGGCCAAGTACAGCCACCGCAGCGCCCGCTGTCATGGTGTTGGACACGCCGATGGTGAGAAGCGAGATCAGCGTGTTGAAGCCCAGCGTGTTGCCTGCCCCCAGCCAGCGCAGGACCTCGAACACGCTTTCGGCCACCCATTCGGCCGCACCTGTTTCCTTCATTTCCACGCCAAGCGAGATCGAGGCCGCATAGAGGAGCACCACGCCCCAGTTGACGCCAGAGTTGATGTCTTCCCAGCGCACCAGGCCGAAGACGAGGAAGGCTGCGGCGCCCGAAATGGCGATGACGCCGAGGCCCAGAGAATTGGAGAGCGTCACCCAGCCTACGATGGTGAACAGGAAGATCAGCACCGTGAGCCACTCCGAGGCCCGCATTGGCCCCTGCATCGACACCTGGGTCCGAAGCCTTGCGATGGCGCGGGACATGTCGGTCACCTCCGGCTTGAAGGTGAAGACGAGAAGCGCCGCCACGATCGGCAGGCGGATCAGGAACATCGGGAAGGCGTACATGATCCACGTCACGTAATCCATCAGGAAGCGGTAGGTGGCGGGGTCCAGCGGGTTGTAGAAGAAGTCCTTCCAGTAGCTGATGATGATGGCGTTGCGCGCGCCGCCGGAAGGCGTTGCCACGCCGGCAATCGAGCAGCCATAGGAAATCGAGAAGAGGATGACGGCGGCAAGATTGTGGATCTTCTTCGGGTCGTTGGAGATCAGCGTGATGAGCGTGACGCCGACGGGCAGCATCATGGCCGCCACGGTATGTTCGCCGATAAAGGCCGCGATGACGCCGCAGACGGCTGTGATGCCGAAGCTGATCGAATAGACATTGGTGCCCGTCATCCGCACGATCCACCAGGCGATGCGCTTGTCGAGGCGCTGGCGCACGATCGCCACAGCCAGCATGAGCGAGCCCATGATGAAGAGAACGGAGTCCGTCATCAGGCTTTGCGCCACCTTGGTCGGATCGACCTTGAGCAGCACCACTTGCCCCACGATGATGAGTAGCGGAACGGTGGGTAGCGGAATGGCCTCGGTGATGAACAGCATGGTGGCCATCAGCGACATGACCAGTACGATCTGGCCTTCATGGGTCAGACCCGTGGGGGTTGGCGCTGCCATCAGCGCGAAGCCCACGATCATGGTGATGATGAACCAGCGCCGCCGCCACAGCAGCGCCATGTCGATATTGCCCATGAAGGCCAGGAATTGCTGGTAGCGCTGGCGGCGGATGCGGCTGATGCCGGCCGAAGGCTCATGCGCCTGCAGGCTGTCGCGGGCAAGCTGGAACTGGGATGCGGTCTCGCTCATGCCCGGCCCCTTGCCGCCGGGCCAGCCGCCGTGACAAGCTGGCGCTGATTCAGGCCCTTGGGGCAAATGGTGACATTTTGGTTCATTGCACGTCCGTTCTGGCAGAAATTGATCAACAATTCCCTGAAAGCGTCGCGCGCGTTTTCGAACTCTTGCGCTTTCCCAGCGTCGGAACCGACCCGGCGCATGATGCTGACTGCCGGAAGGCGGCCCTGTGGCTGGCCAGCCAGCTCAAGGGCATGGGCTTCAAGGCGGGCTTGCGCAAGACCACCGGCCAGCCGTTGGTGATCGGCGAATACTCGCCGCCCAAGGCTTTGGGAAAGCTGCCGCATATTCTGTTCTATGGCCATTATGACGTTCAGCCCGCCGATCCGCTGGAATTATGGACCACCCCGCCGTTCGAGCCCCAGATCCGCAAGGCCAGACATGGCAGGGATGCGATTTTTGCGCGCGGGTCCAGTGACGACAAGGGCCAATTGATGACCTTCCTCGAAGCCAGCCGCAGCTGGCTGAAGGTCCATGGAAGCCTGCCCTTCCGCCTGACCGTCATGATCGAAGGGGATGAGGAGGGCGATTGCACCCATCTCGACCGTTTCCTGAAGGACAATGCGAAAGAGTTCCCGGTCGATGCCGTCTTCATCTGCGACACCGGCATGTGGGACGAAAAGACCCCCGCCATCAACACCCGCCTGCGCGGTTGCATTGGCGACGAGGTGACGATCACGGGCCCGCGCATTGACCTCCATTCCGGTTATTTTGGTGGTCCGGCGCAGAACCCGATCAAGGTGCTGAGTCGGATTCTGGCCGCGATCCATGATCCAAAAGGCCGTATTGCCATTCCGGGCTTCTATGACGGGGTGAAGCCCGTGCCCCCGAAACTCCGCAAGCAGTGGGAAGCCCTCAAGTTCCCGGCAAAGAAATTCCTCCGCGATGTCGGCCTGTCGGTTTCGGCGGGCGAACAGGGCTATTCGCCCTTGGAACAGATGTGGGCAAGGCCCACGGCTGAGATTAACGGCATCTATGGCGGCTACCGGGGGCCGGGCAGCAAGACGGTGCTTCCGGCGGAAGCCACCGCCAAACTCACCTTCCGCCTCGTTGAAGGTCAGGATCCCAAGAAGATCCGCCAGGCCTTCCGGCAATTCGTGAAGGACCGGCTGCCGAAGGACTGCACAGCGCGCTTCGTTGATGGCGGCGGCGATTCGACCGGCATCGCGGTTTCCGAGAACACGCCCTGGGTTTCGGCCGCCAGGCGGGCGCTGAAGGCCGAATTCGGGCGCGAGGCTGCGATCATCGGCGGCGGCTATTCGATCCCTGTGGTCGAAAGTTTCAAGAAGCACCTCAAGGTGGACAGCCTGCTGATCGGCTTCGGCCATGATGACGCCGAGCATTCGCCCAATGAAAAATACGATGTGGACAGCCTGCGCCATGGCATTCGCAGCTGGGCCCGCATTATCGCCGAACTTGCAAGAGAGTGACTGACATGACCGACCTGAACGCCGTCCTCGACGCCGCCACGCGCCAATTCGACCAGAGCCTGGAGCGCCTCTACACGCTCGTGCGCATTCCCTCGATCTCGACCGATCCCGCTCATGCGGGCGATTGCGACAAGGCAGCCAAAGCCATTGTCGATGATTTGAAGTCGATGGGCTTCAAGGCCGAAGCGCGCAAGACGCCGGGCCGCCCGATGGTGGTGGCGCATTACACGCCGAAGAACGCGAAGCGGGACACGCCACATCTCCTGTTCTACGGTCACTATGACGTGCAGCCGGCCGACCCGCTGGAGCTTTGGCACACGCCGCCCTTCGAGCCCACCCGCAAGAAGGGCAAGGATGGCGTGGAGCGGATCTATGGCCGTGGCACGGCGGACGACAAGGGCCAGTTCATGACCTTCGTTGAAGCGGCCCGCGCCTGGATAAACACCACGGGCTCGCTGCCCATCAAGGCCACATTCCTGATCGAGGGCGAGGAGGAGTCAGGCTCTCCCTCGCTTGTTCCCTTCCTCAAGGCGCACAAGAAGGAGCTTTCCTGTGACGCTGCCTTCGTGTGCGACACCAACATGTGGGATGCAAAGACGCCTGCCATCACCACCAGGCTGCGCGGCCTGGTGCATGAGGAACTCACCATCACCGGCCCGTCGATCGATCTTCATTCGGGCGTGTATGGCGGCCCGGCGATGAACCCGATCCGTGTCTTGAGCAAAGTGATCGCGGCGCTGCATGACAAACACGGCAAGGTCACCATCCCCGGTTTCTATGACGGCGTGGCCGAGATTCCGAAAATGACGAAGAAGCAGTGGCAGGCGCTGAAATTCTCGGACGCGAAATTCCTGAAGGACGTGGGGTTGAAGGAGCCTGCAGGCGAAAAGGGCAAAAGCGTTCTCGAACAGATCTGGGCGAGGCCCACAGCCGAGGTGAACGGCATCTGGGGCGGTTATACAGGCGTCGGCACCAAGACGGTTCTCCCCTCCAAGGCCCATGCCAAGCTCACCTTCCGCCTCGTCGGCAAGCAGAACCCCGACAAGGTGCTCAAAGCCTTCCAGAGCTTTGTGAAGGGGCTGATCCCCAAGGATTGCAAGGTGGAGTTCTCAGGCCGTGGCGGCGGCAGCCCCGCCACCGAAATTCCGGAAGACAATCCCTTCATCATCAAGTCCGCCAGGGCGCTGAAGGATGAGTTCAAGCGCGATGCTGTGCTGATGGGCTCCGGTGGCTCCATCCCCATTTGCCGCTTCTTCAAGGATATCCTTGGGATGGACAGCGTTCTGGTGGGCTTTGGCCTGAACGACGACGCGATCCACAGCCCCAACGAGAAATATGATCTCTCGAGCTTCCAGCGCGGCATCCGCAGCTGGGTGCGCATCATGGGTGAACTCGGCCGATGAGTTTTGATCCCGTGGCGCAGGTTGAGCGATACCACGCGGCGCTCAATGCCTATGACGCCGCCACGGTGATGCCGATGTTTGCTGACAAGGCCGTGTATATTTCGCCCGGCGTCAACGGGCGCCTTGAGGGGCGTGCCCGGATCATCGCCGCCTTCAGCGCCTATTTTGCCGAACACGCCGATCAGCAGGCCGTGGATGAGAAGATCGAGCGGCTTGGCCCCCGGATGGCGCGCTCGCACTGGCGGCTCGCCGCAACGGCGGCCTCGACCGGAAAGCTCATCGAGCGCCGAGGGACGGAGACTGTCACATTTGATGCGCATGGCCTCATCCTGCGGGTCGAGGTTGAGGATCAATGCTGATCCAGCTTGCTATCGGCACCCTGGTGGTGATCGTCAACGTCATCGTGCAGGCGGAAATGTATTCCGCCTTCGCGGCCAGGTTTGAGGCGGTCATTCTGATCCTGCGCCGCATCTTCAAGCGCTTCGCAAACACGGCCGCAATCGTCACCGGCGCGCTGTTCGTGATGCTGGTGCAGACGGTGAATGTGTGGATCTGGGCAAGCGCGTTCTATTTCGTGGGCGCATTCTCGGAATTTGAACCAGCCCTCTATTTCTCGCTCGTGTCCTTCAGCACGGTAGGCTTTGGCGACATCACCCTGAGCCATGACTGGCGGCTGCTCTCCGGCCTTACCGCAGCGGCCGGCTTCCTCAGCTTCGGCTGGTCCACTGCCTATATGGTGGAACTGGTGCGCCGCACGGCGTGAATCGCCGCTTCCCTGATGCCCTTCATGGCCGGACTTGATGAGTTCTGGTTGGTTTATAGTTCATCCAAACTTGAACGAACTTATATGCTCCGGCACCTTCACGCCAGGGATCAGGCGCGGATCGTCAACCGGCGCCAGCACCTGCTGCCGCACGGGAATCACGCCCGCCCAGATCGGCAGGGCGTAGTCTTCCTCGTCGTCGCCCGGCGGGCCGGTGCGCACCTTGGCGGAGGATTCCTCAAGCGAGAGCTTCAGCACGGTTGTGGCTTTCAGTTCCTGCGCTGTCATCTTGCGCAGCATGTCCCAGCGGCCGGGCCATAGCCCTTCCGTGAAGTTCCTGAGCCGCAGTTCCTTCTCGGCGACATCCGTCACCTTCTTCGCCGTGCCGAACACCATGACGGAGCGGTAGTTGCAGCTGTGGTTATAGGCGGAACGCGCCATCACGAAGCCGTCGATCAGCGAAACGGTGACGCAGACCTGTGTCTCCTCGCAGGCCTCAAGCATGCGGCTGGCGGAAGATCCGTGCCAGTAGAGGTGGTCATCCTCTCGCCATTGCAGGGTGGGGGTGACATAGGGTGTGCCCTTGAACACATAACCCACATTGCAGATCGGCGTGGCGTCGAGAATGCCATGCACGGTCTCGGCATCATATTTCGCGCGCTTGGCAACGCGCTTCACGCGGGTGCGTTCACTCGGGGCATCCATGGGATCATCTCCTGTTGAAGCTCTGGCATGCCCGGCTTATGGTCTGGTTGAAAGAACCAGGATCGGCCCCAATGAGCAGACCACTTTTAGGCGCATCCGCCAGTGAGATCGGCATCGACCGCGATGACCGCGAGCCGATCCAGCAGCAGATCGCACGGCAGATCCGGGCGCTGGTGCTTTCGGGCCGGCTCAAGCCGCAGACGAAGCTGCCTTCGACGCGGGCCCTTTCGGATGAGCTGAACGTGGCCCGCGCCACGGTGGTGGAGGCTTATGAGCAGTTGTTGAGCGAGGGCTATCTCGAAACCCGGTCCGGTTCCGGCACGCGGGTGGCGGCGGAACTGCCGGAAACCCTGCTCACTTCGCCGCCGCGTGAAAAGCCCAAGGAAGCGCCGCGCGGATCAGCCCGGCGTGAGCCCGCGCGCCCCTTCCGGTCCGGCCTCGTCGATTGGGAGAACTTCCCGCATGAGGAGTGGGGCAGGCTCCTGGGCCGCTTTTGGCGCAATCCGCCGGTGGCACTGCTTGAGCATAACGACGCCTTTGGCTGGATGCCCCTGCGCGAGGCGATTGCGCGCCACCTCTATGAATGGCGCGGTCTCGATTGTGCGCCCGAACAGGTGATTGTGACAGCAGGCGGCCTTGATGCCTTCGACCTGATCGGCCGCGCCGTTCTGAAAGAGGGTGACGCGGTGTGGTTTGAAGATCCGGGCTACCCCACGGCGCGGCGCATCTTCTCGCAAGGCGGCGTCACGGCGGTTCCCGTGCCGGTCGATGCGGAGGGGCTCATCGTGGCGCGTGGGCGCGAGCGAGGCCCGCAGGCGCGTGCCGCTTTCGTGACGCCCGCGCGGCAATATCCGACTGGCGTCACCATGCCACTGGCCCGCCGCCTTGAATTGCTCGACTGGGCGGCGGAGGCAGATGCCATCGTGATCGAGGATGATTACGACAGCGAATACCGCTATGTTGGACGCCCGCTGCCAGCGCTGATGAGCCTCGATAAGCGCGCGCGTGTCATCTACACCGGCACATTCTCGAAGGTGTTCTCGCCCATCGTGCGGCTTGGTTACATTGTCGTGCCCAAGGCGCTGGTGCAGCGCTTCCGCGCGGAGCGCCTGTCGCATGGAGCGCCCCCATCGCTGATGGCCCAGCCCGCGCTTGCCGCATTCATGGTGTCAGGTGACTTCGCCATTCACATCCGCCGCATGCGCCGCATCTATGCCAGCCGCCGCCGGGCGCTGATCGAGGCGCTCCTGCCCGGAGATGGCACGCTGTTCGATGTCGATGCCTCGCCCGCCGGGCTGATGCTTCTCCTGCGTTTGCCCCATGGCGTGAATGACGAGGAGGCTGTGAGGCAACTGCAAGAGCATGGAATCGACACGCAGTCGCTCTCCAGCCATTATGCCGGACGAAACCGGCAGCATGGGCTTCTCCTCAGCTTCGCGGGGTTCAGCGAAGACGAACTGGCGAAAGCCGCACAGAAACTGATCGAGGTCCTGTCATGATCGATGCCGCGCGGGCAACCGCCTTCCGCTGGATGGATGAAAACCGCCCGCACTGGTCGGCGTGGAATGCCCATATCTGGCATCTGGCTGAAACCGCCTGGCGCGAATACCGCTCGGCGGCATGGTATGTGCAGAAGCTGCGGGAGGAGGGCTTCACGGTGGAGGAGGGCTCCGGCGGCATGCCCACGGCATTTTCCGCCACATGGTCCAACGGGCCGGGACCGACCATCATGGCCTATGCCGAATATGATGCTGTGCCGGGAAACTGCCAGGCGGCGGTGCCGTGGCGCCAGCCGCGAAAAGGCCTCTCGCGCTTTGCGGGCGGCCACACCGACCCCCATTCAGCCCTTGGCATGGGGTCTTTCACCGGCGCGCTCGCTGCCAAGGCGGCGATGCAGAAACACGGTATCACTGGAACGATCCGTTTCATGGGCGAACCCGCCGAGAAGGTGCGTGGCTCCAAGCCCATCCACGCCGCGAAGGGCTATTATGAGGGGCTTGACGCCATCATCTCCTTCCACCCCTTCTACATGCTGCCGCTGTGCAACACGGCGCGCTGGGACACGCATTGCGGCCCTTACCATGCCGCGATCTACGAGTTCCTGTGCGAGGAGCCGCAGACCTGGCTTCAGGGCGCGGTGACGGATGCGGCGGGCGCACCCATTCCCGCCGCGCATACATCCGCGCGCGCGCCCGGCGCCAATGACGCGGTGGTGGCGATGTACACGCTCTCCAAGATGATGCGTGACCACATGCTGCCGCACACCGGCACATGGACGCTGAACGAAACGATTCTCGCCAGCGGCCAGGCGACCGCGGATAACCTGGCCGCGCAGATGGCGATGATCATGTTCGCGGCGCGCGCGCCCGATGTGGCGATGCTGACGAAGATCTATGCCGTGCTGGACCGCAACGCGAAGGCCGCCGCCGCCGCCGCGCATTGCACGGTGAAGCGGCACTGGGTTTCAAAGTCGAAGCCGGGGCTGGCCAACCATGCGATGGCGGAGATCACCTACCGCAATCTCGAACGCGCGGGCGCGCCCCGCTATGGCGACGAGGCCGTGCGCGTGGCGCGCGAGCTTCAACAGGAGCTGGGCCTTGAACCGATGGATAACCCATTCGCCGGTGAACTCTCTGAACTCGTGCCGCCACAGGAAGCGGAACGGCGCTTGCGCCGGGATCTTCCCTCCTGGCAGACGCACTACACCTCCGATGATTACACCGACATGACATGGCATGCGCCCACCGTGCGCTTCTATGTCGGCCGCGCGGTGCTGAAGGGGCCTGCGGGCTTCGCCTATCCGGAATGGGCGCTTAACGCGCTGGGCGGCATTCCCGCCACCATCGACCCGACGGTGGACACGGCGGGCAAGACCATCGCCGCAACCATCCTCGATCTCATGACGGACAGCGCAGCGCTGGCGCGTGCCAGGGCGGAGTTCACTGAGCGCAAGGCGCAGGCGCAAGACCCAGGCCCTTGGTGCGACTATGCCCCGCCCATCGACTTTCCGTGGCCGGAATATGTGGAAACGCCGCGCGGGCGCGAATGGTGGATTCCCGCCACCGCCACTGACCGGGCCATGGAACGCGACTGACCCTCCACTGGCCTGCCGCGACCGTGTGCCACGCGACAGGCGCAAGCTGCATCGCCAAATAAGCCCGTGAAGGAGAAACACCATGCGCCGTCTTTTGCTGTCCACCATCACCACCGTTTCGCTGACGCTTGCCGCCGCGGTCACATCGGTTTCCACTGCCAATGCCAGTGATCTCATGGTGACAAAGGCGTTCGCGCGGGCCTCCGCCACCCCCACCGCGCAGACGGGGGCCGCCTATGTGAGCCTGATGAACCACGCAAACGAGGCTGATAGGCTGGTGTCCGTCAGCTCGCCCGTGGCGGCGATGAGCCACATCCATAAATCGGAAGTGGTGGATGGCGTGATGAAGATGCAGTCTGTCGAGGCGATTGAAATCCCCGTGCATGGCATGCTGGAGATGAAGCCGGGCGGCTATCACATCATGTTCATGGGCCTGAATCAGCCGCTGAAGCAGGGCGAGGAGATCGACCTCACCCTGCGTTTCGAGAATGCGGGCGACGTGACCATCAAGGTTCCGGTAGGGGGTGTTGCGACCAGCGGTGAGTGATCAGGCCCCGGCGGGCGGTTCGCGCAGCGGCTTCAAGGCCGCATTCTCCGACCGGACGCGCCAGCCGAGGAGCGCCAGATTGAGGACGCCAAAGATCAGCGCCTGCCACCAGAGGTGAAACGCCATCGGCAGGATGAAGATTTCGGCGGCCACAACCAGATAGTTGGACTGGCGCAGCCAACTGGTGAAGCCTTCATCCGGCAGGTTCTCGCCCGGCACCACGACGACCTTCGTGGTGAAGCGGCTGCCAAAGGCCGCCACCACCCAGCCGCGCGCCGCTTCCAGCACCACATAGGCATAGATCCAGCGCATATCGACGGCCGGGTTCTGGTAGAGAACAAAGTACCACAGTGCCGCAAGCCACAGGGCCTGCAGGATCACCACCATCCAGTGGCGGTTTGACCCCACCCCAAAGCCGCCGCGCTGGATCAGCTTCTTGGTGTTTCGGCGGGCGATGACAAATTCAAGCAGCCGCTGCAGGGTGACGAGAGTGAGGATGGTGATGCTGGTCCACATGGTGGCTGCACTCTAGCATGCTCATGCACCCATCCGTAAGACCCTGCTTTGGTGCTTGCGGGAGGGCCTGCGCCCCCGGCATAAGGGTCAGGTTCAGAAGCCGGATTTCTGCCCCGTGTCCATCATCGAAATCGCCCTGTTGTTTTCCGGCGGCCTGTTGGCGGGCTTCATTAATGTCATGGCGGGTGGCGCAGGCTTCATGACGTTCCCGCTCCTGCTGGCGGCCGGCATGACCGAGATCGAGGCCAACGCTTCCAATTTCGTGGCGGTGCTTCCGGCCAATGTGGTGGGCAGCGTTGTCTACCGGCACGAGCTCAAGAAGGTGCGCAAGCACCTCGGTTTCAGGCTGTTTCTTGCGGCGGCGGGCGGGGTGCTGGGGTCGTGGATCCTGATCTCGACGGGGCAGGCTTCCTTCCAGAAGGTCATTCCATGGCTTTTGCTCTTTGCCACCGCCTCCTTCACCCTGGGGCCGTGGATCAAGGACCAGTTGGAGCGCAACTTCGCCTTCGACGGCCGCCGCTGGATGTGGCTGTCCTTCATCCTTGAGTTCATCGTCTATGTATATGGCGGCTATTTCGGCCTTGGCATGGGCATTGTGATGTTCGCCATCTATTCGATCTTCTCCCACATGACGATTCATCAGGCGAATGCCATCCGCAACGTGACCATCACGCTGATGACGCTGATCTCCATCGTCATCTTCGCGCAGGCAGGCGTTATCCGCTGGCTGCCATCCCTTGTCATGATGTCGGGTGCCATCGTGGGCGGCTATTTCACTGCGAAGATCGCCATGCGCCTGCCGCATCATTATGTGCGCAAGGGCATCATCGTGTGGGCGGTGTGCCTTACGGCGTTGTCGTTCTGGCATTATCTGTGAAGGTGGTCTTCCCCGCCTGCCTGGCCTCGCGCCGGGCCGCGTAAAGCCCGGCGGCGACGACAAGAGCCATGCCAATCATGGCGATCTCATCCGGGAACTGGCCGAAGACGAGAACGCCCGAGATGATGGCAAAGACCATCACCGAATAGCGGAAGGGCGCTGTGCCCGAAAGCTCCCCCAGCCGGAGCGTGGCCACCATGAAAAGATATCCGGAGGAGAGGCAGGCCGCCGCGAGCGCCAGAAGCCCCAGTTGCCAGAGTTCCGGCCTCACCATGCCCTGCATGGCGGACAGCGCGAGCCCGCCCGCTGTCACGAAGCCTGCGTTGCCGAGCGCCACGAGGAAGGTGGGAATGCGCGAGGGGATGCGCTTGGTCGAGATGTCGCGCAGCGCCACCGACAGCACGATCAAGAGCGTGAGAAGTTCATACAGGCTTGCATGGCTGACGGAGGGCTTGACGATCATCAGGACACCGATGAAACCGGCGATGATCGCCACCATGCGCTGCCAGCCCACCTTTTCCCGCAGGATCACCATTGACAGCAGCGCCACCGCCAGCGGCACGGCCTGCATCACGGCGGTGAGATTGGCGATGGGCATGTGCATGAGCGCCGTGACGAAGGCGAGGGTGGCGATCACATCCAGGCTGCTGCGGGCCAGCACGTTGCGTTGCGCGAGCTTTGGCACGTCCGGCAGCAGACCCTGGCGCAGGCAGATTCCGCCGATGATGAGCATGGCCATGAACCCGCGCAGCGCAATGATCTCGCCCACCGGCAGATGCTCGCCCAATATCTTCACGATCGTGTCGTTCGCCACGAATGACCCCATGGCGAGCACCATGAAGAGGCCGGCGCGGAGTGCCGTATTCTGTGGCAGGCGGATCATGTTCGAGACGTAGCGCGGATTGCCTGCTTCGCCCTATGCCGGAAACGCGCAGATGCCCTGCGTCAGCCGCCCGTAACGGACATGTGCCGCGCCACCGCCGGCTTGTTGTGACGGCGGTCGATGACGAAGTCATGCCCCTTGGGCTTCCTTGAAATTGCCTCGTCGATGGCAGTGTTGAGGAGTTCGTTGCCCTCCGAGGCACGGAGCGGCGCCCGGAGATCCGCCGCATCCTCTTGTCCCAGGCACATGTAGAGCGTGCCGGTGCAGGTGAGACGGACGCGATTGCAGCTTTCACAGAAATTATGCGTCATGGGCGTGATGAAGCCCAGCCGCCCGCCGGTTTCCTTTACTCGCACATAGCGCGCCGGGCCGCCCGTCTTGTAGGGAATGTCCTCCAGCGTGAACTGGTCCATCAACCCGGCGCGGACGATGGAGAGCGGAAGATACTGATCCGTCCGGTCGCCGTCGATGTCGCCCAGCGGCATGGTTTCAATGAGGGTCAGGTCCATGCCTTCCCCATGTGTCCAGCGCACCATCTCCGGGATCTCGGCATCGTTCACGCCCTTGAGTGCCACGGCGTTGATCTTGATCGATAGCCCGGCCTTCTGCGCGGCCCTGATGCCCTCCTTCACCTTGGCTAGGTCGCCCCAACGGGTGATCTGGCGGAACCTGGCGTCATCCAGCGTATCGACCGACACGTTGATGCGGCGCACGCCGTTGGCGGCAAGTTCATCGGCATATTTGGCGAGTTGTGAGCCATTGGTGGTGAGGGTGAGTTCTTCCAGCGCGCCGGACTTCAGGTGGCGGCCGAGGCTCCCGACCAGCGTCATGATGCCCTTGCGGACAAGTGGCTCACCCCCGGTGAGGCGGAGTTTCCGCACGCCCTTTTCGATGAAGGCGGTGCATACGCGGTCCAGTTCCTCGAGCGACAAGAGATCCTTCTTGGGCAGGAATGTCATGTCCTCCGCCATGCAATAGACGCAGCGGAAATCGCAACGGTCCGTCACCGACACGCGAAGATAGGTCACGTGTCGTCCGAATGGGTCGATCAGGGGTAACTGGGTCATGCGTTGTATCTGAGCATACATATCGAAAAGGTCAACCCTGCGCGTGGGCGCGCTTCAGCGCCTGGGTGCCGGGCAGGAACATGGCGAGAAGCCCTATGGCGGGCAGGAAGGCGCAGGCGTGAAAGACGAAGCCGATGGAAGTCCAGTCCGCAAGCACGCCGAGCAGGGCCGCCCCGAGGGCGCCAATTCCAAAGGCCAGGCCGAAGAACAGGCCCGAAATCAGCCCAATCCGCCCCGGTACCAGTTCCTGCGCATAAACAAGCATGGCGGAAAAGGCGGATGCCAGGATGAAGCCGATGGGGATTGACAGCACCACCGCCCAGAAATGGTTGGCATAGGGCAGCGCCAGCGTGAAGGGTAAAGCGCCCAGTACCGAAAACCAGATGACGGCCTTGCGCCCGATCCTGTCGCCGATGGGGCCGCCGAGCAGCGTTCCCGCCGCGAAGGCACCCAGATAGATGAACAGGTCGATCTGGGCTTCCCGGTCAGAGAGCTGGAATGTGTCGATCAGGTAGAAGGTGTAGAAGCTGCTCAGGCTCGACGTGTAGACGAATTTCGAGAACATCAGGCAGAGCAGGATGACGAGCGAGGTGACGATGATCCTGCGCGGCAGCGGCTGGGTGGGCGTCACGGCACGCTGCGCGCCACCGGCTCGCGAGAGGTGATGGGCATACCAGCGCGCCGCGTAAGCGAGGATCGCCACCGAAGCGAGGGCGATGGCGGCAAGCCACGCCACGCTCCTCTGGCCGTTGGGCAGCACGATGAAGGCGGCGAGCAGCGGGCCGATGGCGGTGCCGAAGTTGCCGCCGAGCTGGAACAGCGATTGGGCGAAGCCATAGCGCCCGCCGGAAGAAAGGCGCGCGAGGCGCGAGGCATCAGGATGGAACAGCGAGGAGCCGAGCCCGATCAGCACCGCGCCCGCGAGCAGCACCGGGTAGCTTGGCGCAAACCCCACCACGACGAGCCCCATCAGCGTCAGCGCCGGGGCAAGGGGCAGCGAGAAGGGAATAGGATAGCGGTCGGTGAAATAGCCGATCAGCGGCTGCAGCACGGCGGCTGTGGCCTGAAACGCCATGGTGATAAGGCCTACCTGCGCAAAGGAGAGGTTCAGCACATCGCGCAGCATGGGGTAGATCGACAGCAACAGCGCTTGCAGCGTATCGTTGATCAGATGCCCGGCCGTGACGGCGCACAGCACAGCATAGGTGGCTACCTGGGAGCGGGCGGAGGTTGTCGGGGCGCTGGACATTGAGAAGACCTACGGTGAAACGCGCCTCTGAGCCACTGTCAAACCCGCAGGCAAGCCATGCTCATGCGTTGTGCGCTGACTCCCGTGCCGCGTCGAGCAGCCAGCGCTTGAACACCTCGAGCGCCTCCGAGCGCCGTCCCTTTCCGGTGGCTGGCTCGATGATGCTGTAGGAATAGTCCTGCTTGACCGCGATGTCGAAGAGTTGCACCAGCCGCCCGCTGCTCAGGTCATCGGCGATCAGGCTCAGGGGGCACAGCGCGATGCCCTGACCCGCCAGCGTGGCCGCGCGGAGCAGGTTGAAATCCTGGAAGATCGGGCCGGGGGCGGGCCCTGCATGCTTCAGCCCGGCATGGCGCATCCAGTTCTGCCAGTCCAGCCGGTCATCGTCATGCAGAAGTGGCTTGCCGAGGATTGCCTGCGGAACGTCAAACGGCCCTTCCTTTTCGAGGAAAATGGGGTTGCAGATCGGCGCGGTGGCGCCGGGCAACAGCTTGGTGGCGCGGCAGCCCTCCCATTCGCCCGGCCCCCACAGCACCGCAATGTCGATTTCTTCAAAATCGAGTTTGTGGCCAGCGAAAGCGTAGACCACTTTCACCGACACATCCGGGTGGTCCCGAAAAAACTCGGAAAGCCGTGGAATGAGCCAGATGGTGGCGAAGGAGGGCAGCGCCGCAATGGTGAGCGCCGGGCCGTTGTCGTGCTGCTGCAGCCTCCGGCAGGCGGCGGCCATGATGTCGAAGGCTTCCGCCAGCGAGCGCGCCAGTTCCTGCCCCTTCGCCGTGGGGATGGTCTGGCGGCCTTGCCTGTCGAACAGGGTGAGGCCGAACCAGTCCTCGAGCTGGCGCACCTGATGGCTGACGGCAGACTGGGTGACGTTCAGTTCCTCCGCGGCGCGCGAGAAGCTGCCCGAGCGCGCCGCAGCCTCGAAGCAGCGCAGGGCGTTGAGAGAGGGCAGGCGGGCCAAGGAATGCACTCCATGAAAAATTCTCATAGAGTATGTGAGGGATCGTCTTTTGACACAAGGGCTCTTCCGGTGGACTAAATCGCGGCACTTTGAAACCCGGAGAAACGCCCCAATGTCTTCCCTCAGCCGCCCCGCACTCGTCGACTACCGCAACAATGGCAAGAAGCCGAAGCCGACCTTCTCCGACGCTGAAATGCAGCGCCGCCAGGACGGCATCCGCGGCTGGATGTCCAAGAACAAGGTCGATGCCTGCCTGTTCACCAGCTATCACAACATCAACTATCTCTCCGACTTCCTGTATTGCTACTTCGGCCGCAAGTACGGCCTCGTCATCACGCCGAAGAAGGCCACCTCCGTCTCCGCGGCAATCGACGGCGGCCAGCCGGCCCGCCGCACCTATGGCGACAATGTCACCTACACCGACTGGTCGAAGGAGAATTACTTCGTCGCCATCCAGGGCCTGATGAAGGGCGCGAAGCGCATCGGCATCGAGTTCGATCACATCAATCTCGACTTCCGCAAGCAGCTTGCCGACGCTTTCCCGGGTGCGGAATTCGTGGATGTGGCCGCTCCTTCCATGCGGCTGCGCATGATCAAGAGCGCCGAAGAGATCAAGCACATCACCAAGATGACGCGCATCGCCGACATCGGCGGCGCCGCCGTTGTTGAAGCCACCGCCGTGGGCGTGCCGGAGCATGAAGTGGCGCTGCACTCGACGCAGGCCATGGTGCGCGAAATCGCCAAGGTTTGGCCGAATGGCGAGTTGCTCGACACCTGGACGTGGTTCCAGTCGGGCGTCAACACCGATGGCGCGCATAACCCAGTCACCTCGCGCAAGATCAAGCGCGGCGACATCCTGAGCCTCAACTGCTTCCCGATGGTTGCTGGTTACTACGTCGCTCTCGAGCGCACGCTGTTTGCTGAAACGGCGTCGAAGGAACACATCCGCCTGTGGGAGATCAACTGCCACGTTCATGACGAGGGCAAGAAGCTGCTGGTTCCGGGCGCCAAGTGCTCGGACGTGGCCAAGGCGCTGAATGATATCTATGCCAGCCACGACCTCCTCAAGTACCGCACCTTCGGGTATGGCCACTCCTTCGGCGTGCTTTGCCACTACTATGGCCGTGAAGGCGGCCTTGAGCTGCGCGAGGATTGCGATACCGTTCTCGAGCCGGGAATGGTCGTCTCCATGGAACCGATGATCATGATCCCCGAAGGCCAGAAGGGTGCGGGCGGTTACCGTGAGCACGATATCCTGGTCATCACCGAGAAGGGCAACCGGAACATCACGGGCTTCCCCTATGGCCCCGAGCACCTGATCGTCCAGGCTGGCCGTGGCTCGTCCAAGCGCAAGCCGGCCGCGAAGAAGAAGGCCGCCGCCAAGAAGAAGCGCTGAAAACCAGCGACCGGGCTGACAAAAATATGGGCCGCGCCGCCAGAGGGCTTCACATCCTGCGGCGCGCGGCCTATGACCTTTTCTCAAGTAGTCGATAATCAAAAGGTGAGGAAACAGGGGAATGGCAAAGGACGTCCCGGTCAGCGACCCGATGGTGCGCTTCGTCAATGTTCAGAAGAGCTATGACGGCGAAACCCTCGTTGTGAAGAATCTGAACCTGGACATCGCCAAGGGCGAGTTCCTGACCATGCTGGGGCCGTCCGGTTCCGGCAAGACCACCACCCTGATGATGCTGGCGGGCTTTGAGCCCGCAACACATGGCGAAATCTTCCTCAAGGACAAGCCCATCAACAACGTGCCCCCGCACAAGCGCGGCATCGGCATGGTGTTTCAGAACTACGCGCTGTTCCCGCACATGACGATCAACGAGAATCTCGCATTCCCGTTGCAGGTGCGCAACGTTCCGAAGAACGAGATCGAGGACCGCGTTGCCAAGGTTCTCAAGATGGTGGAACTGCCGCAGATGGGCAACCGCCGCCCGGGCCAGCTTTCGGGCGGCCAGCAGCAGCGCATCGCCGTGGCCCGCGCCCTCGTGTTCGAGCCCGACCTCGTGCTGATGGACGAGCCCTTGGGCGCCCTCGACAAGCAACTGCGCGAGCAGATGCAATACGAGATCAAGCATATCCATGACCGGCTGGGTGTCACCATCGTCTATGTGACGCACGACCAGTCAGAAGCGCTCACCATGTCGAACCGCATTGCGGTGTTCAACGATGGCATCGTGCAGCAGCTATCCACCCCGGCCGATCTCTATGAGCGCCCCGTCAATTCCTTTGTCGCCCAGTTCATTGGCGAGAACAACAAGCTCCGGGGCACGGTGGCCGAAATCAGCGCCGATAACGTGGCAAGCGTCAAGCTTGAGACGGGCGATGTGGTGAAGGCGCTGGCCATCAACGCCAAGGAGAAGGGCAGCCGCACGTTGCTCTCCATCCGGCCCGAGCGCGTGGAGATCAACCCGACCACGCAATCTGCCGATGTGATCCTCAAGGGCCGCATTGCGGAGTTGATCTATCTGGGCGATCACATTCGCGCCCGCCTCGAAGTGGCCGGCGACGACAACTTCATCGTCAAGGTACCGAACAAGGGCGCCAGTTCGGGCGTGGCGAAGGGCCTTGAGGTGAGTGTGGGCTGGAAGGCGGAAGATTGCCGCGCCCTCGACTTCGCCGAGTTCCGTCATTGAGGTAAGCCATGACAGCCAGCCGCGGGTTCGGACCGATCACGCGCTGGCTGGCTGGCTTTTGCCTGTGCGCTGGCCTTGCCCTGCCGCTTCCTGGCTCGCAGGCGCAGGAGGGTGAGGTCGATCTTGCGCTCATCCTCGCCATCGATTGTTCTTTCAGCGTCGACAGCCGCGAGTTCGCCTTGCAGATGGAGGGATT
This sequence comes from Hyphomicrobiales bacterium, assembly GCA_040383265.1. GTDB lineage: Bacteria > Pseudomonadota > Alphaproteobacteria > Rhizobiales > Aestuariivirgaceae > Aestuariivirga. Next base: position 19,382 of record JBEIDW010000020.1, read on the forward strand.
GGGCCGCGCGTTCATGAGTGATGACGTGACATCCGCCATCGCCCAGGGCAAGCACAAGCGCATTTCCGTTGCCGTTGTGCAGTGGTCGGATGACCTCAACCAGATGACCGTTCTGCCCTGGACAGTGATTGCCAGCGGGCCGGATGCCGCTGCCTTGGGCGCGCGGCTTGTGGCCATGCCGCGCCAACTGGCGCAGGGCGGCACCTCGATTTCGGCAGCCCTGAGCTTTTCGCAAGGCCTGTTCGGCTCCGCCCCGCCCGCCGCGCGGCAGGTGATCGACGTGTCCGCCGATGGCCGCAACAACAGCGGCGCGCCCGTTCCGGTGGTGCGCGATGCGCTGGTGGCGCAGGGCATCACCATCAATGGCCTCACCATCCTCAATGAATGGCCGACACTTGATACTTATTTCGAGGCGAATGTGGCCGGCGGACAGGACAGTTTTGTCATTCCTGCCCAGGATTATGAAGACTATGGTGAGGCGATGCTGCGCAAGCTGCTGCGCGAGATCACCGGACCTGGCATCAGCTGACACCGAAGGACCCTTATGACGTTCATCCTGAATGCCATTCCCGACATTCTGTTCGGCCCCGGCCGTCTCGCCGGGATCATTCCATGGGCAGAGACCCTGGCGGGGCAGGGGGCGTCAGTCCTCCTCGTTGCTGACCCGGCGCTCAAGGCCTTGGGCATCACCGGCACGGTGCTGGATACGCTCTCGAAGGCGGGGTTCGACACTCATCTCTACGATGGGTTTACAGGCGAGCCGAAGACCTGGGATATCGACGAAGCAGCCGTTCTCGCCCGGCGCAGCGATGCGAAACTGGTGATTGGCCTTGGCGGCGGCTCCGCGCTTGATGCCGCAAAGCTTGCCGCGTGCTGCGCGGCCTCCGGCCTTCCCGCTTCGGCCTATGCCCTGTGCGCCACGCCCTTGCCTGCGAACCATCTTCCCGTCATCGCCGTGCCGACGACGGCGGGCACGGGCTCAGAGGTGACGAGCATCTCGGTGTTCGCCGGCACGGATGGCATGAAGGTGTGGGCCTGGGGGCCGGAACTGAAGCCACGCGTGGCGATCCTGGACCCGGAATTGAGCGTGGGCCTTCCCCCTCATGTCACGGCGGGAACGGGCCTCGATGCCATCGTCCATGCCATCGAAGCGGCCACCAATAAGCACTGTCATGCGGGCAATGATCTTTACTGCCATAAGGCGATCAGCCTCATCGCCGCCAATCTCGAAACGGCGGTGAACAGGCCGAAGGATGTTGAAGCCCGCGGCGCCATGCTGCTCGCGTCCTGCTATGGCGGCATCGGTATCGATAACTGTGGAACGGCACTTGCGCATAACATCTCGCATGCGGCGGCCAATCTGGCCCCCATTGCGCATGGCCGCGCCACCGGCCTCGCCATGCTGGCCACGATGGACTGGGTGATGGAAGGCAACCGCCCCGCCTTCGCCGCCGTGGCGCAGGCGATGGGGGCTGATGATCCGGTGAAGGCCTTTGACCACCTCGTCCGTGCCAGCGGCATCCGGGTGGACGTTGCTGGCGATGGCCTGCCTGGCGTCACGCCGGAGGACCTCGCCCGCAACATGGCCGCGCCCGCCAATGCGCCGATGCGGAAATCGACGGCGCGCTATCCGTCGGATGCCGATCTCATTGTGCTCGCTGAACGCTTCCTGTCCCTCCGGTGATGGCGCTTGTCGAAGCGGATGGTCATGCTAGAAGCCTGTGGCCATGAATGACGATCTCTTCAATAACGCGCGCTGGCTGATCGGCGCCATTGAGCGCGGCCTGAGCGTCCGGCAGGGTGAAGGCGTTGCTGGCGTGCTGGGCCGGTTGAGCGCGCAGGACATCAGCGCCGCCACCTTTCGCGCGCCTGAGCCCAACGGCCTTCCTGTGCTTCGCCACCTGCCGCAGTGCATCGGCGAAACCATGCTGCTGGACCCTGATCTCGCGGCTGCAATCGCTGCTGTCGAAGATGAGTTGAAGTGGCTGCAATCATCCACCTACACAGATGACATCCTCGGCGAAGGTTTCTCGCAGAACTACGGCTGGGCCGAAGTCATCGGACCCAACGGCTTCTTTGTGGGTGATGACTTTCTGCTGGGCCTCCTGATGCTGGGGCCGGACCGCCACTACCGCGACCACTACCACCCTGCGCCGGAACTCTACTGGCCGCTCACGGCATCAAGCCAGTGGAGCATCAACGGTGGGCCTTTCGTTGAAAAGCCGCAGGGCGCGCTCATCTGGCACCCGCCGATGGCCCTGCATGCGACGATCACCACGGACACGCCACTGCTCGCCGTGTGGAGCTGGACACGCAACACAGCGACGCCCGCTCAGCTGAAGGGCTAGGGCGGAATGCGGTTAGATGGAAACGGCACGCCTTACACAGCACACTCTGCCGTCATGCCGACGAAGGCCGGAATCCATCTGTCTTTCCAACTGCAAGAAGCCTGAAGCTGGACCCCGGCCTTCGCCGGGGTGACGGAATTCAGCGGAATGGTTGTGCGTTCACCTGACCTTAGTAGCCCGGTGGCGGAATGAAGCCGGCATATTCTTTTTCGAGCAATTCAGCGAAGCGGATCGACGTGTAGTCTCCATAGGATTTGGTGATGATCTGCACGCCTGCGGGCAGGCCTTCCGGCGTGAGTCCCATGGGGGCAACCGTAGAGGGCAAGAGGAAGCAGCCTGAATAGCCCGCCCAGAAGAGTTGGTCCGTTGTCGCAACGCGATTGCCGTTCACGGTTATCTTACGTTCGTGCCGTTCGCCCACTTGGTCATGCGGGAAGGCGGCGGAGGCCGCGGCAGGGCAGATCATTACGTCCCAGTCCTCGAAGAACTGTTCCCACAACAGGCGCATCTGGTGGCGGCGCTCGTTATACTTGAGCCAGTCGCGGTGCGGCAGGACATAGGCGCGCAGCATCTTGGTGAGATAAGCATCATCGCGGGGATCGCTCGCCGCCACCTTTGCGGCGTTCGCGGCAAATTCCGCGTCCGATTGGCGGCGGCTCGTGGCCGAGCGCAGAAGCGCGATATAGACATCCATCGCCTCCTTGGTGGTGAATGCGGGCCGCGCCGTGGTAGAGAGTTTCCTGACGCGCTTGCCGAGAAACTGCGTCAGCTTGGCCAGCAGATCCTGGACGGTGATGTCGACCTCGGACTGTGGGTCCGTCATCATGACTGCGACTCGGAAGTCCTTCAGCGATGTTTGCGATGCCCGCGGCATCGCCAGCCTGTAGCCGCGCGCCTCCGGCCCCACAGGCCCGGCGATGACCTTCATCATGGCGGCGAGATCACGCGCCGAGCGGGCCAGCGGGCCAGCGACGGTGATGTCGCCGGGCTGAACGAGGCCGGGAAGCAGATGGCCCTGATAGGGTACCACGCCATAGGTCGGCTTGTGGCCATAAACACCGCAGTAATGCGCAGGGTTGCGGATCGAAGCGCCGATGTCGGAGCCGATTTCGAGCGCCGACATGCCGGTGGCCAAGGCCACGGCGGAACCGCCGGAAGAGCCGCCCGGCGCGCGGGTAAGATCCCACGGATTGTTCGTGGTTCCATAGATCGCATTGTAGCTCTGCCAGTCCGCCAGCATGAGCGGCACGTTGGTCTTGCCATAGATGATGGCGCCGGCCGCTTCGAGGCGCTGGATCGCCACCGCATCGGTGGAGGCGATGTTGTCCCTGAAGCGCGGGTCGCCCCAGGTGGAGGGCAGGCCCGCCATGTCGAAGCTTTCCTTCGCTGTCATTGGCACACCGTCGAAAGGGCCAATGGGGGTTCCATTCTTGAGCCGCCGGTCTGCTGCTGCCGCTGCCTTCCGGGCGCGGGGAATGTCCGTCGCCACCACGGCATTCAGCGTGCCATTGTGGGTTTCAACCTGCCGGAGGCAATCCTCCAGCAGGGCGCGTGCGGAGGTTTTTCCGGCGCGCAGGTGGCGGGCAAGTTCGGTGGCAGACCGGAAGTGAAGCGGAAGGCTGGGCATGGGCGGGGCTCCTGTCGGGAAAGAGTCTAACCCAGCAATCGCCCGTCCGCAAAACAGCCCACGCATGCCAGAACTGCAGTGGCGGCCCTTCAAGCCCGCGTATAGAGTCACGCGATGGACCGCCGCAGCCTCATCATCGGTTATTTGCTCGTTGCCGCAGGCTCGGCCCTGTTTTCCTCCAAGGCGATCTTCATCAAGCTGGCCTATCTGGAGCGTTATGACTCGCTTCTCATCCTCGCCTGGCGGATGGTGTTTGCCTTGCCCTTCTTCGTGGTGGTTGGCGCGGTTGAATTCGCAAGGCGCAAGGCGGAAGGAAAGCCGCTGCCCCGCCGCAACGCAGTGCTTGGCGCTATCGGCACCGGGCTGATCGGCTACTATCTCGCCATGGTGCTGGATTTTGCAGGCCTGCTTTATGTGACTGCTCAGCTCGAGCGGCTGGCGCTGTTCACGTACCCTGTGTTCCTGATCTTCATCGGCGCGGCGTTCTTCCAGATGCGCCTCACGTCCGCCGCCGTCATCGCGGCCGTCGTGTCATATCTTGGTTTGGCCATCGTGTTCCTGTCGGACTTTTCCGGAGGCGGCCCGAACGTGGCGCTTGGCACCGCGCTGGTGCTGGGCTCTGCCGTGGCCTTCGCTGTCTATCAGTTGATGGCCAAGCGCTATATCGGCGAGATGGGCGCGGCGCTGTTCACCTCCGTGGCGCTCTCGGCGGCGGCGGTGACGACACTGCTCCATGTGTTCATCGTGCGGGGTCATCTCGATACGTCGATGTCCTTCCACTACTTTCTGCTGGCGGCGGGCACGGGGGTATTGGCAACCGTTCTGCCCTCCTTCTTCGTCAATGCCGGCATGGCGCGGATCGGCGCCACTTCCACCGCACTGATCTCCAATGTATCGCCGCTGCTGACCATTTATTTCGCCGTGGTGCTGCTGGGAGAGACGTTCACGCTGCCACATGCCATCGGCACGGCGCTGGTCGTCGGCGGTGTGGGCTACCATACCTGGCGGGAACTCAAGATGCCGGGCAGCGCGGGAACGTGAGCGGGCTTCCCCCCGTGCGCGTTTTCTGGTTTTCTGTGCAGCATGGACCGTCACCCGCTGTCACCCCGCCTTGACCACTGCCCGGAAGCCCTCCCGCGTGAGGCCTATGTCTCGCCGGAATGGTTTTCCCGCGAGATGTCCACCATCTTCACCCGGAACTGGGTGTGCGTGGGGCGGCTTGCCGATTTTCCATCAGGCGTCATCCGGAGGGTCAGTGTTGGCTCGGCCGCGGTGATCGTCTGCCGTGGTGAGGATGGCGTGTCGGCCTTTCACAATGTCTGCCGCCACCGTGGCGCTGAACTCTGCGCGGAGGATCGCGCGGCAGGCAAGCTGATCACCTGTCCCTATCACGCGTGGTCCTACAAGGTGACGGACGGCAGCCTTGTTGCCACCGGACCGGCACGGCCCACGGCGGATTTCGACAAGGCCGGGCACGGCCTCCTGCCACTTGCGAGCCGTATCTGGAATGGCTTTGTCTTCCTCAATGCGACAGTCGAGCCGGGGCCTCTCACGGCGGATGTGCCGCTCTCGCTCCTCGACAACTGGCCGATGCAACATCTCGTCACCGGCCACCGATGGGTGAAGGACCTCGACTGTAACTGGAAAGTCTTCTGGGAAAACTATTCCGAGTGCCTGCATTGCCCGGGTGTTCACCCTGAACTTTGCGACATGGTGCCAATCTACCGTGAAGGCATCATGGGTCCGTCCGAGGCGCTGGGCTGGACGCCGGATGTCCCCGCAACGCGCAACCTCAGGCCGGGGGCTGAAAGCTGGACCATGGACGGCAAGCCCTGCGGCCCGGTGTTCGAGGGCCTGTCAGAGGCGGAGCGCCAGCGGGGCTACAGCTTCGTGACGATGTGGCCATCGATCTATGTCGTGGCCCATGTGGACTATGTGCGCGCCGTGCGAGTTGAACCTCTCTCGCCCGAGCGCACGCGGCTCACGGCCGAATGGTATTTCCCGCAGGCAACCCTCGATCAGCCCGGCTTCGATGCGGCTGAGGTCGCCGCCTTCGCCAGCATCGTGCTGGCGCAGGATGGCGCCGCCGCCGAGATGAACCAGCGCGGGCTTCGCTCCGCCGCCTTCTCACGCGGGCGGTTGATGCCGGAGGAATACGAAATCCATCGCTTCCACCAATGGCTTCGGGCCGGGATGGACAGGACAGGCTGACATAAAAAGGCCGGGCGCTTGGCCCGGCCGTCAGTCTGGGAGGAAACCTGAAGGATGTGAGGATTACGACACGTTGTCCGGCAGCACTTCCTTGCGCTTGGCCATGAAGGCTTGCAGCTGCTCGTCAATGCCGGGGTCGAGGGCGGGCGCTTCATAGTCGCGCAGCATCTGCTTCCAGCGTTCATTGGCGCGGACCACGATGTCCTTTTCGCCCTCGTCACGCCACTGTTCGAAGGAGTTGTTGTCAGCCAGCGACGAGCGCCAGAAAGCGGTTTCGAAATTTGCCTGGGTGTGGGCGCAGCCGAGATAATGCGAGCCGGGGCCCACTTCGCGGATCGCATCCATCGCCTGGCCATTCTCCGAGAAGTCCACGCCTTCGGCGAACTTCTGATACATGGAGAGCTGGTCGGCATCCATGATCAGCTTTTCATAGCCCGAGGCGAGGCCGCCTTCGAGCCAGCCTGCGGCATGGAGCGAGAAGTTGACGCCCGAGAGAACGGTCGACCACATGGTGTTGGCGCTTTCGTAAGCTGCCTGCGCATCCGGAAGCTTGGAGCCGCACAGGCTGCCGCCGGAGCGGAAGGGAACACCCATGCGCCGCGCCAGCTGGGCGGCGCCAAAGGTGACCATCGCAGGTTCCGGCGAACCGAAGGTGGGCGCACCCGACTGCATGGACATGGACGCGGCGAAGGTGCCGAACACCACAGGCGCACCCGGGCGGCAGAGCTGGGTGAAGGCGATGCCGACGGAGGCTTCAGCGAGGATCTGCGTCAGCGTGCCGACCGTGGTGACGGGCGACATGGCACCTGCCACGATGAAGGGCGAGATCACGCAGGCCTGGTTGGCGCGCGCCAGCACTTTCAGTGCGCCGAGCATCACGCCGTCCCACACCATGGGCGAATTGGCATTGATGAGCGAGGTCATCACGCAGTTCTGGTCCACGAAGTCCTTGCCGAAGACCATTTCCGCCATGGCCACCGAGTCAGCCGAGCGTTCGCCCGCCGTGACCGAGGCCATGAAGGGCTTATCGGAATATTTGATGTGGGTGTAGATCATGTCCAGATGGCGCTTGGCCACCGGAATATCCACGGGCTCGCACAGCGTGCCGCCCGCGTGGTGCAGGCTGGGCAGCATGTAGACGAGCTTGGCGAAGTTGCGGAAGTCCTCGATCGTGGCGTAGCGGCGGCCTTCGTCGAGGTTGCGGATGAAGGGCGGGCCATAGACCGGCGCGAAGACGGTGTTGTTGCCGCCAATCGTGACGTTGTTGGCGGGGTTGCGCGCGTGCTGCACATATTCGCGGGGTGCTGTCTTGATGAGCGAGCGCACGAGGCCCCTGGGAAAGCGCACGCGGAAGCGCTTCGGGTCGGTGGCTGAAGGCTTTACGTCAGCGCCTGCGTCCTTCCACATGCGGACGGCTTCTTCGTCCTCGTAGAAGTCGATGCCGGTTTCCTGCAGCACGATTTCGGCGTTGTTCTCGATCAGCTCCAGCTGCTCGTCCGAGAAGGGCTCGTAGGCCTTGATGGCGCGGCGGACGAAGCCTGCCTGCTTCACGGCGGTGGAGGTACGGGCAGCGCGGCGGGCATCCGCGCCGCCACGGGCGCGGCGGCCGGAAGAGGGGGCGGAGGCGGGCTGAACGTCGGTCATGGAGAGAGCCTGTTGAAATGATTTCACGTGAGGTGTGTTTTACGCTCAACCAGGGCTTCGGGTGTGGAGGGAAACGTCAGGCCGTGGGCAGGAAACGACGTCTCAGAACGACACCTTCAGGCTCTCCAGCCCGTGGAAATGATAGGCATTGCGGTAGTATGGAAGCTCCGCCAGCCGGAGGCGCGGAAGCCTGCGGAACAGGGTGGAGAGCGCAATGTCAAGCTCCAGCCGTGCCAGCGGCGCGCCGATGCAGAAATGGATGCCCGCGCCGAAACTCACATGCGGGTTGGGCGTGCGGGACGGGTTGAACGCGTCCGGGTCGGGGAAGCGGGCGGGATCGCGGTTGGCGGCCCCCAGCATCAGCCCCACGCTTTCGCCCTTTTGCAGGCGGATGCCGGCATAGTCGAGGTCTTCCAGCGCATAGCGGGTGAACAGGTGCAGCGGCGCATCATAGCGCAGCGTCTCCTCCACGTGGCCTTCGCCGATCTCCGTCGTCAGTCCCTGTTCGAGGAGGCATTTTATCGCGTTGCCGATGGCGTGGACGGTTGCCTCGTGGCCTGCATTGAGGAGGAGGATCGCTGTCGTGACGAGCTCATCCTCGGTGAGCTTCGCCCCCTGTTCCTCCGCCCGGATCAGTTCGGAGAGCAGATCATCTTTGGGCTCTTTCCGGCGGCGGGTGATGTAGTCCCGCATGAAGGTGCTGAAGTCGAGCGTGGCCTTCACCGCCTTGTCCTCGATCTCCCGGTCGCGCCGGGCTTGGTAGATCGCCACCATGTCATGTGACCAGAGGAGGAGTTGCTGGGCCATGTCAGAGGGCACGCCCAGCAGATCGCAGATGACGATGACGGGGATGGGCGTGGCGTATTGGCTGAGAAGCTCGGCTTCGCCCTGCGCCTCAAACCGGTCGATCAGACCATTGGCAAGGTTGGTGATCGCGGGGCGGAGCCGCTCCACCTGGCGGGACAGAAAGGAGCGGTTGACGAGGCTTCTGAGCCGGGTGTGCACCGGCGGCTCAAGTTCCAGCAGCGAATGCGCTTCGAAGTCGTAGAAGGGCTTGAGGTGCGGCGGTGTTTCTGGCCAGCACAGTTCGGCACGCGACGCGACATGCAGGATCTGCCGCCCGAAGCGCCGGTCGCGCAGCAGCGTGCTCACATCCTCATGGCGGGCGAAGCACCAGTAGCCATATTGCTCCCATTTGAACACCGGCGTTTCCACCCGGATCGCGTGGTAGGCGGGGTAGGGGTTGCCGAAGAAGTCAGGGTCTAGCGGATCGAGGCTGACGGTGCGGCGGGCTTTGTTGATGTGCATGGCAGGTATTTTCTAGCGAAGTCGCCTTTTGCCGCAAGTCCCGCTAAGGAGGGGGAAAAGCGGAGTCCAAAGATCATGAAGGTTTTCATTAGCGTCGATATCGAAGGTTGCGCCGGCATCACCCATTGGGACGAGGCGGCGAAGAACCATGCCGATTATGCCGAGTTCCGCGAGCAGATGACGCGCGAGGCGGTGGCCGCCATCGAGGGCGCCAAGATCGCGGGCGCGACTGAAGTGCTGGTGAAAGACGCCCATTCCTCTGGCCGCAACCTCATCGCCTCCATGCTGCCTGCCGATGTGCGGTTGGTGCGGTCGTGGATGGGGCATCCGCTCTGCATGGTGCAGGAGCTGGATGAGACATTCGATGCGGTGATGATGGTGGGCTATCACAGCGCTGCCGGCTCGGAGGAGAACAGCCTCGCCCACACACTGTCTCATGACGCCGCTGAAATCCGCATCAATGACCGCCGGGCCTCAGAATATCTGATTCATGCGCTTGCATCGTCGATGCTGGGCGTGCCCACTGTTTTCGTCAGCGGCGACAAGGGGCTGATGGCGGAGATCACGGAGGTGAACCCCAATGTTGTCCGCTGTGCCGTGAAGGAGGGCCGGGGCCAATCCACCATATCGATGACGCCGGCTGCGGCCTGCAAGGCCATCCGCGAAGGCGCGGCCCAGGCGCTGCGGGGTGATCTCAAGGCATTACTGCTGAACATTCCTGAACATCTGGCTGTCGAGATCACCTATTCCAACCCGGTTCTGGCGGCGCGCCACCAGTGGTATCCGGGCATGGTGCATGTCGGCAACCGCACGGTCCGCTTTGAAACCGGCGATTACTTTGATGTGCTGCGCATGTTGAACTACGTGACGTGATGCGGACGACTCCTGCCGTTTCGGTGGAGTTCATCTTCCTTGTGGCGTTGCTCAACGCCATGGTGGCGATGTCGATTGACACCATGCTGCCGGCCATCGGTTCGATCGCACAGGAACTGGGCGCGGTCGACCCGAACAGCCGTCAGTATATCATCACCACCTTCTTCGCCGGGCTGACGCTGGGCACGATGATCTATGGACCGTGGTCAGACTCCATGGGCCGCAAGCCCACCATTGTGGTGGGGCTTGCCTTTTATGCGGTGGGCTCGCTTATCTGCCTGTTCGCCGCAAGCTTTCCCATGATGCTGGTCGGCCGCTTCATCCAGGGCTTTGGCGCTTCCGCGCCGCGCATCGTGTCGATCGCCATGGTGCGTGACGGACAGTCAGGGGCCGCGATGGCACGCATCATGTCCTTCGTCATGATGGTGTTCATGCTGGTGCCGATGCTGGCGCCAAGCATCGGGCAGCTCGTTCTGTTCGTTGCCACCTGGCGCATGATCTTCGCCGGGTTCTTCGCGATCGGCATTCTGGCGGGCGTGTGGATGTGGTTCCGGCAGGCGGAAACCCTGCCGCCTGACCGGCGCATGCCGCTCTCCGTCCGGCAACTTCTATCGGCCGCCGGAGAGGTGGTGAGGAGCCCCATTGCCATAGGCTATACTCTCGCCTCCGGCATGATCTTCGGCGCCTTCATCAGCTATCTCGGCACCTCTCAGCAGATTTTCGCCGAGCAATATGGGCAGGGGGCCTATTTCGCGCTGTGGTTTGCTTTTTTTGCGGGCGGCATGGCGCTGGCCATGATGGTCAATGCCAAGCTCGTCATGCGTTATGGCATGCGCAAGCTCTCCTCGCTGGCGCTGAAAGGCTTTCTGGCGCTGTCGGGCGTATTCCTGATTGCCAGCCTGCTGCTGAATGGCCATCCGCCGCTCTGGGCGCTTGCCGCATTCCTGTTCGTCACGTTCTTCTTCAGCGGGCTGCTGTTTGGCAATTTCAACGCCCTTGCGCTGGAGCCGATGGGCCGCATTGCAGGCATGGCGGCGGCCATTTCAGCGGCACTTGCCTCGCTCATCGCCATCCTGACCGGGGGCTATATCGGCCAGCTCTATGACGGCACGGTCATTCCGCTGGTGGCGGGCTTCGCCGGGCTGGGCGTTCTTGCTTTCATCAGCGCAGAATGGGCCGAGCGGTCTGGGCGGTGAAGTTTCTTCACCTTGCCGAGGCGGCCTCAGTTCTGATACCAACTGACCATCGTGACACAGCATTATTCAGCCTTCGCCCTTGCGCGCCATGCCCTGCAGCCAGACCTTCCCTGGCCGAAGGCATGGGACTCGCCTGAACCAAAATCCTCCTATGACGTGGTGATCGTCGGCGGCGGCGGCCATGGCCTCGCCACCGCCTATTACCTCGCCAAGAACCACGGCATTCGGAATGTCGCCGTTCTGGAGCGCAGTTACATTGGCTCCGGCAATGTGGGTCGCAACACCACGTTGATCCGCTCCAACTATATGATCGGCGGCAACACGGCCTTCTTCGAGCATTCCCTGAAGCTGTGGGAGGGCCTCTCCCATGATCTGAACTTCAACTGCATGGTGTCGCAGCGCGGCCAGATCGTGCTGGCGGTGAGCCCGGTGCAGATGGATGTGTTCGCCAGGCGCGGCAATGTCATGCGCTTGAACGGCATCGACGCGGAATTGCTGGACCGTGGCGAGGTGATGAAGCTTCTGCCCTATCTCGATTACTCAAGTGACGCGCGCTGGCCCATTTATGGCGCCATCATGCAGCCGCGCGCCGGAACGGTGCGCCATGACGCGGTGGCCTGGGGCTATGCCCGCGCGGCCTCTGCGCTTGGCGTCCACATCATCGAGAATTGCGATGTCACCGGCTTCAATATCGAGGGTGGCAGGATCACGGGCGTTGAAACCTCGCGCGGGCGCATCAATGCCGGCAAGGTGGGCATCGCCGTCGCGGGTCACACCAGCCACGTGGCGCGCATGGCGGGCCTCAGACTTCCCGTGGAGAGCCACATCCTGCAAGCCTTCGTGACGGAGCCCGTGAAGCCCATTGTCGACCATGTCGTCTCCTGGGGCGCGGAGCTGTTCTATCTTTCGCAGTCCGACAAGGGCGGCCTTGTGTTCGGCGCCCATATCGACGGCTTCAACACCTATACGCAGCGCGGCCAGTTCCCGCGCATCCAGACGGTGGCGGAATGCGCTGTCTCGCTCATGCCGTTCATCTCGCGCCTCAGGCTCTTGCGCCACTGGGGCGGCATTCAGGACATGACGCCCGATGGCAGCCCCTTCATCTGCCGCACCGATGTGAAGAACCTCTACCTGAACGGCGGCTGGTGCTATCAGGGCTTCAAGGCAACACCCGCCTCGGGCTGGACCTTCTCGCATACCATCGCGCATGATGAAGAACATGAGCTGAACCGCGACTTCGCCCTCGACCGTTTCAAAAAGGGCAAGGAACTCGACGAGTTTGGCCTCGGCAACTGGACCTACAAGCAATGATGATCCCGTGCCCACACTGCGGCGAACGCGACTATTCCGAATTCCGCTATGGCGGAGATGCCTCCAAGCAGCGCCCGGCGCATGGTACGGGCGATCTTGAAGCATGGCATGATTATTACTTCCTGTTTGACAATCCGAAAGGTCCGCATACGGAGTATTGGCAGCATGTCCTTGGCTGCCGCCGCTGGTTCAAGCTGGACCGCAACACCGCAACAAACGAGATCGGCGGGGTTGTGTCATGAGGACGTTCCGCCGCTTGCCCGACGGTGGCCGTATCGACCGCAGAAAGCCGGTGTCCGCCCGTTATGACGGTGCTGAACTCTCCGGTCTTGCGGGCGATACGCTGGCCTCGGCACTGCTTGCCAGCAACAGGGTGCTGGTGGCCCGCAGCTTCAAGTATCACCGCCCGCGCGGGATCGTATCCGCCGGCATCGAGGAGCCGAACGGCCTCTTTACCATCGGCGAAGGTGCTTATACCGAGCCCAACATCGCCGCCACCATGGTGGAACTGACGGACGGCCTCGTGGCGCGCTCGCAGAATGCCTGGCCCTCTCCTGATTTCGACATGATGGCGGTGAATTCGGCGCTCGCCCCGCTGTTCCAGTCCGGCTTCTACTACAAGACCTTCATGGGCCCTTCGAAGGGCTCTTGGATGTTCTACGAGCCCTTCATCCGCAAGGCGGCGGGGCTTGGCAAAGCCACCCGCCTCTCTGACCCTGATCGTTATGAAATCCGCTATGCCTTCTGTGATGTGCTGGTGATTGGCGCCGGCCCGGCGGGCCTTGCCGCGGCGCTCACAGCGGGGCGCAGTGGTGCACGCGTGGTGCTCGCCGAGCAGGATACGGATTTGGGCGGCAGCCTGCTCTCGGACAATGATCCGGAACATGAGGCGTGGCGCGCCGCCTGTGGCGATGAGTTGAAGAGCCTGCCGAATGTCGAGGTTTTCACGCGGACGACTGCCCAAGGGCTTTATGACGGCAATCTCGCCGTGCTGGTGCAACGTCGCGACCACCTGAAGCCGGATGCCAGCAAGGGCCAGCCCCGCATGGTGCTGATCCAGCTTCGTGCCAGGACGATTGTGATGGCCACGGGCGCCATTGAGCGGCCACTGGTGTTTTCCAACAATGACAGGCCAGGCGTGATGCTGGCCTCGGCGCTGCGCTCCTACGCCAACCGTTATGCGGTTGCGCCGGAGAAGCGTGCCGTGATCGTGACCAATAACGACACCGGCTATGACGCGGCGATGGATCTCGCCGCCGTGGGCGTTGCCGTGACGGTGGCAGACCATCGGGCCACCGTTCCCGCCGATATTCTTGCGCAGGCGGCCTCCAGGGGCATCGCCATTTTTCCGGGCAGCGGTATCGTCGATGTCGAAGGCGCAAAGGCCGTGAAGCGCGTGAAGCTTGGCGGCGCGCATGCGGTATCGGTGGATTGCGATGTCGTGGGCATGGCGGGCGGTTGGTCACCCGTGGTTCATCTGTCATCGCATGGCGGCATCAAGCCGCGATATCATGAGGCCATCGCGGGTTTCGTGCCAGGTGGCTTTGCGCCTTCGCATTTCGGTGCGGGCGCGATGATGGGTACGTTTGGCCTCGCTGCCGCAGTGGCCGAAGGCGCGAATGCGGGGGCTTCCGCCGCCTCGCATGCAGGTTTCGGCAAGACGCGCCCGGTCTATGCGCCGGAACATGCGCATGACCGCGCTTACGCCATTCTTCCTGTCTGGTCTGCGCCCGCCGGTGGCAAGGGCAAGGCCTTCGTCGATTTCCAAAGCGATGTGACGTCGAAGGACGTGAAGAGCGCGCATCAAGAGGGCTACCGCTCGGTCGAGCACCTGAAGCGCTACACCACGCTTGGTATGGGCACGGATCAGGGCAAGACCTCCAACATCAACGCGCTGGCCCTGATGGCAGAGCATCGCGGCATCACCATTCCGGAAGCGGGCACGACCACGTTCCGCCCGCCCTATGCGCCGCTCACCATGGGGGCCATTGCGGGCCGCACGGTGGGTTCGCATTTCCGCCCGGTGCGCCGCTCGCCGCTCAATGACTGGCATGCGAAGAACGGCGTCACCTTCATCGATGCAGGGCTTTGGAAACGCGCCTGGTATTATGCGTGGGCTGGGTCATCGCCGGAGACGGCCTATGTGAAAGAGATGGAACTGGTGCGCAAGGCCGTGGGCCTCGCCGATGTCTCGACACTTGGAAAGATCGACATTCAGGGCCCTGATGCAGCGGAGTTCCTCAACCGTGTCTATGTCAACGGCTTCGCCAAGCTGCCTGTGGGCAAGGTGCGTTATGGCGTGATGCTGAACGACGATGGCGTGGTGATTGATGATGGCACCACGGCGCGCATCTCCGAGACGCAGTTCTATATGACCACCACCACCGCTCAGGCGGGCGAAGTGATGTCATGGCTCGAATATCTGCTCCAATGCCACTGGACCGATCTCAATGTGCAGGTAGCCTCACTCACTGATGAGTGGGCGGGCATGGCAGTCTCCGGCCCCAGGGCCCGCGAAGCGCTTCAGCTTGCCTTCCCCGAGGCGGACCTGTCGCATGAGAACCTGCCCTACATGGGCTGCAAGGACATCCTGTTCGATGGCGTTACCGTGCGCCTGCTGCGCATGTCCTTTTCGGGCGAACTGGCCTACGAAGTCCATGTCGCGGCGGATTTTGCCATCAGCTTGTGGGAGCATATTCTCAAAGCCGCCGCACTGACTGGCATCAAGCCCTATGGGCTCGAAGCACTCGCGAGCCTCCGCATCGAGAAGGGCCATGTGGCGGGGCTCGAACTTGACCACCGCAA
>JBEIDW010000021.1:0-34268 GCA_040383265.1 Hyphomicrobiales bacterium
CCCACTGTTCAAGCGCCGCCACGAAGGCGCGCACGTCGCCCCCCCGGCGCTTCAGGTCCAGCATCACATAGGCCACGCGTTGGCCGGGCCCGTGATAGGTATATTGGCCGCCGCGTCCCGCCTTGAACACCGGAAAGCGCGATGGCTCCACCAGGTCTGCCTCATGGGCGGAAGTGCCTGCCGTATAGAGCGGGGGATGTTCGAGCAGCCACACCCGCTCCGGTTCCTCTGCCCTGGCGATGGCGCTAACGTGCCGGTCCATCCGGTCCAGCGCTTCGGGATAGGCCACAAGCTCCGGCGATATCTCCCAGGCCACGGGGGTGGGGGAGGTGAGGGTGAGGGGGATGTCATCGCGCTGTGCCATTGCTTGAAAGTGTCTCAGCTTGTTCGTCTGCACGCAACCGGCTAATCCGGCCGGGGTGGTCTGAGGGGGGCGGTTTTCGCTTGCGGCGGGCATGTCCCCGGGTTATAGCCCCGCCGTTCAAGTCAACTCACACGCGGAGTCCGGCTTTGGCACATGAGGCTTAGGCCTCCACATAGTGTCAAATCCTTCCGGTGCCGGGGAAACCCGGTCACTTGCTCCGCGGCGGATTAACCGGAAAAGGATAAAGACCGCATGGCACTGCCTGATTTCACCATGCGTCAGCTGCTCGAAGCTGGCGTTCACTTCGGCCACCAGACCCACCGCTGGAACCCGAAGATGCGCAATTACATCTACGGAAGCCGCAACGGCATCCATATCATCGATCTTTCGCAGACCGTTCCGATGCTGCATCAGGCGCTGGTCGCCGTGGCAGACACGGTTTCCAAGGGTGGCCGCGTGCTGTTCGTCGGCACCAAGCGTTCGGCTTCCGAACTGGTGGCTGACGCTGCCAAGCGTTCGGCTCAGTATTATGTGAATTCCCGCTGGCTGGGCGGCACGCTCACCAACTGGAAGACCATTTCGCACTCGATCAAGACGCTGCGCACCACCGACGAGGTCCTGTCGAAGGAAAACTCCGGTCTCACAAAGCGTGAGCTGCTCGAGATGACCCGCACCAAGGAGAAGCTTGACAAGGCTTTGGGCGGCATCAAGGACATGGGCGGTGTTCCCGATCTTCTGTTCGTCATCGACACGAACAAGGAGCAGATCGCCATTCAGGAAGCCAACCGCCTTGGCATTCCGGTGATTGCGGTGATCGACACCAACTCCGATCCGGCTGGCGTCACCTATCCGATTCCGGGCAATGATGACGCAGGCCGCGCGGTGTCGCTGTATTGCGACCTGATCAGCCGTGCCTGCATCGAGGGCATCTCGCTCGCCCAGTCGGGCTCGGGCGTTGATATTGGTGCTTCTGAGAACCCGGTGGCTGAGGACGTGGCCGCTGGCTAAGGCCGGCCCCCTTCGGCTGTCATGCAACTGATAAGGGGCCTGCCGATGATCGGCGGGCCTCAACTGTTCAAACCATAAGAGGTATCACATGGCCGAGATTACGGCTGGATTGGTCAAGGACCTGCGCGAGAAGACCGGCGTGGGCATGATGGATTGCAAGGCGGCTCTCACCGCCACAAATGGCGACATGGAAGCCGCAGTGGACTGGCTGCGCGCCAAGGGCCTTGCCAAGGCCGCCAAGAAGTCAACGCGCGTCGCCGCCGAAGGCCTTGTAGCCGTCGCCGTCGATGGTACGACGGGCGCTGTCGTCGAGGTGAACTCGGAAACCGACTTTGTGGCCCGTAACGAGAAGTTCCAGGCCATGGTCGCCGAGATCTCGAAGCTGGCGCTCAAGGCCAATGGCGACACCGAAGTGCTGAAGACCATGAAGGTTCCGGGCTCGGCTCATGCCGTTGCCGAATATGTGGCCGAGATGGTAGCCGCCATTGGCGAGAACATGACCGTTCGCCGCACTTCGGCGCTTTCCGTAAAGGATGGCGTGATCGGCGCTTACGTCCACAATCAGATCGCTCCGGGCATGGGCAAGATCGGCGTGATCGTGGCCCTCGAGTCGACCGGCAACAAGGCCTCTCTGGCTGAGTTCGGCCGCATGCTTGCCATGCATGTCGCCGCGACCAACCCGGTCGCGCTCACGCTCGAGCAGGTTCCCGCTGAAGTGATCGCGCGCGAGTCTGCCATTCTCGAGGAAAAGAACGCTGGCAAGCCCGCCAACGTTCTGGAGAAGATTGTGGCCTCCGGCCTGAAGACCTTCGCCAAGGAAAACTGCCTCCTCGAGCAGGCCTATGTGCATGATGGCGCCAAGACCGTGACGCAGGCCCTGGCCGACGCCGCGAAGGCCGCCGGCGGTGACGTGAAGCTGACCGGCTTCGTGCGCATGCAACTGGGCGAAGGCATCGAGAAGAAGGAAGACGACTTCGCCGCAGAAGTCGCCAAGATGTCTGGCGGCCAGTAAGCGGTTTGCCATTTCCGAACATTGAAGGGGCTCCGGAGACGGAGCCCTTTTTTTCCGTCCCGTCCCTCCGGGCAGAACATTTCGTGGCTGGACAAATTATGCCTGGTTGCTCATCCTTTCTTCTCAGTCCCGGTTCTAAGAGAAAGATCCTGACCATGCGCAAATTCGTTTCCGCTCTTGCACTGCTCGCTGCGGTGTCAGTCGCCATCCCGGTTGCCGATGCCTGCACTCGAATTGTCTATAACGGTGAAGGCAAGTCCTTCTTCGTTGGACGTACGATGGATTGGATGGAAGAGACGGGCACCGATCTCTGGGCCTTTCCTGCTGGCATGAAGCGCGATGGCGGCGTGGGTGAGGGCTCGATCACCTGGACTTCGAAATACTCATCTGTCGGCGCCGGGTTCTACAATGTCGCCAATGTGGATGGCATCAATGAAGCGGGGCTCGCGGCCAATTTGCTGTATCTCGCGGAGAGTGACTACGGCGACGCCAAGGCATCCGGGAAGCCGCTGATCTCGATTGGGGCTTGGTTGCAGTATGCTCTCGACAACTACGCCACCGTGCAGGAGGCCGTTGACGGTCTCGCCAAGGAGCCCTTTGTGATCGTGGCGCCTGTGCTGCCCAACGGAGCGGCGGCGGCAGGCCATCTGTCGCTGGCTGACAAGAGTGGCGATTCAGCTATCCTTGAATACATCGGCGGCAAGCTGGTGATCCATCACAGCAGCAAGTATACGGTGATGACCAACTCACCGGTGTTCCAGCAGCAACTTGCGATCTCGACATACTGGGATACGGTGGGCGGCTCCAACTTTCTTCCCGGTACCAGCCGTGCATCTGACCGTTTCGCCCGCATGAGCTGGATGCTGAACGCGGTGCCACCCGCAAAGACCGATCAGGCTTCCATCGCCACGGTCATGTCTTTGATGCGCTCGATCTCGGTTCCGCTCGGCATTCAGGACCCGCAAGCGCCGAATATCGCCTCCACCCGCTGGCGCACGGCTGCCGATCTGAGTGTGAATCGGTATTTCTTTGACAGCGTTCATACGCCCTCGGTGTTCTGGGTGGATCTTGACAAGTTGAACCTGAAACCCGGTTCTCCCGCTCTCAAGCTGGATCTGCAGAGTGACCCCATGCTGAGCGGCGAAGTCTCGGGCGCGTTCAAGCCTGCCGAGCCCTTCAAGTGGCTCGCGCCGCAATCCTGATGTGCAAAAGGCCCCGGACAAGGGGTCTTTCGTACCGTCTGCAGAGCGTTTCAGCCGCCCCGCGGCACTGATGGCGGGGCGGCTTTGATCGGGGTGCGGGAGAGCGGAATATTCGAGGCCTACCGGCTGTGACGAATCATTCCCTCGCCGCTAGAATATCGAAGCTTTCACAGTGTGGGCCGATCATCATGTCCTCCCCTAAGTACAATCGCATCCTTCTCAAAATCTCTGGCGAAGTGCTGATGGGCAACCAGCCCTACGGCATAGACTTCGATACCGTGGGCCGCCTCGCCGATGAGGTGTTGGCCTGCGCTGCGACCGGCGCTCAGGTGGCGCTCGTCATTGGCGGTGGCAACATCTTCCGGGGCCTTGCAGGCGCCGCCAAGGGGATGGATCGCGTGTCGGCCGACCACATGGGCATCATGGCGACGGTGATGAACGCCCTTGCCATGCAGGGCGTACTGACGCGCAAGGGCATGGATGCCCGTGTGCTCTCCGCTATCGCCATGCCTACGGTGTGCGAGACCTATTCTCGCGCCAAGGGCATTCACCACCTGGAGGCGGGCAGGGTGATCATCTGCGCGGCGGGCACCGGGCTTCCCTTCTTTACCACCGATACGGGTGCTGCGCTGCGCGCCGCGGAACTTGGCTGTGATGCGCTGTTCAAGGGAACGAGCGTGGATGGCGTTTACTCGGCCGACCCCAAGAGCGACCCCGCCGCCATCCGTTATGACAGGATCACCTTCAACGAGATCCTCGCCAAGGATCTCCGCATTATGGACCCCGCCGCCATTGCCCTTGCGCGGGATAATGGGATTCCGGTAGTTGTGTTCTCCATCCGGAAGCCCGGCGCCGTGGTCGATGTGGTCAACGGCACCGGGCTGTTTACCACTGTGACGAAGGATTGAGATCATGGCCCAGCCCCCCAATTACGACGAAAAAGACATTAAACGGCGTATGCTTGGCGCGGTGGACGCGTTGAAGCACGACTTCGGCGGCCTGCGCACCGGCCGTGCATCGGCTAGCCTCGTCGAGCCCATCCATGTCGATGCCTATGGCGCCAACATGCCGCTGGCTCAATGCGCCTCCATCTCCGTCCCTGAGCCACGCATGATCCAGATCAGCGTGTGGGACCGCGGCCTCGTCGTTGCCGTGGAAAAGGCGATCCGGGCCTCTAACCTGGGCCTTAACCCGCAGACCGAAGGCCAAGTCCTGCGCCTGCGGATGCCCGATCTGACGCAGGAGCGACGCAAGGAACTCGTCAAGGTTGCTCATAGTTACGCAGAGAAGGCCCGTGTCGCCGTGCGCAATGTGCGCCGCGATGGCATGGATCTTCTGAAGCAACTGGAAAAAGCCCATCTGATGAGCGAAGACGACCACAAGAAGAAAGCCGACGACGTGCAGAAGATGACCGATGACACGATCAAGGAGATCGAGCAGGTCCTCAAGCACAAAGAACAAGAAATCATGCAGGTCTGAGGTCAGCGCTGGTGCCCGCAATGCCGCCGAGCGCTTCGGATTCTGTGCCGCGCCATGTTGCCATCATCATGGATGGCAATGGCCGTTGGGCCACTGATCGGGGCCTGCCGCGCTCAGCCGGACACCGGCAGGGCATCGAGGCGCTGCGGGACACCGTGCGGGCGGCGGCTGAACTCGGCATCGGCATTCTGACACTCTATTCCTTCAGTTCCGAGAATTGGTCGCGCCCGGCCTCGGAAGTACATTATCTTCTCGAACTCCTGCGCCGCTTCATCCAGACAGATGTGGCCGATCTCCACCGGGAGAATGTGTGCATCGTGGTGATTGGCGAGCGGGAGGGGCTGGACCCGTCGCTGCGGACCATGTTTGAGGAAGCCGAGGTGCTGACCCGCGGTAACACTGGCCTCAAGCTCGTGGTCGCATTCAATTATGGAAGCCGCCAGGAAATCGCCCAGGCGGTGAAGCGCGTCGCTGCCAAAGTAGCGGAGGGTGCGCTTGGCCTCGACGGCATCACGCCGGAGGTCATCGACAGCCACCTCGACACCTGCGGCCTCCCGGACCCCGATCTGCTGATTCGGACTGGTGGCGAGCAGCGCCTGTCGAATTTCCTGCTGTGGCAGTGCGCCTATACGGAATTTGTGTTCCTGCCGGTTCGCTGGCCGGATTTTGGCGCTGCTCAGCTTGGCCTCGCCATCGAGGCTTATCAAGGCCGCGACCGCCGCTTCGGTGGCCTCAAGGCGCAGACTGTCTGATGGAGCACGACACGCAAGCGGTTTCGGCCAAATGGGCCGATCTGGGTGTACGCGCCCTGTCTGCTGCCATCCTGATCCCGGCCGTACTGGCCGATGTGTGGGCTGGCGGGATCTGGTTCCACCTGTTCGTGGCGTTGATCGGAATACTGATGGCGCAGGAATGGGTAACGATCGTGCATCGCCAGTCGCCAGCGCAATTTGCGCTCCATGCGGCTGGCGCCATGTGCGGGGCTCTGCTGCCGCTGGATGTCGGCCTCTCTGGCGCGCTGCTGGCCATTGCCATTCTGACCGCCCTTTCGGCCGCCGCGGCCTGGCGGGAAGAACCTGGAGGGCCTGTCTGGCTGTATCTGGGCGTTCCTTATGTGTCGCTTCCCCCCATCGCACTGGTTGTCCTGCGGGAGGACGCCGCCTATGGCATCGCCGCCATCCTGCTGGTCATGTTGATGGTATGGTTTGCCGATACTGTGGCTTATTTTGCCGGCCGCATCATCGGCGGACCCAAGCTGGCGCCGCGCATCAGCCCCAAGAAGACGTGGGCAGGCCTTGCCGGCGCCATGGCGGGCAGCGCACTGGCTGCACTCGGGGTTGCCCTGGCGATGAAATTGCCCGCTGCTGGGATCTTGGTGATTATCGCGGCTCTTCTGGCCATTGTGGAGCAGGGAGGCGACCTGTTCAAATCAGCGATGAAACGGCACTACGGCGTCAAGGACTCCGGTAATCTCATACCCGGCCATGGCGGCGTCATCGACCGGGTGGATGGCCTGGTGGCTGTTGCGATGGCGGCTGCGGTGATCGGGACGTTCCGCGCTGGTCTTGAGCGGGCTGGGTCCGGAATACTCCTCTGGTGACCGTTTTTCCGCCGAAATCCCGCCGTATTGGTCACCTCATGTGCTCCTGCAGCAATGCGGGCGGGAATCAATTTGCCATTACCGGGGATGATCCCGACGGCAGTGCTCAAGGACAAGGGACATGGATGTATTGAACATGCTGCAGCTACCGTTCAGCACGGTGCTGTTCTATGCCCTGCCGTTCCTGATTGCCCTCACCATCATCGTGTTTATTCATGAACTCGGTCATTTCCTTGTGGCGCGCTGGTGCGGCGTGGATGTGGACGTGTTCTCGATCGGCTTCGGCAAGGAAATCTTCGGGTGGAACGACAGCAAAGGCACCCGTTGGAAAGTGTCGTGGATTCCGCTGGGCGGCTATGTGAAGTTCCGCGGAGATGCCAACGCCGCCAGCATGCCGGACGCAGCGACGGCCGAAAGCGTTAAGGCTGAACCCGGCAATTTCCATGGCAAGCCGGTTTGGCAGCGCGCGGCGGTGGTTGCCGCTGGCCCGATCGCCAATTTCATCCTCGCCATCTTCATCTTTGCTGCAGCCTTCATGATCGTCGGCACCGTTGTGATGGAGCCGCGGGTGGATGAGGTTCTCCCGGGCAGCGCCGCAGAGCAGGCAGGCCTGCAGAAGGGTGATCTGGTAACCTCCATCGATGGCAGCCCCATCAAAGATTTCAGCGAGTTGCAGCAGTCGGTGATGATGCGTGCCGGTGAACAGCTCGTTCTCGGCGTTGAGAGGAATGGCGAGCGGCGCGAGATTACGGTTGTTCCACAACTTAAAGAGGAGCCGGATGGCTTCGGCGGCAAGATGCGGATTGGCCTTCTGGGTATCCGGCATAATCCTGACGGCGGCACCCGCCTTGAGCGGCTGGGGCCTGTCGAGGCGGTTAACGCGGGCGTCAAGCGCACGTGGTCGATTATTGAGTCGACCTTCCGCTATCTGGGCAAGATGGTCACGGGCCGCGAGAGCGCTGACCAGCTTGGCGGACCCATTGCTATGGCCAAGGTTGCCGGAGACGCGGCATCGATGGGCGTGGCGCAGTTCATCAGTGTGATTGCATTTTTGTCAGTTAGCATAGGTCTGATTAACCTTTTTCCAATTCCTATGCTTGATGGTGGACATCTGGTTTACTACGCGATTGAAGCAGTCCGTGGAAAGCCCCTGGGCGAGCGTGCGCAGGAATGGGGGTTCCGGATTGGTTTTTCGCTGGTGATTATGCTCATGCTGGTTGGCACTCTGAACGATCTCATCAGGGTTGCAACGGTGTGGTTCGGCGGTTGAACAGGATCGGGAAGTTTCAATTGCAAACCGCCGTGAGGCAGGTAAAAGCGGCGGTTAAGCGATTGGGAATCTCCTGGTGTGGCGTTGCGAAGAGAAATGGCCAATTGATGCGTAGTCGGTTTGTAATTCTTGCTTTTTTGGCCCTTGTTCTGAGTTTTGCGGCCCCCTTTGCCGTGCCGGGAAGCATGATTTCGACTGCGCAGGCGGCCGTTGTTTCATCCATCATCGTTGAAGGTAACCAGCGCATCCAGAAGGACACGGTCCTGTCCTATGTGCAGGTCTCTCCCGGGCAGCAGGTTGATGCTGACGTGATCAATGCCTCGGTGAAGGCCTTGTTCCAGACCGGCCTTTTCGAGGATGTGCAGATCACCCAGAATGGCGGCACGCTGGTGGTTCGGGTTCAGGAAAACCCGATGATCAATCAGGTAAATTTCGAAGGCAACCGGGAGGTCAAGGATACCGACCTGGCCAAGGAAACAGAATTGCGCGAACGCATGATGTTCACGCGCGCCAAGGTGGTGAGCGACATCAATCGCATCATCGCCGTCTATCGCCGGTCGGGCTATTATTCCGTCAAAGTGTCGCCGAAGATCATTCGCCTGTCTCAGAACCGCGTCGATCTCGTGTATGAGATCAACGAGGGCGACGAGACGAAGGTAAAAAAGCTGGAATTCGTCGGCAATTCCGCATTTTCTGACAACCAGCTGAAAAGCGTCGTCGGCACCCAGCAGTATTCGTGGTGGCGCTTCTTCAACCGTAACGACACTTACGATCCGGATCGCCTTGAGTACGACAAGGAATTGCTGCGCCGCTATTACCTGCGCAACGGGTTTGCCGACGTGCGTGTTGTGTCTGCGGATGCCGTGCTGACTGCCGATGGCTCGGGGTTCACGATCACTTACACCCTGGAGGAAGGGCCGCGTTACAAGATCGCGGATGTCGCGGTGAATATCGGCGAGGCGCAGCTTGATGCCGCCGATCTGACCAAGAAGGTGCGCACCGGCGTTGGCGATTATTACGATGCCACCAAGGTCGACAAGACCGTTGAGAGCCTGACACTCGAAGCCTCTCGCCAGGGGTTCGTCTTTGCCCGCGTCAATCCTGACGTTGAGCGTGATGCCGGTCAGGCGACGCTCAATATCACGTATAACATTGTCGAAGGGCCGCGCACCTATATCGAGCGGATCGATATCGTCGGCAACTATCGCACGGAAGACGAGGTCATCCGCCGCGAACTGGTGCTGTTTGAGGGTGATGCGTTCAACCGCGTCATGATCGAGCGCGCCCGCCGCCGTCTGACGGCCCTGGACTACTTCGAGAAAATCGACTTCCGCGAGGAACCGGGGTCCGCGCCCGACCGCGTGGTTCTGGTCGTCGCGGTCACCGAGAAGTCAACCGGATCTATCAATTTCTCGATCGGTTACTCGACAACGGATCTCATCGTCGGCTCCATCTCGCTGCAGGAACGCAACTTCCTTGGCAAGGGCTATGACGTGAAAGTCGATACGACAGCGAGCTGGACACGCCAGAACGTTACCTTCAGCTTCACTGATCCCTATTTCCTCGACTTGCCGATTTCTGCTGGTTTCGACGTGTTCGCAACCAACCTCAACAACGAGGATGAGTCCTCCTATGAGAGCGAACAGCTGGGCTTTGCGCTTCGCAGCGGCTTCCGTCTTGATCAGTACAGCAGCCTCGGTCTGAAGTATGGCCTGACATGGCGCAACATCAATAACGTTGACAAATTCGTCGCCGCGCCTTCCGTCATCGAAACCGAAGGATCGTCGCTCAAGTCCTATGTTGACGCGAACTTCACCTGGGACAATCTCGACAACCCAATCCGCCCGACCAATGGCTTCCGCGGTCAGTTGAACGCTGAAGCGGCTGGCCTCGGCGGCGACGTGTATTACGGCTCCTTGGAGGCGCATGGCTGGTACTTCATGCCGGTCTATGAGGAGGCCGTTGTCCTCAAGCTTGAAGGCAACGCCGGTCATCAGGTTCCTTTCGGTGACCACAATGTTCCGCTGCAGGATCGCTTCTTCAAGGGTGCCGATTCGTTCCGCGGTTTCGCCCTCGCTGGCGTCGGCCCGCGCCAACGCGGCAATGACGGCCATACGGATGCCGTCGGCGGCCGGACCTATGCCATCGGCACCGTCGAGATGACGTTCCCCGTCGGCCTGCCGGAAGAATGGGGCATCGCCGGTTCGGTGTTCAGTGACTTCGGCACTGTGTTCAACTCTGGTGTGGAAACCGTGGAATCGGGTGAGGGCCTGTGCAAGTGGGGTGGCACCGACAGCAATGGCAAGACAGTGCCACCGAAGAAGAATTGCACGTCCTTCGACACCGCCGCCTTCCGCCTTTCGGTTGGCGCTGGCCTCGTGTGGCAGTCACCGTTTGGTCCGTTGCGCTTCGAGCTGGCCTATCCCGTTATGAAGGCAGATTATGACAAGACGGAATGGTTCCGCTTCTCTGTCGGCACCGCCTTCTAGACGGACGCCGGGGAGCGGCTTAAGACATTCGCGGGCGGCCTCATCGGCCGTCCGTCACTTTTTGGGAGGGCAGCAGGAATGGGCGAGGACACAAAAGCGCCGGTGTTGAGGACGGCCGATATCGGGCGGATCATGAAACTTCTGCCGCACCGTTATCCGTTTCTTCTGATCGACCGCATGTATGACATGAACGGCGAGGAGAGTGGCGTAGCGGTCAAGAATGTCACAATGAATGAACCTTGCTTCCAGGGTCACTTTCCCGGCCGTCCGGTGATGCCGGGTGTGCTGCTGGTTGAAGCCATGGCCCAGACGGCGGGCGCGCTTGTGCTCGATCACCTTGGCGATGAACACGCGGGCAAGCTGGTGTTCTTCATGTCGATTGAAAAAGCCCGTTTCCGCAAGCCGGTCGTGCCGGGAGACCAGGTGCACTTCCACGTAAAGCTATCCAACAAGCGCCCACCGGTGTGGAAGTATAGGGCGGAGGCACTGGTGGATGGCAAGAAGGTCGCTGAAGCGGAAATTGGCGCCATGCTGATGAATGAGCGGGGCGATTGATTGATAAGCCCCACCAGCTCTCATCGTCGCCGGGCTTGACCCTGCGCATGATGGGGAGGTGAGGTCACTCACTGTTTGCAAGCCATACGCAAAACGCCCGGGAGAACCCCGGGCGTTTTGCTTGAGTAACCAATCGTTGCTTACTTGCCGCGCTGGAATGACGGCACATAGTCGCGGCGCGGCGCACCGGTATAGAGCTGGCGTGGGCGGCCGATCTTCTGGCCCGGATCCTCGATCATTTCCTTCCACTGCGAGATCCAGCCGACGGTACGGGCGAGGGCGAAGAGCACAGTGAACATCGAGGTGGGGAAGCCCAGCGCGCGCAGGATGATGCCCGAGTAGAAATCCACGTTTGGGTAGAGCTTGCGCTCGATGAAATACTGGTCGGACAGGGCTGCGGTTTCGAGTTCGCGTGCCACATCGAGCAGCGGATCGTCCTTGATGCC
The DNA here is from genome assembly GCA_040383265.1 of Hyphomicrobiales bacterium. GTDB lineage: Bacteria > Pseudomonadota > Alphaproteobacteria > Rhizobiales > Aestuariivirgaceae > Aestuariivirga. Next base: position 11,426 of record JBEIDW010000021.1, read on the forward strand.
AAGCTCGGAAAGAACCTCATGCGCCGTCTTCTGCATGATCTTGGCGCGCGGGTCGTAGTTCTTGTAGACGCGGTGGCCAAAGCCCATGAGCCGGATGTGCGAGGTCTTGTCCTTCACCTTGGCGATGAACTCCGGCACGTTCTTCGGGTCGCCGATTTCCTGCAGCATCTGGAGTGCCGCCTCATTGGCGCCACCGTGGGCAGGGCCCCACAGGCAGGCGATGCCGGCCGCGATGCAGGCGAAGGGGTTGGCGCCCGAGGAACCGGCGAGGCGAACGGTTGAGGTGGAGGCGTTCTGCTCATGGTCGGCATGGAGGATGAAGATGCGGTCCATGGCGCGGGCCAGAACGGGGTTCACCATATATTCCTCGCACGGAACCGCGAAGCACATGCGCAGGAAATTCGCCGCATAAGACAGGTTGTTCTGCGGATACACGAAGGGCTGGCCGATGTGATACTTGTAGGCCATGGCCGCAATCGTCGGCAGCTTGGCGATCATCCGGTGGGACGCGATCTCGCGCTGGCGCGGATCATTGATATCGGTTGAGTCATGGTAGAATGCTGACATGGCGCCAACCACCGCCACCATGACGGCCATCGGGTGCGCGTCGCGGCGGAAGCCCTGGAAGAACCGGGTCATCTGCTCATGCACCATGGTGTGGTAGGTGATGTTCTTGTCGAACTGCTTGCGCTGAGCCGGGGTCGGCAGTTCGCCGTAATAGAGCAGGTAACAGGTTTCGAGGAAGTCGCCGTGTTCGGCCAACTGCTCGATCGGGTAGCCGCGATAGAGCAGCACGCCCTCGTCACCATCGATGTAGGTGATCTTTGATTCGCAGGAAGCGGTGGACGTGAAGCCGGGATCGAAGGTGAAGGCGCCGGTTTGGGCGTAGAGTTTGGTGATATCCACCACATCCGGCCCGATCGTGCCGGATTTCACCGGCATGTCGACCGCCTTGCCATCGAGTGTGAGGACCGCCTTCTTCGGATCGTCAGCCATGTTGGCCTCCCATTCATGCCGCCATATTCTGGTCAACTATTGCATTGCAGCATAAGAAGGTCAACGAGACTGACCTGATCCTTTGGTCGACCGGCCCTGCAGCAGTCGTACCTCTGCATAGGGTATCATCCTTGTTTGAAGATGACATGCGGGCGGCGGGCGATCCGCGCTGTCTTCAGCCTGCCTGATCCTGAAGCCGCGCAAGGGATTCAGTGCGGCCGAGAACCTCCAGGACGTCGAAGATGCCGGGCGAGGTCGATGTGCCGGTGAGTGCGGCGCGCAGCGGCTGGGCGATCTTGCCAAGCTTCAGCCCCTGTGCTTCGGTATAAGATTTTACAGCTGTTTCAATATCATGCGCTTGCCAGTTCTCAACTTGCTTGAGTATTGGGACGATTGCTGACAGCACTTCCTTCCCGCCATCGCGGATGATCTGCTGGGCCTTGTCATCCATCGGCAGAGGTCTGGCGGCAAACAGGAACTGTGCTCCCTTCATCAGTTCCACCATTGTCTTGGCGCGCTCCTTGAGCCCCGGCAGGGCGCGGTAGAGCTTTGCCATCATGGCCTCGTCGATCTTCGCTTTCATCTCGGCCCCCCCTTCGGCATGGGGAAGGAAGTCGATGAACTGTTCGAGCAGCCTGTCATCCGGCGTATGGCGGATGTAGTGGCCGTTGAGGTTTTCGAGCTTGGCGAAATCGAACCGCGCGGCGGACTTGCCGATCGACTCCAGATTGAACCACTCGACCATCTGTTCGGTGGAGAAGATTTCGTCGTCACCGTGGCTCCAGCCGAGGCGGGCGAGGTAGTTGCGCATGGCCTCAGGCAGGTAACCCATCGCGCGGTAGGCTTCGACGCCCAGTGCCCCGTGGCGCTTGGACAGCTTGGCGCCGTCCGGCCCGTGGATAAGGGGGATGTGGCTCATGTGTGGCACGCGCCAGCCCATTGCCATGTAGATCTGCGTCTGACGCGCGGCATTGGTGAGGTGGTCCACGCCACGGATGATATGGGTCACGCCCATGTCATGGTCATCGACAACCACGGAGAGGTTATAGGTCGGGTTGCCGTCCGAGCGCAGGATGATGAGATCGTCGAGATCCTTATTGGGGATCACCACGCGGCCCTGCACGGCATCATCGATGACGGTTTCGCCTTCCTGCGGGGCCTTGAAGCGTATGGCAGGCTTGACGCCCACGGGGGCCTCCGAGGGGTTACGGTCGCGCCAGGTGCCGTCATAGCGGATAGGCCGCTTCTCGGCTTCAGCCCTGGCGCGCATCTCCTCAAGGTCCTGTGGGCTGCAGTAGCAGCGGTAGGCCTTGCCCTGCGCGAGCAGTTCTTCCGCCACCTGGCGGTGGCGTTCTGCGCGGCCATATTGCGAGACGGGTTCTCCTGCCCAGTCGAGGCCAAGCCAGGTGAGGCCTTCGATGATGGCGTCGATGGCGGCGGCAGTTGAGCGTTCCCGGTCCGTGTCCTCGATGCGGAGCAGCATCTTGCCGCCCATGCGCCGGGCATAGGCCCAGTTGAACAGCGCCGTGCGCCCGCCGCCGATGTGAAGGTAGCCCGTGGGCGAAGGGGCAAAGCGCGTGACGACTGGCGATGACATGACGCCGTTCTCCGTATTGACTGACGTAAGGGAAGGTGATTGCGTTTCTCTGCGCGCCGCTTAGCACAGGGTCTGGCGCGCTGTTAAGGGGAGTGGCATGGCGCTGGGCCTTCTTCGCCAGATGGTGGAGGCGCAACGGGAACGGAATTTCCTGTGGTGGGCCCCGGCCTTTGCGGCGGGCGCTGGGCTTTACGTCTCGCTTGCCGATGAACCGCCGGTGCTGCTGGGTGCTGCTGTGCTCGGCTTGGCGCTGATGCTGATGTGGTTTGGCCGTGCCGTGCCTGTGCTCCTTCTCGCCGCGATGGCCTGTGCCGGTTTCGCGGCCGCAAAGTTCAAAACCGAGATGGTGGCCGCCCCTGTGCTCATGGCCTCTTCCACGGAGGTGAAGCTCACAGGGCGGGTGGAGAAGGTGGAACAGGCGGCGCGTAAACGCCTGACCATCATCCTGTCGCCCCATGCCATTGAAGGCCTGGCGGCTGAGAAGCTGCCGGGGAGGTTCGCCTTTCCTCGCCGGAAACGTTCGGAAGGCCCGTGGTCGGCGCTTTGGTCACGGCCACTGCGCGGCTCTCGCCGCTGCCATCCCCTGTCCAGCCGGATGGGTTCGATTATGGCCGGACATTGTGGTTTGACGGCGTTGGCGCAACGGGGCGCATCACGGCCCCGCTGGTCAACTTGCCGGCATCCGTACCCTGGAACGCCGTGATCGACGAATGGCTCGCAAGTGTGAGGCGCGCCATGGGCGCTCGCATTCATGCAGCACTGGAGGAGCCTTATGCGTCCTTCGCCGAAGCGCTCATCACAGGTGAGCGCAGCACCATCCCACCGGAGATCAACCGCAGTCTTCTGACATCCGGCCTGTTTCACATGCTGTCGATTTCGGGCCTGCACATGTGGCTTGTCGCGGGGGGTGTGTTCTGGGCGGTGCGTGCGGCGCTGGCCCTTGTGCCGCGGCTTGCCCTCGACTGGCCGATCAAGAAATGGGCCGCGGCCGCGGCGCTGTTGACCGGGCTGTTCTACATGCTGCTGGCTGACTCAGGGGTTGCCACCACGCGATCCTTTATCATGATCGCAGTGGTGTTCTTCGCGGTGATGGTGGACAGGCCGGCACTCTCGACCCGCAATCTTGGGCTCGCGGCATTGATCGTGCTGGTTGTTGAACCAGAGGCGGTCGTGGACGCGGGCTTTCAGATGTCTTTCCTTGCCGTGCTGGGCCTCGTTGCTTTCTACGAAAGCTGGTCCAGCGCCAGGGCTGCGCGGCATAGGGGGAAGGCGGTGGAACGTCACTGGAGCTTCCGCCTTCTCCTGTGGGGCCTGACGGCCTTCGCCATCAGCTGCGCCACATCATTCATCGCGGGGTTTTCGTCCTCGCTTCCCGCCGCCTATCACTTCGGGCGGATCGCGCCTTATGGCGTGCTGGCCAATGGGTTGGCAATTCCGGTTGTTGGCGCGGTCGTCATGCCGATGGCTTTGCTCTCGACCCTGCTGATGCCGTTCGGCCTGGAGCAGCTTCCGCTGATGGCGATGGAGGCGGGCCTCAAGCTTGTCATCCTTGTTTCGGATCATGTGGCGTCCCTGCCGGGGGCCGACATGATTTCGCCGCGCCCGAGGTCCGAGGCGGTGCTTGTGATTGCCGCGGGGCTCGTCGTGCTGTGCCTGCTGCGCGGGCCGGTGCGGCTTGGCGGCTTGGTCATCATGGCTCTTGGCGGCGTCATGATGCTGTCTCCGCCGCCCCATCCCGACCTCCTGATTGAAACCACCGGCCGCACTGTGGCCTTGCGCGATGAGACCGGCCATCTTGTTTCGGCCTGGCCGAGGCGGGCCCGCTTCGCGGTCGAGAAATGGCTTCAGGCTAATGGCGAGGAGGCGGGTCTGGCCGTGGCGGCGAAGCGGCCCGGCTGGCGTTGCGAGGCAGAGCGTTGTGAAGCTGAGGTGAAGGGCAGGCGGGTGCTCTATGTTAGCGGACCGGAAGGTCAGCCATTGGAGTGCGCTGGAATTGACATTCTGATTGCCGCCTATCCTCTCCGTGGCGTTTGTGCGGGGGTTCACACGCGGATCGATCGTTTCGATCTGTGGCGTTCGGGGGCGGTGGCCATGTGGATTGGGCCAGAAGGCGTTCGCATTGAAACGGCCCGCGGCCGGCAGGGCGCCAGGCCCTGGGTGGTGCGACCCGAAGCCCGCGCCAGGGTGTTCACTTCCAATTGACTGGCCGATCCATTGAAGGCATGAGGCGGCGCATGACACAGAGCAACACCCGCCTGACCATGAGCGACATCCGCCAGGATATCGATCGCATCGACGAAGCGCTGATCAAGCTGCTGGCGGAGCGCCAGCGTTGCGTCGAAAAGGCCATCGTGGTGAAGAAACGGGATGACCTTGCGGCGCGGGACGAAGCCCGGGTCCGGCAGGTCATTGACCATGTGCGCGTTCTGGCGCGCGCCCACAATGTGGACCCGGCGCTGGTTGAAACCATGTGGACCGAGATGGTGGAGTGGTTTATTGCATATGAGGAACGCTCCATCTGACACTCGACGGATTGGCGAGGACAGGTCTAATCTCTCCCCATCATGAGCTTCACCCATCTCTTCGCGCCCTTCACCGTCAAGTCCACCACGATCCGCAACCGCATCTTCTCGACGGGTCATGACACCTATCTTCCCGAAGCCGGGCTGCCGTCGGATGCGCTGATCGCCTATCAGCGGGCCCGCGCGCGCGGTGGCGCCGGGCTCATTGTCATTCAGGTTGTCGGCGTGCACGAGACCGCACGCTATACCGAAGCCCTGCTGATGGGAACGTCGGATGAGTGCATTCCCCATTTCCGCCGGCTGTTTGAGGCAATCCATGCCGAGGGCACGAAGGTGTTCGTGCAACTGTTCCATCCGGGGCGGGAACTTCTGGGCCGGCCCTATGGCGTGGTGCAGCCGGCATTCGCGCCCTCCCACTCGCCATCCGAACGCTTCAAGGTCATTCCGAAGGAAATGTCGCCCGCCTTGGTCGCTGAAATCATCGATGGCTTCGGCCAGGCGGCCCGGCGCATGGCGGAGGCCGGGGCGGATGGCGTCGAGATCGTCGCGAGTCATGGCTATCTCCCCGCCCAGTTCATGAACCCGAAGGTGAACCGCCGCAGCGACCAATACGGTGGCTCCTTCGAGAACCGCCTGCGCTTCACGCGCGATGTGATCGCCGCCGTGCGGGCCCTTGTCCCGCCGGAGTTCGTCGTCGGCATGCGCATGTCGGGCGACGAACATGACGAGGACGGCCTGATGGAGGACGATTCGGTCGCCATTGCCCGCGCGCTGGCCCCGGACCTCGATTATCTCAACGTGATTGCGGGCACCTCGGCCACCGCATCGGGTGCGGTGCATATTGTGCCGTCCATGGCGAACACCCATGGCTATGTTGCGCCCTTTGCCCAGAAGGTGAAGCAGGTGACGGGAAAGCCCGTGTTCGTGGCGGGCCGCATCAACCAGCCGCAGATCGCGGAGGAGGTTCTGGCGTCCGGGTCCGCTGACATGTGCGGCATGACGCGCGCCATGATCTGTGATCCAGACATGCCCAACAAGGCGATGGCCGGGAAGGTTGATGATATTCGAGCCTGCATCGGCTGCAATCAGGCCTGCATCGGGCATTTCCAGCTTGGTCTGTCAATTTCCTGCATCCAGTATCCCGAAACCGGCCGCGAGCTTGCCTATGCGGTGAAGCCACGCGCCGCGAAGCCCCGGAAAATTCTGGTGGTGGGCGGCGGTCCGGCGGGGCTCAAGGCGGCAGCCGTCGCGGCCGAACGCGGGCATGAGGTTCACCTGCATGAGCGCGAGGCCCAGACCGGCGGCCAGGCGCGCTGGGCCCAGCTTCTGCCCAAGCGCGCGGAGTTTGGAGGCATCATCACCAACCTCACCGCCGAGGCGGAACGCCATGGCGCGAAAATTCACCGCAAGAGCGACGTGACACGCGAGGTGCTGCTGCGCGAAAAGCCCGATGCAGTGATCCTCGCCACCGGCTCCAAGCCTCAGATGCCGCCCTTCGAGGGGGAGGCCAACCAGATCGTCCACGCCGTGGACATTCTGAAGGGCCACGCGAAGACTGGCGCCCGTGTTGTCGTCTATGACTGGATGGGCGATTGGACGGGGTGTGGTATTGCCGAAATGCTTGCGGCGGAGGGCGCAGATGTACGGCTTGCCGTCAACCACCATTGCGCGGCGGCCAACATCCAGACCTATATCCGGTTCGAGAATATCGCCCGCCTTCACAAGGCAGGGGTTCAGGTCCACCCGTGGCTGCGCCTTTATGGCGGCGATGGGCGAACGGCCTATTTCATCCATACCCCCTCGCGTGAGGCGGTGGTCATGGAAGATGTCGACACCATTGTACTCGCCACCCCTCAACTGCAGGAGGACGGTCTCCTCGGCGTGCTGGAGGAACTGGGGTTGGAGCACCACGTCATTGGCGATGCCTTGAGCCCGCGGACTGCGGAAGAGGCTGTCTATGAAGGCATGCAGGCGGGACTGGCCGTTTGACACCACGGGTGATGTGGCGCTTATGCAACATTGCACCGAATTATTAGTGCCGCCCAATTCCGCCTGAATCCCAACCTTTTATCCGCCCAAATTGCCGCCTAGCGTCCGAAATCACGGGCGTTGAGACGCGCCCGCAGATTCGAGGAGGGGCTCAGGGTAACTGCAGTGCGGATCAGCGTCAGGGCGGATAAGGCCGGGCGATGCATTCCCCTGTTGCTGCTGAGAACCCGCTGTGTTGCGTATTGATGAAGAGAGAGTGGCGTCGAAAGTGACAGGTCGTCCGTGCAATTGCCGAGGCTTCGGATTGGCGAAGCATGTTGCGGAGGCCTGAGCCATCGTGACGGTTGGAACGGCCCATTTGTGTGACGGGCGGGGGGCAGCCGGCTTCTGCCACACCCTGTTCATCGCCCTGCTGTTCTGGCTGGTGCTGGCTCCCGTTGCGGCCGCTGCGGATGAGGGGGCGAACGGACCGCTGGCTGACTTCTATTCCTATCTTCCTGCTCCGCCGGACCTGAAAATTCCCGATATCAGCATCCCGTTCTGGACGGATGATCTCAAAAAGGCCAAGCGCGCCTATAAGAAGGGTGATTATGGCCGCGCCGCCAGGCTGTTTCGCAAGGAGTCTGACGACGGCAAGATCGTGGCGGACTGGTATCTGGGTCACATGTACCGGCAGGGCCTGGGTGTGCCGCGAAACGATGCGATGGCCTATAGTTACTACACTCGCGTGGCGGACAGTTTTGACCCCGACGAGGGCGATAAGCAACGCTTGCGCATCACGGTCGATGCCATGGTGCGGATCGCCGACTACCAGCGCACCGGGGCGGTGAATGCCGGCATTCAGCCCGATCCTGCCGGGGCTGCCCGAACCTATCTCAAGATCGCCACCGCTTATGGCCACCCGGCGGCCCAATATGCGCTGGGCGTCATGAGCATCCGGGGGCAGGGCGTGAAGAAGAACCCGGGCCAGGGCCTGAAATGGCTGATGGCAGCGGCCCGCAAGCGTTACGCTCCGGCGGAGGCCTATCTGGGCGAACTTTACTGGGAAGGCCGCATTGTGAAGGGCGACCGCACCCGCGCCCTGATGTGGTATATTCTCGCCCGCCAATCAGCGCGGCCTGAAGAAAACCCGGAAATCTTCGACCGTTACTTGATGCTGGAAAGCAACATGGGCGAAGACGAACGCATTGAAGCCGCAGCTCGCGCCAAGGTGTGGGACGATAAATATCCGGTCGATGGTGTAAAGTCTGCGGCTGCTGACTGATCAGTTCTGCGTTTTGGGCGCTGCATCAAGACAGGGCGCCATGAACTCATCAACAGACACGTCAACGCCGGGGAGCGAGTTCCACGCTGCGCTGTTTGGGACCGCCTGCACCATGTAAGCCCAATGACCGATCTGCGCTGAAGTGGAACCCGTGGACATCTGGTTTTCCATCGTCCACTGACCGTTCTTGGAGACCATCGTACCTGTTCCGATGGTGGACTCGACGCCCCTGGAATAGGGATACTGCGTGAAGGTCAGATAGACTTTGCCTTCGGGCGTCACCGAACCGACGAGCGACAAGCAGGTGACGTCATTGTCATTGAGCTGTGAAGCTGTGCGCCCTCAGAAATAGCCATTGCGATATCCCGTGATCGTATAGACGGTCTGATCGGAGACGGGAACGAGCCGGTTCCTCGACGGATAATAGATATAGGCAGGCAAATTGTTGGTAGGGACGTACCACGTCGTGCCCTTCAGCCATTTCCACTTCGCCACCGTAGCGGCTTCGGCAGGCTGGCTGAGCAAAACGGCGCACAACAGAGCACCCAGAAGCTTGGCCTTCATCATCATCGTCATCCTCTCCCCATCCCGGCACAGGCTCTGTTGTTATCAGAAAACGGAATATGGCCCCATAAATCTATGTCTGTATTTGACGCCGGATTTGCTGGGCGGGACATGGCCATAGGGGATAACGGTTCAGCGTTTGCGCGGCGCGCCGGGCCTGGTGAGGATGTAGGCTGCTACCGCCGCCATGACCCCGCCCGCCGCGATGACAGCCCAGCCGGGGGCACTGGACGCGAGGTGGAGATAGACCAGTGCCGCAGACATCATGGCAATCGCCATGACTTTGGCGGTGGTCGGGATCACGTCTTCGTCTTCCCAATCCCGCACATATTTTCCGGCATGGCGGTTGTTGCGTATCTTTTCAGCGAGTTCGGGCGAGGAGCGCGAAAAGGCCCAGAGCGCTACCAGCAAGAAGGGGGTGGTGGGGAACAGGGGCAGGATGATGCCGACAGCGCCCAAGCCGACGCAGAACCAGCCAGTACCGAGCAGCAGGGGGCGCCGCAGCACCTTCATCATGCTGTACAGCCTGGGCTTGTCGTAGCGCCCCGTTTCATGTCTATTCCTTTCCCATGGCAAAAGATCCCAACAATGATCCCGACGTGAGCGCTGCAGACGGCGAAATCAAGGCGCACACGTCATTCTTCGGCAGATTGCGGGCCTATTTCTTCACCGGGCTTGTCATCACCGCACCGATTGCCATTACGGTTTGGGCAACCTACTGGTTTGTTACCATGTTCGATGCCTGGGTGAAGCCGTTACTCCCGGCCGCCTATAATCCGGATAACTACCTGCCCATCCGTGTGCCGGGTTTCGGGCTGATCTTCGCGCTGATCACCATCACGGTCATTGGTTTCATGGCGGCGAACCTGGCGGGCCGCACCATGATCGCCATCTGGGACAAACTGCTGAACTCCACACCCATCGTGCGCTCGATCTACAAGGGCTCGAAGCAGATCTTCGAGACGCTGTTCTCGCAGAAGGGCGCTTCCTTCCGCTATGTCTGCCTCGTCGAATGGCCAAGGCGCGATGCGTGGTCGATAGCCTTCGTGTCGCGCGAGGTGGATGGCGGGCAGATCGGGCTTGAACCGGGGCGCCGGCTATATGCAGTCTATGTCTCGACCACGCCGAACCCCACCTCTGGATATGTGTTCTTTACCGATGTGGATGACGTCAGGATCATCGATATGAGTGTCGAGGATGGCTTGAAGCTGGTCATCTCCATGGGCCTCGTCTTCCCCGAGAAGCCGCTGCCGGCGGATGCAGAGGCCAAGCTGGCGGAGGCGCTGGGAAAGAATGCGGGGCGGTATGGTGCGTGAACGAATTGAAATCACCGTCATTCGGGCGCAGGCCGGGATGACGGCTGATTAAACGGGGCCTACCCCGCCGAGAGCAGCCGGATCGCCTCGTCCCTCTCGAAAAGATAAAGCAGCAGGCGCAGTGCCTCGCCGCGTTCGCTTGTCAGCTTGGCATCCTTGTTGAGGATGAGTTGTGCGTCGTCTCGCGCGGCGGCGAGGAGGTCGCCGTCGACCGAGAGGTCGGCCATGCGGAACAACGGAAGGCCGGACTGGCGGGTGCCCAGCATTTCACCCGCGCCGCGCAATCGCAAATCCTCTTCCGCGATGCGGAAGCCATCCTCCGTTTCACGCATGATGGAAAGCCGGGCCTTGGCGGTTTCTCCCAGAGGCTCCTGATAGAGGAGAAGGCAGGAGGACTTGCCGGTGCCCCGGCCTACACGGCCGCGTAACTGGTGAAGCTGGGCGAGGCCGAAGCGCTCGGCATTCTCGATCACGATGGCCGTGGCTTCCGGAACGTCCACGCCAACTTCAATGACAGTTGTTGAAACGAGCAGCTTGAGCGTGCCGTCCTTGAACTCGGCCATGACCCTGTCTTTGTCCGGCCCCTTCATCTGACCGTGAACGAGGCCCACCGCGCCCGGGAAGCGGGCGGCAAGTGCGGTGAAGCGCTCTTCAGCGGCGGCGAGGTCCACCACTTCGCTTTCCTCAACCAGCGGGCAAACCCAATAGGCGCGGTTCCCCTGCGCCATGCTGCGGCCAAGCCCGTCGATCACTTCATCCATGCGCGAGAGGGGAATGACGCGCGTGTCGATCGGCAGGCGGCCAGCGGGTTTCTCAGTGATTTTTGAAACATCCATGTCGCCATAGACGGTCAAGGCCAGCGTACGCGGAATTGGCGTGGCGGTCATCACGAGCAGGTCCGTCGCACCTCCGGCCTTGGCTTGAAGGGCGAGGCGCTGATGAACGCCAAAGCGGTGTTGTTCATCGATCGCGACGAGGCCCAGATCCTTGAAGGCCACGTCATCCTGAAACAGCGCGTGGGTACCGACGAGCAGCGCGGTTTCGCCCGATGCGAGACGTGCAAGGATCTCGTTCCGCGTCTTGCCCTTTTCGCGGCCTGTGAGGAGGGCGATGGAGATGCCTGCGGCCTGGCAGAGTTTCGAGAGTGTGGCGTGGTGCTGGCGGGCGAGGATTTCGGTTGGCACCATCAGTGCGCCCTGGGCGCCGCTTTCGATTGCGGCGGCCAGCGCCAGCAACGCGACAACCGTCTTGCCGGAGCCGACGTCACCCTGAAGGAGCCGCAGCATCCTGTCTTCGCTTGCCATGTCCTGCAGGATCTCGCGGATGGCCTGTTCCTGCGCGTTGGTGAGCGAATAGGGCAGCGACGTGATGAGCCTTGCGCGCAAGTCTCCCGTGCCGGGCAGTTTTCGCCCGGCCGCGCGTTTCATGCTGGCGCGGACGAGCGAAAGCGCTAGCTGGTTCGACAGCAGCTCATCATAGGCCAGCCTGCGCCGGGCAGGAGCCTCAAGCCCGATGGAGGAGGGGTTTTCCGGGTGGTGGAGTGCCTTCAGCGCAGCGTTGAAGCTGGGCCAGTTGTGGCGTTGCAGGAAGGCGCCGTTCTGCCATTCCGGCAGGTCTGGTAGTTTCTCGAGTGCCTGACGGATCGCCTTCATCAGCACCTTGGCGGAAAGCCCTTCCGTCAAGGGGTAAACCGGCTCGATCAGCGGCATGCGGCCGAACTCATCCGCCGACACGACATGGTCGGGGTGCGCCATCTGGGCTTCGTCATTGAACCAGTCGATCTTGCCGGAGATGAAGCGCGTCTCGCCTTCCGGCAGCATGCGGCGGATTGAGTCCGCATAGGCGTGGAAGAATACCAGTGTCAGAAGCCCCGTGCCGTCGCTCACCTCCACCCGGTATGGCACGCGGCGGTTGCCCGGCGGCGGCGGGCGGTGGCGGATCACGCGGGCCTCGACGGTGACCACGCCGTCCCGCGGCAGGGCTTCGATGCGCGGGCGGAAGCGCCGGTCCACCACGCCCGAGGGCAGGTGGAACAGCAGGTCGATGACGCGCGCCGTATCGCCCGCCATGCCGTGGGCAGGCCGGAGGAACCGGGCCAGAAGCTTGTCCAGCTTGTCGCCGATGCCCTTGAGGCCGGCAGCCCCGGCGAATAGCGGGTTGAGGAGTGGTGGGCGCATAGGTCTATTTCACTGGGAACCGGTTGCAGCGCAAGTCCGCTTCGGGCAAGAACCCCATCCCATGAACACCCCCTTGACCCGTTCCTCCGACGATGAAATTCGCCGCAAGCGCCTGTTGTGGCGTGCGACCCACCGCGGCATCAAGGAAATGGACCTGATCCTCGGCGGCTTCGTAGCGCGCCATCTGCCCCAATTCACGGAAGCCGAAGTTGCGGAACTGGAGCGCATCATGGAAATTCCGGATCAGGACATGCTGTCCTGGGCCACCCGGCAAGAGCCCATACCAGCGCACTACGCCTCCGCACTGCTGACCCGTATCCTCGACTATAAGCCATGATCGATATCTCCAGGTTGAAGCCCCGGCTGGCGTTGCCCGGCCGCACTGCCGTTTCAGGGCTGCCGCAGGGGCTCGACGCCATGCTGCTCCCGGACATCGCCAGTGCGTCGGGCAACCGCGTGGTGGTGCATGTGGCGGTGGATGACCAGCGCGCCGCCGTGCTGGCCGACCAGTTGTCCTACTTCGCGCCGGACCTCGACATCCTGCGCTTCCCGGCCTGGGACTGCCTGCCCTATGATCGCGTATCACCTGTGGCCGATATCGTGGCGCGGCGGCTGGCGACGCTGGCGCGCCTGCTTCAGCCTGTTTCAAAACCGATGGTGCTGCTCACCACGGTGAACGCGATCCTGCAACGGGTGGTGCCGCGTTCGCTGCTTGAGGGGCAGAGCTTCTCTGCCGCTCCGGGCAACCGCGTCAACTCCGATCAACTGATCTCCTTTCTGTCGGAGAACGGGTTTTCCCGTACCGGAACGGTGGTGGACCCAGGTGACTTCGCGGTTCGCGGCGGCATCGTGGATATCTTCCCGCCGGGCGCTGACGCCCCGGTACGCCTTGATTTCTTCGGCGACACGCTGGAATCGATCCGCAGTTTCGATCCTGAATCGCAGCGCACGACATCAACACTGAAGCGTTTCTCGCTCAACCCCGCCAATGAAGTGCTGTTGAACGAAACCTCTATCGGCAAGTTCCGTGTCAATTACGCTGGTACTTTCGGCGGCATCGACATCAATGATCCCCTTTATGAAAGCGTCACGGCGGGCCGCAAATATCAGGGCATGGAGCACTGGCTGCCCCTGTTCCATGATGAGTTGTCAACGCTGTTCGATTATCTGAACGATCCCATCGTAACGCTCGACCACACCGCGGATGAAGCCGCCACGGCCCGGCAGGAGCAGGTGGCGGAGTTCTACAATGCCCGCAGGGAAGCCCTCGACAAGAAGGAAACCTATGGCGCGGCCCCCTACAAGCCGGTGAAGCCCGGCACGCTCTATGTGACGGAATCTGAATGGGCGGAAGCGCAGACCAATTATACGGTCCTTGCTTTCTCCCCCTTCGAGACGCCGGACACGTCTGCCATTTCCTTCGGCGGCCGCCGTGGGCGGAGCTTTGCGGCCGAACGCGCGCAGGCGGGCGGCAATGTCTATGAGGCGGTGAAGACCCATACGGACGACATCCGCCGAGGCGGACGCCGTGTCGCGATCGCCTCCTGGACGGAAGGTTCGCGCGAGCGGCTTGAGACGATCCTGAAGGATCATGATGTCGCCCCGCTGGCCTCAGCAAAGAACTGGCCAGAGTTCATCTCGTGGGACAAGGCGATTGCGGGCCTCATTATTCTCGGCCTTGAAGAAGGCTTCGAGACGGATGATTTCGCCATCATCTCCGAGCAGGACATTCTGGGCGACCGCATGGTGCGCCGGGGCCGCCGCACCAAGAAGGCGTCTGATTTCATCAGCGAGCTTTCAGCCCTCTCGCCGGGCGATCTCGTGGTCCATGTCGATCACGGCATCGGCCGCTTCGAGGGCCTTAAAACGATAGAGGTGCAGGGCGCACCGCACGACTGCCTGTTCCTCTCCTATGCCGGTGGCGACCGGCTGTTCCTACCGGTCGAGAATATCGAGCTTCTCTCCCGCTACGGGTCAGACGAGCAGGGCGTGCAGCTGGACAAGCTGGGCGGTGGCGCGTGGCAGGCCAAGAAAGCCAAACTCAAGGAGCGCATCCTCAAGATTGCCGAAGGGCTGATCCGCACGGCAGCGGCGCGCGAGTTGAAGCCGGGCGATGTGCTGCCACCGCCCGAGGGCGCCTATGAGGAATTCGCCGCGCGCTTCCCATACGAGGAAACAGAAGACCAGCTCTCGGCCATCGAGGCCGTCATCGAGGATTTCCAGAAGGGCCGCCCGATGGACCGGCTCGTCTGCGGCGACGTCGGTTTCGGCAAGACGGAGGTGGCGCTGCGCTCCGCTTTCGTGGCCGCCATGAATGGCAAGCAGGTGGCGGTGGTGGTGCCGACGACGCTGCTGTCGCGCCAGCACTTCGCCACCTTCCAGAACCGCTTCAAGGGGCTGCCGGTCAACATCGCGCAGGCCTCGCGCATGGTGCCAAAGAAGGAACTGGAGCAGGTCAAGGCCGGGCTTGCCTCGGGCGACATTGACATTGTGGTTGGCACGCATGCGTTGCTCGCCGACTCGATCAAGTTCCGTGATCTGGGCCTGATGATCATCGACGAGGAGCAGCACTTCGGCGTGAAGCACAAGGAGCGCCTGAAGGAGATGCGCACCAATGTGCATGTGCTGACGCTCACCGCAACACCCATCCCGCGCACCCTGCAGCTTGCGCTGTCAGGCGTGCGCGAGCTCTCGCTCATCACCACACCGCCGTTGGACCGCTTGGCGGTCCGGACGTACATCACGCCGTTTGATCCCGTCATCATCCGCGAAAGCCTTCTGCGGGAGCATTTCCGTGGCGGGCAGAGTTTCTATGTGGTGCCGCGCGTGACGGATCTCGATGAGATCGCCGCCTTCCTGCGCGAGACGGTGCCGGAGGTGAAGTTCCGCATAGCGCATGGCCGCATGCCGCCCACCGAACTCGAAGACATCATGACCGGCTTCTATGACCGGAAGTTCGATGTTCTGCTGTCCACCACCATCGTGGAATCGGGCCTTGATATCTCGACTGCCAACACGCTGATCATCCACCGGGCGGACATGTTCGGTTTGGCCCAGCTCTATCAGCTTCGAGGGCGTGTCGGCCGGTCCAAGCAGCGGGCCTATGCGATCTTCACCACGCCCGCCAACAAGACGCTGACTGCCGCGGCGGACAAGAGACTCAAGGTTCTGCAGTCGCTCGATTCACTGGGAGCTGGTTTCACGCTGGCCAGCCATGACCTTGACCTGCGCGGGGCTGGCAATCTGTTGGGGGACGAGCAGTCCGGCCACATCAAGGAAGTGGGTTACGAACTCTATCAGCAGATGATTGAAGAGGCGGTGTCGAAGCTCCGGACCGGCGAGGATACGCTGGAGTCGGATGGCCAGTGGTCGCCGCAGATCAACATCGGCACCTCGGTGCTGATCCCCGAATCCTATGTGGAGGATCTGCAGGTGCGCCTGGGGCTCTACCGCCGCCTCGCTGACCTGCATGACCAGCAGGCGGTTGATGGTTTCGGCGCGGAACTTCGCGACCGGTTCGGGCCCTTGCCGGAGGAGGTGAACCATCTGCTCGCGGTGGTGTCCATCAAGCTCCTATGCCGTGCTGCGAATGTGCAGAGTGTCGATGCGGGTCCGAAGGGCGCCGTGATGGCCTTCCGCGGCGATGCCTTCGCCAATCCGACCGCCCTCGTTCAATGGATCACCGGGCAGGGCACCATGGCCAAGTTGCGGCCTGACATGAAACTCGTCGTCATGCGCAACTGGGACAAGCCGGAAGACCGGTTGAAGGGGACCCGGCAACTGATGCAGACGTTGGTGAAGCTGGCGGCATGATGCGGATTCCGCCGTCATGCCAGCCTTCGCCGGAGTGACGGTCAGATAGAAAGATCAGCCCCGGGTAACGAAGCTATCAATCACCCGTTTCTCGCCGGCCTTGTCGAAATCGATCGTCAGCTTGTTGCCGTCAACCGAGCGGATGACGCCATAGCCGAACTTCTCGTGGAAGACGCGCTCGCCTTTTGAATATCTCACTGCGTCTGTCTCTCGGGCCACCATCTCGCCTTCGATGAAGTGGGGTGTCGAGCGGGCGGACTTGCCCTCAGACCATCGTTGCTGGGCGCGCTGCCAGCCGGGCGTCGAATAGGTATTGCCGAAGGGCTTGGGTTCATCGTCGAAACGGCTCTTGCCGTAGGAACCCAGGCCATAGCCGCCATAGCTCGTCGCCATGGGTGCCACCTCTACATGGGTTTCGGGCAACTCGTCGATGAAGCGGGAGGGGAGCGCGTTCTGCCAGAGATTATGCACCCGGCGGTTCTGCGCAAAGGAAATGAAGGCGCGGCGCTTGGCCCGCGTGATTCCAACGTAAGCGAGGCGGCGCTCTTCCTCGAGCCCCGCACGGCCCTTCTCATCCATCGAACGCTGGCTGGGGAACAGGCCTTCCTCCCAGCCGGGCAGGAACACCGTACCGAATTCGAGTCCCTTGGCGGAATGCATGGTCATGATGTTGACCTTGTCTTCCTCCGCCGATTGTTCGACATCCATCACCAGCGAGATGTGCTCAAGGAATCCGCCCAGGTTCTCGAAGTCGCCCATCGAACGCACGAGTTCCGTGAGGTTGTCGAGGCGGCCTTGCGCTTCGGGGCTTTTGTCATTCTGCCACATCTCGGTGTAGCCCGATTCATCGAGCACGATTTCGGCCAATTCAGTGTGCGGTAAACCGCCAGTCATATGCCGCCAGCGGCCGAAACTCTCGATCAGCTTCCTGAGTGATGTGCGGGCCTTGGAAGGCAACTCATCGGTCAGGCTCATCGCCTCGGCCGCGCGGTAAAGCGAAACCCCTTGCGCGCGGGCAATGGCATGCATGCGCTTCACCGAGGTATCGCCGATGCCGCGCTTCGGGACATTGATGATGCGCTCGAAGGCAAGGTCATTGTCGGGCGAGGCGACGATCTTGAGATAGGCCAGCGCATCACGCACTTCGGCGCGCTCATAGAAGCGCGGGCCGCCGACGACGCGATAGGGCACGCCCAAGGTAATGAATCGGTCTTCAAAGGATCGCATCTGGAAGGAGGCGCGCACGAGGATCGCCATGTCGTTCAGGCGCTCGCCCTTGCTCTGCAGGTTTTCGATGTCCTCGCCGATGACGCGGGCTTCCTCATCGCCATCCCAGTGCGAGCGCACGGTGACGGTGTCGCCATCTTCGCGGTCGGTGCGGAGCGTTTTGCCCAAGCGGCTTTCGTTCTTCTCGATAAGGCCGGAGGCCGCACCCAGAATTTGCGGCGTGGAACGGTAGTTGCGTTCAAGCCGGATTACTTTCGCGCCTGGAAAATCCTTTTCGAAGCGCAGGATGTTGTCGACCTCGGCCCCGCGCCAGCCATAGATCGACTGGTCATCATCGCCCACGCAGCAGATGTTCTTGTGGCCCTGCGCCAGAAGCCGGAGCCAGAGATACTGCGCCACGTTGGTGTCCTGATACTCGTCCACCAGCATGTATTTGAAGCGGCGCTGATACTCCTTCAGAACATCCGGGTGCTCCTGGAAGATGCGCAGCACTTCGAGCAGCAGGTCACCGAAGTCGGCCGCGTTCACCACCTTCAGGCGCTGTTGGTATTCGGAATAGAGCTGGCCGCCCAGCCCATTGGCAAAGCCATGGGCCTCGCCGCCGGGAACGCGGTCCGGCGTCAGGCCACGGTTTTTCCAGCCGTCGATGAGGGAGGCCAGCTGGCGGGCGGGCCAGCGCTTCTCGTCGATGTCATGGGCTTCGAGCAGTTGCTTCAGGAGGCGGATCTGGTCATCGGTATCGAGGATCGAGAAGCCGGATCGCAGGCCCGCCAGCTCGGCATGGTTGCGGAGGATCTTCACACCGATCGAATGGAAGGTGCCAAGCCATGTCATGCCTTCCACCGCGCCGCCGATCAGCGCGCCGATCCTGTCGCGCATTTCGCGGGCGGCCTTGTTGGTGAAGGTGACGGCCAGGAGCTGGCCTGGCCAGGCCTTGCCGGTGGCCAGGATGTGGGCAAGCCTTGTCGTCAGAACGCGGGTCTTGCCGGTGCCAGCGCCCGCAAGAACGAGGAGGGGGCCATCGGTGATCTCCACGGCTGCCCGCTGTTCGGGGTTCAGGCCTTTCAGGTAAGGCGGCTCGCCCTGCGCCATGGCGCGCGCGGCCAGCCCCCCCGGTTTGATCGCAGGGGCTGGCTCATCGTCGCCAAAGTCATTCAGGTCGAAGGTGTTATTGCTCATGTGGGGTCCGAATCCTTCGGGCCACTATAGCAACCATGAGAACGAAAAGCGAAACTCCGGTAGCCCTCACGCCGCCTGACGGTTCGCGCATTCGGTTGAGGCCCTGAGCCGCCTGACCGCGCCCTGCAAAAGACGCCAGGTTTCGGCGGTTTCGAAGTCGCCCAGCTTCTCGCACAGAAGGGCATGTTTTGCCGCTTCTGACTCCGCGCCTGTTCCGTGAACGAATACAAGCGCTTCCGCGAACAGGTTCAAGCCATGGTTCATGATCCGCCTCCTTCGTTGTTAGTTCGATGCCCTATGAAGTCGGAATGCGCCCGGAATGTTGCGTGAGTGTGACGATTTAGAGAGTCAGGCCTTTTTCGGAATACCGATCCTGTGGCCGACCTGTGGCGGCACAGGCAGGTTGCGGTGTGCCTCGCGCATGTCGCTGATTTTTTCCATGATATCGGGTGGGAAGGGGGCGGATTTCTTTAACCCCATGTCCACATGCATGACGATGATCTCGGTCACGCAGGAGAGCCAGCCTTCGCTGGCGTGGAACATCTGCTGCACATAATGCACCCGCTTGGCGTCGCAATCGAGAATCTGGGTCTCGATCCGCACCGAATCACCGGCATGCAGTTCCCGCACATAGGTGTTGTGGCTCTCGAGGGTGAAAAAGGACGCATTCCGCGCCTTGATGTAGTCTGGCCCCAGCCCCAGGGCACCGAAGGCTTCGTCTCCCGCCCGGTCGAACAATACGTTATAATAGGCCATGTTGAAGTGGCCGTTATAGTCCGTCCACTGGTCCTCGACCTGCTGGACACGGCCTACGAAGGGTGCAGGATAAGCCATCGCAAATTCTCCGGAGTCTGCTAATTTGTGAACCATGGATACTCCCGTGACCAAGCCCAGCACAACAGAGGCAATCGCCGATATTCGCGCCTGGATGGGTGAACGCCTGTCCACCGCTATGGCCGTGCGTGAACACCACGGCAAGGATCAGACATGGAACCCCGGCGCTCCGCCCGATGCCGTGGCCTTCGTCCACTCCACCGAGGAGGTGCAGCGAATTGTTGAGGCCTGCGCCAGGCACGGAACGCCGGTCATTCCCTTCGGCACGGGTACCTCGCTGGAAGGGCACATCACGGCACCCTTCGGCGGCATCTGCATCGATCTCTCGAAGATGAACCGCATTCTGGAGGTGAACGCGGATGATCTTGATTGCCGGGTGGAGGCAGGTGTCACCCGCAAGCAGCTCAACTCCCACCTTCGCGACAAGGGCCTGTTCTTCCCCGTCGATCCGGGGGCTGATGCCTCGCTTGGCGGCATGACGGCCACGCGGGCCTCGGGCACCAATGCGGTGCGCTACGGCACGATGCGGGAAAATGTGCTGAACGTGACGGCTGTCATGGCGAATGGCGAGATCATCCGCACCGGCAGCCGCGCCCGGAAATCCTCCGCGGGTTATGACCTGACGCGGGTACTTGTAGGGTCGGAAGGCACACTCGGCGTCATCACCGAAATCCAGTTGAAGCTCTATGGCATACCCGAGAGCATCGTCTCGGCCGTCTGTCCTTTCCCGAGCGTGGAAGCCTGCTGCCGCGCCACCATCACGGCGATCCAGTTGGGGCTTCCCGTGGCGCGCATTGAACTTGTCGACGCCGAGCATGTGAAGGCCTTCAACGCCTATTCCAACCTGGGTCTTGCGGTGACACCGACCCTGTTTCTTGAGTTCCACGGCACCGAAGCCTCTGCCCATGAACAGGCTGAAACCTTCTCGGCCATCGCGTCTGACCTCGGCGGCGGGCCCTATCAGATTGCCGTCAAGGAGGAAGACCGCCAGAAGCTCTGGCAGGCGCGGCATGATGCGTTCTGGGCCACCAAGGCACTGATGCCGGGCAAGGAATCTTTTGCGACAGATGTCTGCGTGCCGATCTCGGCGCTCGCTGACTGCGTGACTCAGACACAGGCCGATCTTGCCGCCAACAATCTCTATGGTCCCATCGTCGGCCATGTGGGAGACGGCAACTTCCACGTGGTGCTCTATTGTGACCGGAACGACGCCGGCGAATACCGGCGGGTGAAGGAGGTCTATGGCCGCATGATCGAGCGCGCCATCTCCATGGGTGGCACCTGCACCGGCGAGCACGGCATCGGCACAGGCAAGCGGGATTACCTTTCCCGGGAGCATGGGCCAGCCCTCGCCTTCATGCAGGCAATCAAGCGGGCTCTTGATCCAGCGAACATCATGAACCCGGGCAAGAACGCCGCCATCTGAGTGATGCACATGAACGGCAATGGCGGGGCGGCATGAAAGTCTGGAAATCGCCCGTTTTCTATTTTGGCATCCTGCTTGTGCTGGCCGTGATCGGCCTGCTTGTGTCGCCCTTCGTCATTGACTGGAATGCCTACCGGCCGCGGCTCGAAGCCTATGGCCAGAATCTGACCGGGCGCACGGTGTCAATTGACGGGCCGATCACAACCAGGCTCTTCCCGTGGCCACGGCTGACGGCGGAGGCGGTAAGTATCGCCAATCCGCCGGGCTTCACGGATGCAGAATTTGCCACGGCGCAGCGGGTTACCATCCGCATGACGCTCGCCGGGCTGCTGCAGGGCAGCCTCGATGTCGAGGGTATCGACATCGAGGGGCCGGCGATCTCAATCGAGCGGCTGTCTTCGGGCGAAGGCAACTGGACCTTCACGCCCTCGGCGGATCTGATCCGCAGCGATATTTTTTCCCGGGTGAAGCTCGACCAGATCACGCTGACCTCGGGAACAGTGCGTTTTCGGGACGGCCGCCGTGGCGGCACGGTCATGCTTGAAGGCGTGAATGCCGAACTTGCGTCATCAGGCATTCAGGGGCCGTGGAGGGTGCGTTCACAACTTCTCTACAACGGGCGCGCGTTCAATGTGCTGATCAATACCGGAAGCCAATCTGCTGGCCAGCCGCTGCTCTTCGGGGTGAAGCTCTCGACAGCCGATAACTCCGGTTATGTCTACGGTTTCGATGGCAGCTACAAGGACGGCATGTCCGAGGGCGAGTTGCGGGTTGAGCCCGCAGTGAGCGAAGGTGGCAAGAGTGATGCCGAGGGAGAGGTGCGGCCTCTCGTTTTCACCGCGCAGGCAAGAGGCAACTTGGAAGGCGTCGACCTCACGGATATTCAGATGTCACGGCAGGATATCGACCCGGCGGCTGCCATTGCCACCGGCACGGCGCGTGTGAACATTGGAAAGTTCATGTCCGTCACGGCCGACCTCTCTGCTTCGATGCTCGATCTTGACGAACTTGCGGGTGCAAAGGTTCGCAATGTCCTGCGCGAGTCCGGTGGCCTCGCTGTCGTCGACCAGTTACTCGCCATGCTGCCGTCTGAGACGAGCCTCGCTGCGCGCTTCGGGGTGACGGCGCTGAAGAGCGGCGGTGAAACCCTCAACAACGTGTCGCTTTCGATCGAGGCGGACAACAGCGCCTTGCGCATCACCCGGCTTTCCGCCGGGCTTCCGGGCACATCCAACATCCTGTTCAAGGGAACCTATTTCCCGGGCAGCGGCCGTGGTGAGTTGGCGGGCGACCTTGCGCTTGAAGCGGGCGACCTGCGGGAGCTTGTGTTGTGGCTGTGGCAGGGCGCGCGTACCAGCCTCTCCGGCCTTTGGAGCGGCAGCCGTGGACGCCTCAAGATGCAAACGGGCGTCAGCCTCACCGCGTCGCAATTGAGATTGACCAATACGGATTTCGAACTCGATGGACAGCGCGGCCGTGGATCTCTGACGGTCAACGCGGCAGGGCGCGGTGCGGTGGATGTAGATGTGGAAGGCGGGCGTTTCGATCTCGACACTTATGCACCTCAGGGTATTCCCGCGTTTTCCGCAGCGGCGCGTGATGGGGTGGGTGGCATCGTGTCCTTCGCGCTGCCCCGGCCAGATGCTCCGGACCTGCGGCTCAAGTTCAAGGCCGATGAACTGCTGCTCAACGCCGTGACCGCGCGCGATGTGGCGATCGACCTGCAGTCAGGCGCGAACGGGCTTGACCTCCGTGCGCTCGATATTGGTTCGGTTGGTGGCGCAAAGATGCAGGCAACGGGCCTGATTCTCGACAGCGGCAAGGGCCCCAGCGGATCGATCGGCGTTGATGTGAAGGCGGAAGACCCCGGCGAACTGCTGAAACTGTTGGGCTTTGCCGCCGTCGATGGCCTTCCGCCCTGGGCGCGCGGTCTTGGGCC
>JBEIDW010000022.1:0-33297 GCA_040383265.1 Hyphomicrobiales bacterium
CTGGCGAAGCACCCGAAGTGCATCGGCATCGGTGAGGTGGGCCTCGATTATCACTATGATCTCAGCACGCCGGAGGCTCAGAAGGCGGGATTCCTCGTTCACATCGACGCCGCCCGTGAGTCCGGCCTGCCGCTGGTGATCCACTCGCGTGATGCGGAAGCTGATACCATCGCCATCCTCGAACGTGAAATGGCCAAAGGCAAGTTCACGCCGCTACTGCACTGTTTCACCTCCAGGGCGGAATTGGCGCATGCCGCCGTGGCGCTGGGTGGCTATATTTCCTTCTCCGGCATTCTCACCTACAAATCCGCCGAGGATATCCGTCAGACAGCGGCTACTGTGCCGCTGGATCGCATCATCGTCGAAACGGATTCGCCTTACCTCGCCCCCGTTCCCTATCGTGGAAAGGACAATGAGCCGGCTTTCGTGGTGAAGACGTTGGAGACGCTGGCGAAGGTGAGGGGGCTTCCCGTGGAGGACATGGCCCACATCACCAACGACAATTTCTTTCGGTTATTCTCCAAGGCGCCACGCCCGGCGCGTTACACGCAAGCTGCATGACAAGGTCGGTCACTATCCTCGGCTGCGGTTCATCAGCGGGCGTACCCCGTATCGGCAATGACTGGGGTCAGTGCGACCCCGCCAACCCGAAGAATCGCCGCCGCAGGTGCTCGGCGCTGGTCACGGCGAAATCTGGGCAGGGAGAAACGCGAGTGCTGATCGATACCTCGCCGGATCTGCGTGAGCAGATGCTGGCAGAGAACGTCCAGCATCTCGATGCGGTTCTCTATACGCATGACCACGCGGACCACACCAACGGCATTGATGATTTGCGTGCTTTCTTCCTGAGGGCCCGGCAGCGGGTTGAGATCTGGGCGGATGACGCGACCGGCCGCATGCTGACGACACGCTTTGCCTATTGTTTTTATTCAGCCCCCGGCAGCGACTACCCGCCGATTCTCAATCTCAACCCCATGGAGGCCGGAAAGCCCCTGACGATCAGCGGGCCAGGCGGCGATGTTACGGCGATGCCATTCCAGGTACATCACGGCACCATTGATGCGCTGGGCGTCCGCATCGGCGGCATGGCTTATACGCCCGACATCGATGGCGTGCCTGAGCAAAGCCTCCAGTCCTTGCACGGCCTTGATCTCTGGATCGTAGATGCGCTGCGCCGCACGCCGCACCCCAGCCATTGGTGCCTGCCGCAGACGCTGGAGTGGATTGCCCGCATGAAGCCGAAGCGGGCAGTCATTACCAACCTTCATGTTGATCTGGATTTCGCCACACTTGCGCGCGAACTTCCGCCCGGCGTTGAGCCGGCTTATGATGGCCTCGAGCTAACTTTCTGAAATATCGGGATAAAAAATGATTAAAACCTTCGCGGCGGGCGTCGCCTCGCTGACGCTTATTGCCGGGCCGGTTCTGGCCCAGTCCACGTGCGCACCTGCAAAGCTCGCCGCCGCCGTGGACCGCTATGCGGCCAATCCGTTCAGCGCGGTGAACTGGCGCGTGCTTCAGGGGCTGGGCGATCCGATGATTGAGCCCATGGCGGTGGGTGGCGACACATGGGATTTGCAGCAGCGCTGGAAGCAACTGGCAGGCGAGATCCTTCCGGCGTCAGAGGCGTTGCAGGATGTCAGCTGGAGTTGCCGCATCGGTTATCCTTTGTCCGTGCTTGAAAAGCGCATCAATTCCTTCGGCAAGCAGCACCCTTATGTGAAGCAGTGGCTTGCTGCGCAAGAGCAGGTCATGCGCGCCTGCGGCAGCGATGCCGGGGATGTGGCGCTTCCGGCACCTATCGAAGTTGAACCCGCCTACGTCAACCTCCAGAACTATGACCGGGCCTATCAGGAGGCCTCCATTGCCTTCTACCGCGACAAGGAAAAGGCCATCCCGCCGTTCCGCGCCATCGCGGAGTCAAAGTCGCCACACCGCGCGGCGGCGCGCTACAACATTGCCAACCTGCTGGCCAACGCCAAGCAGCCCGAAGCTGCGCGCAAGGAGGCGGACGCCATTCTGGCCGACCCATCACTTAACTCCGTTCACGCCATCACGCGTGAACTGCTGGGCTACATTGCCAACCAGGAAGACACGGCGCAGGGTTGGACGGCGCTCATCGACGGCGACATCGCCATTTTGACATTGCCGGCGGATCGCATCGCGCTCAGCGACGATAGCAAGCGCGCCTATGCGTCGGCGCTCTATGACATCGACTTCGTCGGTGTGCGCACCAAGGATGGCGACTGGTGGCTGGATGGTGCGTTGCCGGAGAATGCCACGATTTCGAAGTCGCTGGTGGATGCCTCGCGCAAGTATCCCATGGCGCTGTGGATGATGGCCGGCCAAACGGCCAATGAGAAATACCAAATGGCGCCGTGGAGCCTCATAGGCGACAAGTGGCAGGCCCGCATGTCTGACTATGTCGGCAAGGCGCTGGCGGTTCAGCCTTCGGGCGGCCAACTGAACGGCACCGCGCTCGATATGCTGAAGGCGCTCGCCGCGAAACCTGACGACGCTTCGCGCGCCGAACTCTGGGCCAAGGCGAAGCTCGCCATGGATGCCGCGGAAAAGAGCTGTGGAACGGCGCCTGAAACAGCGGCGGCTGGTTTCCTCTTGCAGCAGGCCACGCGGCTTTCGGCCCTTGCAGGCAAGTATGACGAGGCCACGGCCAATCTCAAGTCCGTGCCGTTCAAGAGCGCGCGCGCCTATTCCGGCGTGGCGCTCTACAATCTTGCGCAATACATCGCGGGGCAGGGCAATGCGGCAGAGGCCCGCAAGCTTCGTGATGCGCTGATCACGCCGGACTTCCTCGCAGGCCTTTCGGCTGACACCCAAACACTTGATCGCAACAATTACTCAGCTTTGCTGGCGTTGGTTGCGGAAGATGAGGCCCGCTGGAAGGATGCCGTTGTGAAAAACAGCGACGCGGCCTCTGACATCCTATTCAACTTCCTGCCCACCAAGACACTCTGGGAGCTTGCGGCTGATCCGGTATTCGCGGAGAAGGACAGGGCGCTTTTCGCCCGCGCCGCGTGGACGCGTGACTATGGCCTGGTGCGCAAGGTGGATGGCGAGCATCTGGAACAACTCTATGCCCTCAATCCAGAACTGCGCAGCATCTCGGAGAAGGTGAAGGCGGATTACCCTGATATCTCTCCGCGCAATCAGCGGCTGTTAACCATATTGCGCAGCCCGGCGCACAACATGCTCGTTTCAATGCCCGGCGGCTGGCAGGCCGAAAGCATCAAGCCGGACAGCTTCACCGAGATCGATGGGTGGAACCCCAACGACAAGAATTGGTGGTGCCCCTTAGAGCCAGACCGCCAGCTTGGCGCACTTCGGAAACAGGCTGATGACGTGACTGGCATTCCGGACGGCAACAGTTACCTGATGCGGAAACTCGCCGATGTCTATGACCCGGCGATGAGCAAGGCCGTGCAGCAGAACCGCGAGACGCTGCTCAAGGCGCATCCAATGGTGAAGGCCGTTGACTGGAAGGAACTTCGTGCGCTGACCCGCATGGACCAGGCACCCAAGCGCCTGAGCGATGCCGCCATCCGCTGGGGCAAGGTCTCCAAGGGCCAGGACGGCGCTCCGGAGGCTCTGGCACTGGCTGTCAGGACGACGCGCTACGGCTGTAACTGGCATGGCGGCCACGCGCGCTATTCCAAGGCTGCGCAGGAACTGCTGGCGAAGAAATTCGCCGGAACGCCATGGCAGCAGCAGACACCATACTGGTTCAACTGCCAGCGCCAGGAATGGAACAAGGACTTCACCGAGAAAGTGGCGACCTGTGAGCCGAAGACATGGCCAAAGGAAGCACCGCTGCGTTGATCATCTGCACGTGACCGGAACAGCCAGCTCAAGCCTCTGGCGGGGCTGGCTTTTTCGGGCGGATTGGGGCTGTTCAAAATATTCCATAATATATATTATGCGACTGATGGATACATGAGGCGGTGTTTACGATGGCGCTCCCCCGTAGCGCCTAACGGTCAAATCGGCTAGGCCACGCCGCATGAGCCAGAACCCCGCCGATATGGACCCCCGCAAGATCGAGACGCTACGCGCCATCATGAAGGCGCTCCGGACGCCGGTGACGGGCTGCCCGTGGGATCTTGAACAGAATTTCGAGACGATCGCGCCTTATACCATCGAGGAAGCCTATGAGGTGGCGGATGCCATTCAAAAAGGCATCCGCGCCGAACTCTGCGAGGAGCTGGGCGACCTCCTCCTCCAGTCCGTTTACCATGCCCAGATGGCGGATGAGGAAGGCAGCTTTACCTTCGATGACGTGATCGAGGCCGTAAACAGGAAAATGATCCGCCGTCACCCGCATGTGTTCGGCGATGACGAGGCGCGCTCCGCAACCCTCGCCAAGGGCTTTTGGGAAGACCGGAAGGCCGAGGAGCGGAAGAACAAGCCACGGCAGGGGACGCTTGCTGGCATTCCCCTCGCCCTGCCCGGCCTCACGCGAGCGGTGAAGCTGCAATCCAAGGCGGCCAAGGTGGGCTTCGACTGGCCATCGGTTGAGAATGTCTATGACAAGATCGCCGAAGAAGTGGCGGAGTTTCGCGCGGCCCCGAACGACAAGAAACCGGAAGAATTTGGCGACCTACTCTTCGCCATGGCCAATGTCGCGCGGCATCTCGGAATTGACCCGGAAGCGGCCCTTCGCGCCACCAACGCCAAGTTCGAGCGCCGCTTCGCCCACATCGAGGCGCGGCTTGCCGTAAGCGGCAAGGAGCCGAAGGAGTCCAATCTCGCCGAGATGGATGCGCTGTGGGATGAGGCGAAGCGCTTGGGGAAGTAGGCAGATTTACCTTGCACACGCACTGCGCGGGCGAAGGAAAACTATGATCCCGCCGCTTTCGTCCTGGCTCCCAGTGGCTTCATCGCCGAGCCGAAACGCGCCAGCGCCTGACCAGCCTTTTCACCCGTGAGACGGACTTTCATCAGGATGCGGCCATCGGGGAAGCTCTTGCGGCTCAACACTTCGCCGCGGTCATGCAGCCAGGCCTGGCCCTGGCCATCCTCGGGTTGAAGTGTGACTTCGAACACCGTGTCCTCTGCTCCAAGGCGGCCCTCGATCAGTTCGAGAAGCGGGGCTACGCCCTCGCCCGTCACGGCGGAGACGAGCACGCAGCCGGGTTTGCGGAGCGCCTGCGCCTCGCGCGCGGCGCGCTCTTCGGGCGGCAGCAAGTCCAGCTTGTTCCACACTTCTATGATGCGGGAGCGGCGCAGTTCATCGATGCCGAGTTCTTCCAGTACGCGGTTCACGTCCTCGGCCTGTGCATCGGTGTCCGAATGCGCCACATCGCGCACATGCAGGATGACATCCGCCGAGAGAACCTCTTCCAGCGTCGCCCTGAATGCGGCGATGAGCGAGGTCGGGAGATCGGAGATAAAGCCCACCGTGTCGGACAGGATGATCTTGCGGCCATGCGGCAACTCGATCACCCGCATGGTCGGGTCAAGCGTGGCGAACAGCAGATCCTTTGCCAGAACTTCCGCGCCACTCAGCCGGTTGAACAGCGTGGACTTGCCGGCATTGGTGTAACCAACAAGCGCCACGACGGGATAGGGCACGCGCGCCCTGCCCTTGCGGTGCAGCGCGCGGGTTTTCACTACCGATTCAAGCTGCCGCTCGATGCGGCTGATACGCTCCTGAATGAGGCGCCGATCCGCTTCCAACTGGCTTTCACCGGGGCCACCAAGGAAGCCGAAGCCGCCGCGCTGACGTTCAAGATGGGTCCAGGAACGGACAAGGCGGCTTTTCTGATACTGCAGATGAGCGAGTTCCACCTGCAACGTGCCTTCACGCGTTGAGGCCCGCCTGCCGAAGATTTCGAGGATAAGGCCGGTGCGATCCAGCACCTTTGCTCCCCAGTCCTTTTCCAGGTTGCGCTGCTGGATGGGCGACAACTGGGCATTGACGACGACGAGTTCCGCCTCCGTCTCCTTCACCAGCTCTGCGATCTCCTCCACCTTGCCGGACCCCAGCAGGGTGGCTGGCTTTGGGGCTGACACGGGTACGATGAGGCTCGCCTCGATCTCCAGGTCAATGGCGGCTGCAAGGCCAACGGCCTCCTCCAGCCGTGCTTCGACTGCCCGGTCGGAGGTGATGGGGGCATTCCTGTCGCGCCTGTCTACATGCAGAACAATGGCGCGGGTGGCCTCCGGTCCTTCGATCTGGAAGTCGACGCCGCCGCCGCTCCCGCTCTTCTTGCGCTCCGTCAACCGCCCGCCTGCTCTTCATCGAACAGGCTGATCGGGCCGCCCGGCATGATCGTCGAAATGGCGTGCTTGTAGACCAGCTGAGACATTCCATCCCGGCGCAGAAGAACGCAGAAGTTGTCAAACCAGGTGATGACGCCCTGAAGTTTCACGCCATTCACCAAGAAGACGGTGACGGGAATCTTCTGCTTGCGAACGTGGTTGAGGAAGGTGTCCTGGAGGTTCTGCTGTTTTTCTTGGGCCATTTTACTGTTCTCTTCTTTTGGGCCGTTCAGGCGGGATGAAGCTTACCACAAACGGAAGCGTCTCAAACATCACACTTCCGCGTCTTCCTCGTTTCGGCTCGTTAGTCCGAGAAGTTTTATCTTCCGGTGCAGGGCGGACCGCTCCATGCCAATGAAGTGGGCGGTTTTGGAAATGTTCCCGCCGAAGCGGCCAAGCTGTGCGGCGATGTAATCGCGTTCGAAGGCTTCGCGTGCTTCGCGCAGGGGATAGATGAGCAGGTGTTCGATTCCGAAGGTTGCAGACGCCGCCCCCGCCCCACCGGTATCAGAGGGCAGCATGGTGGCGTTGATTTCAGCGGAGGCTTCGCCGCTGGCGAGAATCAGGATGCGCTCCACATTGTTGCGGAGTTCGCGCACGTTGCCTGCCCATTCGCGCGTCTGCAGCACAGCGATTGCGTCATCGGCGAATTTGCGGACCGGCTGACCGGACGCAGCTGAGTAGGCGCGGGTGAAATGCTCAATCAGATCGGGAATGTCCTCCCGCCGCTCTGCGAGGCCCGGCACTTGCACCGGCACCACGCCAAGACGGTGATAGAGATCTTCGCGGAAGCGCCCGACCGATATCAGGGAGGGCAGATCACGGCTTGTCGATGATACGACACGGATATCAACCTTCACCTTCTTCGCGCCGCCGACGCGCTGGAATGTCTGGTCCACCAAAACGCGCAAGACCTTGCCCTGCGTCTCGATCGGCATGTCGGCCAGTTCGTCAATATAGAGCGTGCCGCCGTGGGCCTCCTCCAGTGCGCCGATGCGGCGGCTGTTGCCAGCTGCATCCTCCACGCCGAAGAGTTCCTCTTCCATGCGCTCGGGCGCCATGGCGGCGGCGCTCAGTGTCACGAAAGGACCGGGGGCGCGCAACGACAGCGCGTGGAGTGTGCGCGCGGCCAATTCCTTGCCCGATCCCATCGGACCGGTGATCAGTACACGGCTGTTCGATGGCGCAATCTTTTTCAACAACTGGCGCAGTTGGCGCATCGCGGCGGATGAACCGAGAAGTTCCGTATCAGCTCCCGCCCTGCCCTTGAGGTCTTCGTTTTCGCGCTTCAGCCGCGAGGTCTCCAGCGCGCGCCCGACGACGAGGATCAGCCGGTCCGCCTTGAATGGCTTCTCGATATACTCGTAAGCGCCGCGCTTGATGGCGGCCACCGCAGTTTCGATGTTGCCATGGCCGGAAATGATGATGACCGGAACCTCCGGGTGCTTTTCCTTGATGATGTTCAGAAGGTCGAGCCCATCGAGTTTCGAACCCATCAGCCAGATGTCGAGCACGATCAGCGACGGTCGCCGCTGCGCGATCTCCGCCAGTGCGGCGTCGCTGTTGTGCGCCAGCCGCGTCTCATAACCTTCATCCTCCAGGATGCCGGCGATCAGTTCGCGGATGTCAGCTTCATCATCGATGATGAGAATATCAGCAGCCATTCAGTCTTCCCATCATATCATTCCGCCGCGCTTGACTGCATGGCGATCTTGTCGAACTGGAGTGTGACGCGCGCACCCTGGGTGCCCTGGTCATCGGTTGGCGCGTCTTCGAGAATCAGCCGTCCGCCGTGCTCTTCCATGATGCGCTTGACGATGGCAAGCCCAAGGCCGGTGCCCTTCTCGCGCGTCGTCATGTAGGGTTCCGCCAGGCGGTGGCGGTTTTCACGCGGCAGGCCAATGCCATTGTCAGTCACCGAGATGAAGGGATGACCCTCCGATAGCCCCGCAACAACCGAGATATGGCCACGCGGTTCGGGCTGGTGCTGCAGCCGTGTCTCGATCGATTCCCGGGCATTCTTGACGAGGTTGGTGATCGCCTGCGTGATGAGACGGCGATCGAAGGGGAACATGAACTCGCCATTACGCACATCGAGTTCGATGTCGATGTCGGATGACGAGACGCGCTGCAAGACTGTGGCTTCGCGCACGATTGCTGCAAGATCCTGCGGCTCCGGTACGGCTTTGGGCATCCGCGCGAAGGAGGAGAATTCATCAACCATGCGCCCGATATCGCCAACCTGACGGATGATGGTGTCCGTACACTGATCAAATATGTGCTTGTCGGCGTGGATCTGGCCGCCATACTTGCGCTTCAGCCGCTCGGCGGAGAGCTGAATGGGCGTAAGCGGGTTCTTGATTTCATGAGCGATGCGCCGGGCGATATCGGCCCAGGCCGAGTTGCGCTGTGCCGAGACGAGATCGGTGATGTCGTCGAAGGTCAGCACATGGCCGTGCGATGTGTCTTCCGAACTCTCCGTGGTCACGCGGGCGAACAGGCTGCGGCTCTCCCCAAGGCCCTCGATGTCCACCTGGCCCTCGGCAAAGCCGGAAGGCCGGCTCAAGGCCAGTTCAAAGATCGGCATGAAGGCCGGCAAGACCTCTGCGGCGGGTTCGCCGATCAGATCCTGCTCGGCGCAGCCAAGAAGGGTCAGGGCCGAGCGGTTGACGAGCGAAACCCGGCCCGTCGGATCAATGCCGATCACCCCGGCGCTCACGCCAGCCAGCATGGCTTCGGTGAAGCGGCGGCGGGCGTCAATCGCGTCGCTGGCGTCCACCAGGTCATCGCGCTGCTGCTTCAGGTGATCAGTCATCAGGTTGAAGGTGTTGGACAGCGTCTGCAGATCTTCCGGACCTTCGACGACGGAGACTTTCGCGTCCAGTTCACCGCCGGATACACGCCGCGCGGCATCGAGCAGCCGGACCACGGGCGCCACCACCTTGTCCGAGAACCACAGGCCGACCCAGATCGCCGCCAGCAGGAAGATGAAGCCGACCAGCGCATACATCATGCCGAAGGTGACCTGTACGCCCAGGCGCTGCGACATCAGCGTGTCGTATTCCTGCTTGGCTTCGCGCGTCTTCTGCAACTGGTCGAGAACAGATGGATTTATGACCCGGTACACCATCAGATAGGAGTTGGGAAAATTCTGCAGTTTGATCAGTGCGCGCACGATATTGCCGCCCCGCCCCGGCTGCATGATCACCAACTCTCCCGTGTCGGCGCGCTGCAGAGTGGCTTCCGTCGGCGGGAAGAATTCGATCCTATCATTCGCCACGACGCGGGCTTCAAACTCCTGCTTGCCGTCCTTCTTTTTCGTGGGGTCGAAAATGAACGCGGCTGGCAAGCCATGCAGGGCTGCGTGGCGGGCCACACGCCGGATGAAGGCCGCGTGGTCCGTGTCGTAAAGTTCCTTCTGTTGCGAGAGGTCGCTTGAAATCTGCACCACGTCGTTCCGGACCGCCTCAGCGTGGTCTCGCACATAGGATTCCGCAACATTGACGGCGGAGTCCACGATGGCGCGGGTACGAAGCGAGAACCAGGCATCAAGCCCGCGGTTCAATGTCACCGTGGCGAAGATAGCGACGATGATGGCTGGGATGACGGCGATAAGACTGAAGAGGGAGACCAGCCGGAGGTGCAGCGAAGCCCCTGGTGTTCCGCTGCGCTTCTCGATCAGCAGGAAGATGAGCTGGCCCAGCACCAGCAACATCATGATGAGCAGCACGATGCCGTTCAGCACCACGAGCGCCATGGTCGTTTCGCTCGTCGGCTCAATCGGCGTCATGCCGGTGAGGATGGCAAAGGTCGCCAGGCCGCAAATGACGCCCGCCACCACCAGCGCAAAGCCAGCCGCGCCCGTAAAGCGGCGCAGCCGGTCAAACAACCGGATTTGGGTGCGTTCAGTCATGCAATATGATCATCAGAAACTGTTGCAGGAAATCAACAGTAAATGTGGCCTATTTGCGACAGTACACGGCAGGGCAGATCAGCCCATTCCGCGGATCACCTTGACCTGACGGTCTCTGAGCTTGACCCGGAGCGTATTGCGATTGATGCCCAGCAGTTCAGCCGCCCGAAGCTGGTTGCCGGAGGTGGCTGCCAGAACCGCCCTCAGCAGCGGTGGCTCCATGTCTGCCAGGATCCGCTCATAGAGACCCGGGGGCGGAAGGCTTCCGTTAAAGCTGCCAAAGTAGCGGGACAGATAGTTCTCCATGAATTCCGGCAGGCTGCTGCCCGTGAAGTCCATGGTTTCCGCCACCTGCGGCACCGGAACGGAGGCCAGTTCGCGCTCCACCGCCGCAGCCGCAATCACATCCTCAATCTCGATGGCGACGAGGCGGCGCAAGAGGTTTTCGAGTTCGCGCACATTGCCGGGCCAGCGATGGGCCTGCAGGCGTTCCACGGCCTGTCGGGCCAGTTCCTTGCGCGGCAACCCTTCCTTCACGGCCTGGGTGAGGAAATGCCGCACGAGGTCGGGAATGTCCTCGGAGCGTTCGCGCAGGGGGGGAAGGCGCAGAGGAACGACGTTCAGCCGGTAGAACAGGTCCTCCCGGAAGCTTCCCTGGTTGATCAACTGCCGGAGATCGCGATGGGTGGCGGTAATGATGCGCACATTTGTCTTGATCGGGGCATTGCCACCAACGGTCGTGTATTCACCCTGCTGCAGCACGCGTAGAAGCCGCGTCTGGGCTTCGAGCGGCATGTCGCCGATCTCGTCCAGGAACAGGGTGCCGCCCTCGGCCTGCTCGAAGCGCCCGGCCATGCGTGAGGTGGCGCCGGTGAAGGCGCCCTTCTCATGGCCAAAGAGTTCCGATTCAATGAGTTCGCGCGGGATCGCAGCCATGTTTACGGCCACGAACGGCCCCTTGCGGCGGCGGCCGTAATCGTGAAGGGCGCGCGCCACCAGTTCCTTGCCGGTGCCGGACTCGCCCACGATCATCACCGTCAGGTCGGTCTGCGTGAGGCGCGCGATGATGCGGTAGATGTCCTGCATCGCGGCGGACCGGCCGACGATGGGCAGGGCCTCCCCCTGTGGACCGGCGCCATTGGATACCGGCTTCTGGGATTGCTCCAGGGCACGGCCAACGGTCTGGACAAGCGCGTTGAGGTCAAAGGGTTTCGGCAGATAGTCATAAGCGCCGCGTTCGGCCGCGGTGATGGCGGTCATGATGGTGTTCTTGGCGCTCATCACGATGACCGGCAGTGACGGCCGCAATTTCTTGATCCGCGGGATCACGTCAAAGGCGTTCTCGTCGGGCAGCACCACATCGGTGACGACGGCATCGCCCTGGCCTTCCGTCACCCAGCGCCACAGAGCTGCGGCTGTTGCCGTGGAGCGCACGCTGTATCCCGCCCGTGTCAGCGCTTGGCTCAACACCGTGCGGATTGCGCTGTCATCATCAGCGATCAGAACCGTCTTGCCAGTCATCAGTTCATCTCTCTTTCGAAATCGCGCGGTGCCTCGACACCGCGCAGCATTGGCAGGAGAACGCGGAACGTTGTGCCGCGCTCACGCCCCATGCATTCGACGATGCCGCCATGATCGCGCACGATCTTGGCGACGAGTGCGAGGCCCAGTCCCTTGCCGCTTGGCTTGGTGGATACGAAGGGATCAAAGATATTGGGCCGGAGTTCCTCTGGAACGCCCGGCCCCGTGTCATGAACGCACACTTCAAGTGGCAGCGTGATGCGTTCGGTGGTGCCCGGCACGGTCAGGCGGATGCCCGGCCGGAACGCGGTGGTGAGCGTGATCTCCCCGGCCTCGCCGCTATGCTGGATCGCTTCCGCAGCATTCTTGGCAAGGTTAAGGAACACCTGAACCAGCTGGTCCTTGTTGCCGAGCACCGGGGGAAGCGAAGGGTCATAGTCTTCGCGCACGGTGACGCCCTGCCCCATTCCGGCGATGGTCAACTGCTTCACGCGCTCAAGAACGGCATGGATGTTGACGGGGCTCTTTTCCAGGGGGCGCTCATCCGAGAAGACTTCCATCTGATCCACGAGATCGCGGATGCGGTCTGTCTCATCGCAGATCAGCCGCGCCAGCGCACGGTCGTCATCGCCAAGCGCGGGTTCCAGCAATTGCGCCGCCCCGCGGATGCCGGCCAGCGGATTCTTGATCTCATGCGCCAGCATGCTCGCCATGCCGGATACGGACCGCGCCGCCCCGCGAGATGTCAGCTGCCGGTCAATCTTCAGCGCCATGGAGCGTTCAAGCAGCATGACGATGACGAAGCGCGGTTGCTCTTGCATCACGGCGGTCTGGATGTCGACGAGCCTCTCGCCGCCAAGCCGTGGTGTGCCGACCGCCACCGAGTATTCATTCACCACGCCCGAAATGGCGCGGGCCTGCGCCACGACACCGAATACCGGGCTTGAAAACGGCACGATATCACGCAGTTTGTGCCGTAGCAGGATGTTGCTGCTGACCTGAAAGTAATCCTCCGCCGCAACATTGGCGAGGCATATCCGCTCATCAGGATCGATCACGATCAGGGGGTTGGGCATCGCATCAAGAACTGCCTTGGCGAGTG
Source organism: Hyphomicrobiales bacterium (assembly GCA_040383265.1). Classification (GTDB taxonomy): domain Bacteria; phylum Pseudomonadota; class Alphaproteobacteria; order Rhizobiales; family Aestuariivirgaceae; genus Aestuariivirga. The sequence continues at coordinate 12,816 of JBEIDW010000022.1, forward strand.
GTGCGCCGGTCAGCGGCTGGCTCTCCGGCTCCAAGGCGGCGCTCAAGCGGCAGCCCTTTCCTGTACGTCCTCGAAAAGGTTCAACAGTCCCTGCCGGACCGCGTCGTTGTCATTGAGGCACAGCATCGCCGTGCGCCAGCCGGAGGCCGCCTCCAGGCTGAGAAGGCCACGGTCAGCGAGCCGCCCGATCACCCAGCCAATGTGTTTGCGCGCCGTGCGATTGCCATGGTGAGCTCCGTGATGGGCCAGAATGCGCTCGTGATGCTGAAGGATGATGCGTGCCTCTTCGGCAAGTGTCGGTTCTGCTCTTCCGGTGCCGGGCTCCAGCCCTTCGGCGATCACGCCCGGCCACCACGGCCTGCCATAGGCGCCGCGTCCGATCATCACGCCATCAGCCCCAGACTGCGCCAGCATCTCCTGCGCATCGGCCACTGAATTGCCATCACCATTGGCGATGAGCGGAATGCTAATCGCCTCACGCACGCGGGCAATAGCTGACCAGTCTGCCTTGCCCTTGTAGAACTGGCAGCGCGTGCGGCCGTGAACAGTGACAAGGGCCACGCCCTCGGCTTCCGCCCGCCGCGCCAGTTCCGGCGCATTCAGCATGTTGTGGTCCCAACCCAGTCGCATCTTGAGCGTCACCGGACCCGAGGATGCTGCCACGGTTGCCTCGATGAGTTTTTCCGCATGGTCGAGATTGCGCATCAGGGCGGAGCCTGAGAGACCGCCCGTCACCTCGCGTGCGGGGCAACCCATATTGATGTCTATGATCTCGGCGCCCATGTCTTGTGCCACGCGGGCACCCTCGGCCATCCAGTGCGGCTCGCGCCCTGCAAGCTGGATCACGAAGGGCGACAGGCTTTCGGCACCCAGTGCACGGCGCATCATGTCAGGCCGGGCGTTCACCAGTTCTTCGCTGGCCACCATCTCGCTGACCACCAGTCCCGCACCGTGCTCATGAGCGGTCGTGCGGAAGGGTTCGTCTGTCACCCCGGACATGGGGGCGAGAAACACCCTGTTTCGCGTCGTGATGGGACCAATACGAATGCCCATTTATTAATCACGTTTTTTCCGTGTATGATTTACTGGCACATTACGCGGATGTTGCATTGCGTCAAGAGCCTTTGTTGCGACACCGGGCTGCGCTTGCTACAGCAACTTCATGAAAGTGGCGGCAGTGATCGTGGCTGGCGGCTCCGGCCAGCGCGCAGGGGGCGAACGGCCGAAGCAATACCAGCTCATCGGAGGGCGGCCCGTCATCTGGTGGACCTGCCGCGCATTTCTTGAGCACCCGGCGATTGATCATGTGCAGCCTGTGATCGGTGAAGGCCATGAGGAGATGTTTGCTGAAGCGACGAAGGATCTCGGCCTGCCCTATCCCGTCATCGGCGGCTCCACCCGCCAGGAGTCCTGCCGCATCGGCATTGAGGCAGTCGGCCGGCACATGCCTTCCAAAGTGCTGATCCATGATGCCGCCAGGCCCTTCATCGCTGCCGACCTGATTGATGATGTGATCGGCTGGCTGGATCGCTTTCCCGCCGTAGTGCCCGGCATGCCGGTGGCGGAGACGCTGAAATTCGCGCCCGGTGGCTTCGTCAGCCGCACGGTGGACCGCGCCAGTATCTGGACTGCGCAAACACCGCAGGGCTTCGCCTATGACGGCATCCTCGCTGCCTACCGCAAGGCGGAAGCGGAACAGACCGCAAACCTGACGGATGATGCCTCCGTGGCCGAACATGCGGGCATCGCAATCTCCATGATCCCCGGGCGGCCTGAGAACCGCAAGCTCACGACTGCCCAGGACATTGACTTCGCCGACCGGGACATGACCGCCCGCCAACTCCATCACCTGCCTGACATCCGGGTGGGACAGGGCATCGACATTCACCCCTTCGAGCCCGGAGACGCCGTAACGTTGTGTGGCGTGGCTATTCCCTATACGCAGCGCCTCAAGGGCCATTCCGATGCGGATGTCGCCATGCATGCGCTGACGGATGCCATCCTCGGTACCATTGGCGAGGGTGACATCGGTACGCATTTCCCGCCGAGTGAGCCGCAATGGAAGGGAGCGCCCTCGCGGATATTTCTGAGCAAGGCCATCGAACTGCTTGAAGCCAAACGCGGCCAGATCGCCAATGCCGATATCACCATCCTCGCTGAAGCGCCCAAGATCGCGCCGCATGTGGCGGCGATGAAGGCCGTCCTTTCGCCGCTCCTCCATCTTGATCCTGCGCGCATCGCCATCAAGGCCACGACGATGGAGAAGCTCGGGGCCATCGGGCGCAAGGAAGGCATCATGGCCTATGCGACCGTGACGGTGAGATTGCCGTGAGAGTAGCCACCGGGTTCAAAAAGATGTGCGGGTCAATTCCGCGCATGATGACTGTTCATATTTCATCATGGCCGGGCTTGACCCGGTCATCCGCTTAACGGCCCCGGAGGACTGGCGAGACATGTTCCCTGAGAACCTCACCATCCGCGCGGCCGAACTCATCACCCTCTGCCGCAGCCGTCAGCTGATGCTGGTAACGGCGGAAAGCTGCACCGGTGGGCTCATTGCCGGGCTCATTACATCCGTACCCGGATCATCAGACGTTCTGGAATGCGGGTTTGTCACCTACTCCAACGCAGCCAAGACGCGGATGATCGGCGTCCCCGCGAGCCTCATCGTGCAACATGGCGCTGTGAGTGAGCCGGTGGCGCGCGCCATGGCTGAAGGTGCGCTTGCCACCAGTGGGGCTGACATAGCGGTTGCGGTCACTGGCGTTGCCGGTCCGGGTGGCGGCACCGCGGCAAAGCCTGTGGGCCTCGTTTACTGTGCTGCGGCGCGGCGAGGGCAAACAACCCAGCACCGAAAGCTGGAGCTTGGCAGCATTTGCCGGGAAGACGTGCGGCTTCAGACAGTGGCCGCCGCCATCGACATGGCTTACGAAATGGCTGGCGCCCCGTAGAGTTCGCGGGCACGCTCTTCAAAGGCCGTCATGATCCGGCGTACTGCCATGTCGAACATGCCGGACAGCACGAACTGCAGCGTGCGGCTCTTGAGTTCGTAATCGACCGAGAAGTTGATGTCGCAGCGACTTTCGCCGGTCGCCACGATCTTCCATTCGGCTACAAGGCGCTTGACCGGGCCCTGACTCGATTCCGCCGTAACGGTCAGGTTGGCCGGATCGACAGTTACAGTGCTTGCCATAACCTCTTCGATTGAGAGTTTCTTGTAGGCAACGGTCAGTTCGCCCTCAAATGTCCGGCGACCATCACTCAGTTCGGTCACGTTGCGCACCACCGAACGCTTCACCAGCGGAAGGAAACTCCGGTAATGCGCAACATCAGCCGCAATGGCGAACACCTGCTCCGCCGAATAGGGAACGCTGCGGGTCACATTAAATTTCGGCATGAAAACTCAACTCCGTTCGGCGCGCGCGGCGCGCAACCTGGCAAAATCCTCGCCCGCATGGTGCGATGAGCGGGTCAATGGTGTTGCAGCCACCATGAGGAATCCCTTGGCATAGGCGATGGTCTCGTAGCCCTTGAATTCATCGGGCGTCACGAAACGGTCAATCGCCGCATGCTTGCGCGATGGCTGGAGATACTGGCCGATGGTGATGAAGTCGATGTCGGCCGAGCGCATGTCGTCCATCACCTGCATCACCTGCTCGCGCGTTTCGCCCAGGCCCACCATGATGCCGGACTTGGTGAACATTGCGGGGTCAAGCTCCTTCACCCGCTGCAAGAGGCGCAGCGAGTGGAAGTAGCGCGCGCCGGGCCTGATCCTGAGATAAAGGGCCGGTACGGTTTCAAGATTGTGGTTGAACACATCGGGCTTCGCCTCGACGACCATCTCGAGTGCTCCTTCCTTCTTGAGGAAGTCCGGTGTCAGCACCTCGATGGTGGTGGAGGGCGATGCGGCCCGCACGGCGCGGATGGTTCGCGCGATATGGTTCGCGCCGCCATCTTCAAGATCATCCCGGTCCACCGAAGTGATAACCGCATGTTCAAGGCCCATACGGGCGACGGCATCGGCTACTTTCTCTGGCTCATCCCGCATCAGGGCATCCGGAATGCCGGTCTTCACATTGCAGAAGGCGCAGGCCCTGGTGCAGGTATCGCCCATGATCATGAAGGTGGCGTGCTTCTTGGACCAGCACTCGCCGATGTTAGGGCAGCCTGCCTCCTCGCATACCGTGACAAGCTTGTTCTCGCGCACGATTTTCTGCGTTTCCGCATAAATGGGCGACCCCGGGGCCTTTACCCTGATCCACTCCGGCTTTTTCAGGATCGGCGTGTCGGGCTTGTGCGCCTTTTCCGGGTGGCGTGGCTTGGCCTTGGTATCGAGGAGCGTGACCATCAGACTATCTGTTCCTTATGGCGCGCAAGACAAAGAGCAGAACAACCGCACCAATTAAGGCGACGATGAGATTGCCGAAGAACCAGCCCTGGAAAATTTCTCCCAGCTGGATGCCAAGGGCATTGGCGAGGAACGCGCCGATATAGGAACCGATGACGCCGATGACGATGTTCATCAGCACGCCGCGCTCTTCCTTCATGGCGCGCCCTGCGATCCAGCCGGCGAGGCCGCCGATGACCAGCGTCCCGATCCAGCCCACGCCGCCGCCGAGGTCCATCAGATGATGCGGTTCCATTCGGTTGCCCTCCAGAAGTTATCCCTGCGAAGATAAGCCGCCCCCGGCCCAGCATCAAGCGCCATGCCGAAAGGCCTCACATGTGGATGACGCGGCCGTAGGCGTCGAGCACGCTCTCGTGCATCATTTCGGAGAGGGTGGGATGCGGGAACACCGTATGCGTCAGCTCCTCTTCCGTGGTTTCCAGCCCCATGGCGACGACAAAGCCCTGGATCAGCTCCGTCACCTCCGCCCCCACCATGTGCGCGCCCAGCAGGCGGCCCGTCTTGGCGTCGAAGATGGTCTTGATCAGCCCCTGGTCCTCTCCCAGCGCAATCGCCTTGCCATTGGCGAGGAACGGGAACCGGCCCACTTTCAGCTCATATCCGGCAGCCTTGGCCTTCGCCTCGGTCAGGCCGACGCTCGCCACCTGCGGGTGGCAATAGGTGCAGCCGGGGATCTGCTCCTTTTTCATCGGGTGGGCGTCGAGGCCCTTGATCTTCTCAACGCAGATCACACCCTCATGCTCCGCCTTGTGGGCGAGCATGGGCGGGCCCGCCACATCGCCGATGGCATAGACGCCGGGCACATTGGTGCGGCCATAGCCATCGATGACGATGCAGCCCTTCTCGGTCTTCACGCCCAAGGCCTCCAGTCCAAGACCCTCGATATTGCCCTGAACACCCACGGCCGAGATGACGCGGTCCACGGTGAGGGTTTCACTCTTGCCGCCCGCCTCAATGGTGGCCGTCACGCTGTCGGCGCCCTTCTCGAGCTTCGCCACCTTGGCCCCAAGCCTGATCTTGAGGCCCTGCTTCTCCAGCTGCTTCTGGGCAAACCTGGAGATTTCCGTATCCTCCACCGGCATGATCTGGTCCATGATCTCGACCACCGTCACATCAACACCGAAGGCGTTGTAGAAGGAGGCGAACTCGATGCCGATCGCACCGGAGCCGACGACCAGCAGTGACTTCGGCATGGCTTTCGGCACCATGGCCTCGAAATAGGTCCACACCAGCTTGCCGTCAGGCTCCAGGCCGGGAAGAACGCGGGGCCGCGCGCCGGTGGCCACGATGATATGCTTTGCCGTGTAAGTGCCAGCCCCCAGCGTGCCCTTGGGCTCCGGGTTCTGCGGCTGGACGGCGGGCTTCGACGGGGCCGTGACCACGATCTCCGTGGGCTTTGCAAACCGCGCCTCGCCCCAGATGACGGAGACCTTGTTCTTCTTCAGCAGCATGGCGACGCCGCCGTTGAGCCGGCCCGACACGCCGCGCGAGCGCTGCACAATGGCTTGCGGGTCGAAACCAACCTTCTCCGCCGAGAGCCCGTAGTTCTTCGCATGCGTCATGTAGTGGTAGATCTCGGCTGAGCGCAGCAGCGCCTTGGTGGGGATGCAGCCCCAGTTGAGGCAGATGCCGCCCAGATGCTCACGTTCAACAACCGCCGTCTTGAAGCCAAGCTGGGCAGCCCTGATCGCCGCCACATAGCCGCCAGGCCCGCCGCCGATGATGATGATGTCGAAGCTGGTCTCAGCCATGTTTTCGTCCTCGCGTTCAAAAAAGGGCCCTCATCCGCCCTTTGGGGCACCTTCTCCCACCGATGGCGGGAGAAGCATTGATTCACTGTCCTTCTCCCGTGGCCACGCCATGGGAGAAAGTGGCGCGAAAGCGCCGGATGAGGGCCCTTAAAGGCCCAAAATCCCCTTCACCACCGGCGCAAGCGCCGTGCCGATGGCCTTGGTATTTTCAGCATCAAGATGCCCGCCGTCCGTCTCATCCGCCTTGGCGACCGATCCGGCATCGAAGAAGTGAACGCCCATCTCATCCGCCACCCGCGCATAGTTGCGCGCAAAAAGCTTGGACTCCGCGATGGCATGGCCCCACAACTCATTGAACCATTCGTCCGTGGTCGGAACAAGCTGCGGCGGGGACATGATCAGCACCTCCGGCCGGTTGAACTGCGGAATGAAGGAGAAGGTCTGGACGATCTCGATCAGCCGCGTCATGCCCATTGAGGCGTCAAAGGCCCGGCAGCGTTTGGCGAATTTCAGGTCATTGGTGCGCAGCATGATGATGACGAGATCAAGAGGCTGGTGAGACGCGAGCGCCACGGGCAAAGTTCTTGCACCATTGCGGTCATCGAAGGTGGTCGGATCGTCGAACACGGTGGTGCGGCCGTTATGGCCCTCTTCGATCACCCTCGCCCTACCGCCTAGGCCTGCAGCCAGCGCATTGGGCCAGCGCACGTCGAACGGATGGCGGTCACGCGTTCCGGCAATGTAGCCCCAGGTGAGGGAGTCACCGAATGCAAGAATGGTCTTCATCGCCGCTCCCTCCCGCCCATCACACCAGCATCAGGCCGGGCTCTTCGAGATAGGCCTTGATGGCGCCGATGAACTCCGCGCCCAGTGCGCCGTCGATGCAGCGGTGATCAGTTGAGAGGGTGATGGTCATCTGCTGCGCGATCACGATGTCATTGCCGCGTACCACGGGGCGGCGCTCGCCCGTGCCGATGGCGAGGATCGAGGCATGCGGCGGGTTCACGATGGCTGCGAAGTTCTTCACGTTCATCATGCCCATGTTCGAAATCGCCGCGGAGCCGCCCGTGTATTCCTCGGGCTTCAGCTTGCGGTTCCGGGCGCGGGCTGCGTAGTCCTTCATCTCATTCGAAATCTGCGCAAGGCCCTTGGTTTCGGCACTGCGGACGACCGGCGTGATGAGGCCGCCGGGGATCGACACCGCAATGCCAATGTCGGCGTGCTTGTGTTTCACCATGGCGCTCTCCGTCCACGACACATTGGCATCGGGCACCTTGATCAGCGCCATGGCCATCGCCTTGATGATGAAGTCGTTGACGGAAATCTTCCAGAGGGGCTTGCCCTCCTTGTCCTTCGGGGCCTGCAGGTTGAGGCGTTCGCGGACGTCCAGCAGGTGGTCCAGCGTCACATCCACCGATACGTAGAAATGCGGGATGGTTTGTTTCGATTCCGTCAGGCGGCGGGCGATGACTTTACGCATCGAGTCATGCGGCACCAATTCGTAGCTGCCCTCCGCAAAAAGCTTGAGCACAGCTTCATCAGACGGCGGCGCGATGAAGGCCGGGGCCTTGGCAGCGGCAGCTGCGGGGGCCACAACCGGTCTGGCATTCTCAACGTCCTTCAGGACGATGCGGCCGTGCGGGCCGGAACCCAGGAGGGAGGCAACATCAATGCCCTTCTGCTTTGCGACGCGGCGCGCCAGCGGCGAGGCGAAGATCCGGCCTGCCTCTGGCTGGGTTGCGGCAGGTCCGGAAGCGGGAGCCGCAACAGGCGCTGCCGGAACCGGTGCTGCTACCGGGGCTGCCGCGGGCTTGGGCGCTGGGGCAACGGGTGCAGCCCCGATCTTTTCGCCTTCGCCGAGGATCACGGCGATGGGGGTATTCACCAATACGTCCTCCGTGCCGGCGGCCACCAGCAGCTTTCCGATGGTGCCTTCGTCCACCGCTTCCACTTCCATGGTGGCTTTGTCGGTTTCGATCTCGGCCAGCACATCGCCGGACTTGACCGCGTCACCTTCCTTCTTCAGCCACTTGGCAAGCTTGCCCTTCTCCATGGTGGGAGACAGCGCGGGCATCAGGACATTCACAGGCATCGTGGAACTTCCCCCATTCGGCGCGAATGTGAAAACCGGGGCGGTTCATCGCCCCGGCTGACGTCAGGTTTTGTTGGCGAGTGGCGAGAGCTGCGCGGCGACCTTGTTCAGGTCCTCGTTCAGCACCTTGCGGATGGCGGCGAAGTTATCCGCCGCATTGCCGTGGCCCATCTCGGCGCAGGCGGCAGCAGCCTGCTGCGCCATGCCAGCCAGTACATGGCCCCACACTTCGGCCTTGCCGAAGGCCATGGCGTGAAGCGACAGGCTCAATCCACCATTGGTGATCCAGGCGCGGGCCACTTCCCCCGCCTTCGGATCATGGAACACCTCGTGCGGCGGCTCCAGTTGGTGGGGGTGCATCTCGCCGTGGTGGTTGTGATGGTGGTGATCGTGATCAGACATAGAGAACAGCCTTTGCTGCGGCGACCACCTCATCGGCATTGGGCAGCGCCAGTTTTTCAAGATTAGCCGCATAAGGCATCGGAACATCCTTGCCGGCGACGCGTGCGACAGGCGCGTCGAGGTAATCGAAAGCATAGGTCATGATCTGTGCGGCGATTTCGCTGGTCACCGAGAATTGGGGGAAACCCTCCTCCACGCAGACGCAACGGTTGGTCTTCTTCACGCTTTCCAACACCGTCTCGAGGTCCATCGGGCGGATGGTGCGCAAATCAATGACTTCGGCCTCGATGCCATCGGCAGCGAGCTTTTCCGCCGCGGCCATGGCGTAGGTCATGCCGATGCCGAAGGATACGATGGTGACGTGGTGGCCGACGCGCGCAATGCGGGCCTTGCCGATTGGCACCACCCAGTCATCCAGCTTCGGAACTTCGAAGCTCTTGCCATAGAGGATTTCGTTTTCGAGGAAGACGACCGGGTTCGGATCGCGGATCGCCGCCTTCATCAGGCCCTTAGCATCCGCCGCCGTATAGGGCATCACGACCTTGAGGCCGGGAATGTGGCCGTACCAGGCGGCGTAGTCCTGGCTGTGCTGGGCTCCGACGCGCGCCGCAGCCCCGCTGGCGCCACGGAACACGATGGAGCAGCCCATCTGCCCGCCCGACATGTAAAGCGTCTTGGCGGCGGAGTTGATGATCTGGTCAATCGCCTGCATGGCAAAGTTGAAGGTCATGAACTCGACGATGGGCTTCAGCCCGGCGAAGGCCGCGCCGACTGCAAGGCCGGTGAAGCCGTGTTCGGTGATCGGCGTGTCAATCACGCGGTTGGGGCCAAACTCGTCCAGCATGCCCTGGGAGATCTTGTAGGCGCCCTGATACTGGCCGACTTCCTCGCCCATCAGGAAGACATCCGGATCCCGGCGCATTTCTTCCGACATGGCGGCGCGGATCGCCTCGCGCACCGTCAGCGTTTCCATTTCGGTGCCTTCGGGAATCTCGGGCGATGGCGCCGGTGTTGGTACGGAGGTGATGACGGCCGGAGCCGCAGGCGCTTGCGCCTTCGCGGCCTCGGGCTTGGGTGCTTCGGCCTTGGGTGCGGGCGCTGCGTCGGCTTCGCCGATCACGGCGATGGGGGTGTTCACCTTGACGTTCTCGGTGCCGGCGGGAATCAGGATTGCGGAGAGCGGGCCTTCATCCACGGCCTCCACTTCCATCGTCGCCTTGTCGGTCTCGATTTCGGCGATCACGTCTCCCGGCTTCACCATGTCGCCGACATTCTTGAGCCATTTGGCAAGCTTGCCCTCTTCCATGGTCGGCGAGAGGGCGGGCATGAGGATCGATGGCATGACGGTCTCCCGAAGCTCAGGCGTTCACATAAATGTCGGTGTAGAGTTCGGACGCATCCGGCTCCGGATCATTCTGCGCGAACTCGGCCGCCTCTGTCACAATGGCGCGGATCTCGGCGTCGATCTTCTTGAGGTCATCCTCGCTCGCAAGCTTGGCCGTGAGAATGCGGGCCTTCACCTGCTCGATGGGGTCATGCTCCTCGCGCATCTTCTGTACTTCTTCCTTGGAGCGGTACTTGGCTGGGTCTGACATCGAATGGCCGCGATAGCGGTAGGTCAACATCTCCAAAATGTAAGGCCCCTCGCCCGACCGGCAGTGCGCGATGGCGCGGTCAGCCGCGTCCCGCACAGCGCGGACATCCATGCCGTCCACCTGCTCGCTCGGAATGCCGAAGGCGGCGCCGCGCTGGCCCAGGTGATCGGCCACGGCGGTCGAGCGGTTGGCCGCTGTGCCCATGGCATAGCGGTTATTCTCAATCACGAAGATAACGGGCAGCTTCCAGATGGACGCCATGTTGAAGGTTTCATAGACTTGGCCCTGATTGGCAGCGCCATCGCCGAAATAGGTGACTGACACATGGTCGTTGCCCCGGTACTTGTTGGCGAATGCGAGCCCTGCCCCCAGCGGCACCTGCGCGCCAACGATTCCGTGGCCCCCGAAAAACTGTTTTTCGCGGCTGAACATGTGCATCGAGCCGCCTTTGCCCTTGGACAGGCCGCCCTTGCGGCCCGTCAGTTCGGCCATGACGCCCTTGGGGTCCATGCCAAGCGCCAGCATGTGGCCGTGGTCGCGGTAGGAGGTAATGACCTGATCGCCGTCCTTTTGCGCCATCTGCATGCCCACGACGACCGCCTCCTGGCCGATGTAGAGATGGCAGAACCCACCGATGAAGCCCATGCCATAAAGCTGGCCGGCCTTCTCCTCGAAGCGCCGGATCAGCAGCATTTCGCGGTAGGCGTAGAGTTCCTCTTCCGCGGTGAAGCCGCTGTTGGTGAGATTGGCCTTCTCACCCTTGGCACCCTTACGCGTGATGTAAGCCGACTTGACCGCCATGATCGCTTCCTCCAGCCATGATCAGTGTGAGTTTCATAGCATTAAATAATTGAGAAAGCAGGGGGAATATGAAATTAACCGGATTTCGGTTTACAGGCTGGAAATCACAGGAAATTACCGTGCTGTGAAGGCCACGACGTCGGTTGGCTTCGCCAGTTCAAGCTGGCCGCGGGCGAGTTCGTCGAGAAGGTCTGGGTCGATGCTTTCCGGTCTCAGCAGCGTCACCTTGTTTTCCATCCGCAGCCGCTCGGTATGGAGTGCCTCATGCCGGACTTTGAGAACGGCAAGTTTCGCCTCCTCAGCCTCTTTATAGGGGAAACCGCGTGGCCCTTCGTAGGCGTGCCAGCCGAAGTAGCACAGCAGCGCAAAGCATACGCATGTAACCACGAAATCGAAGCGGCGCATAAGACGGGTCTCCAATCGCAAGCCGATGGGAACGTTTCGGCCGACTCGGTTAACAATCCCTCACCGGGGGCGTTATTCCCTTGACCTTTCTGTCCATCGTGACGATGTAACTCTCGGAGTTACAGGAAATGTTATCCAGCAGCCGCTTCGTCGTTGCCGTTCATGCCATGAGTGTTCTTGCCCGGTTCGCCGGAAAGGGCCCGGTTTGTTCCGCACTGGTGGCGGAAAGCGTTCACACCAACCCCGTGGTGATCCGCCGCCTGATGGGCGAATTGGAGAAAGCCCAGCTCGTCCGCTCCGTTGCAGGCCGTTCGGGCGGCTTCGAGTTGAACCGCGACGCGGCCCATATCACGCTGGCCGATGTGTATTTCGCGGTTGAGGATGAGAGCGTGTTCCGCATGCACAAGGTCGATCCGAAATCCAATTGCCCGGTTGCCGCGCAGCTCGGCAAGGTTCTGTCCGGACCGTTAAAGGCGGCCGAATGCGCGCTCCACTCCTCTCTCGCCAGCACCTCAATCCGCGACGTCGCCGCAGCCATCGTTTGAAGCAGATTGACAGATTGAATGGCTGATACCGCAACGAGGGCGAAGCTTCCCCCTCTTCTTACCCTGCTTGCGGTTGGCAACTTCGTTGTTGGCATCGGGGCCTTCGTCATAATCGGCATCCTGTCGGCAATCGCGGGTGGAATTGGCGTCAGCGAAGCGGATGCCGGTATCGTGCTCACGGTCTATGCGGCAGCCTATGCCATTCTCTCTCCCATCGGCGCGGCCCTGACGGGAAGCCTGCCCCGCCGCACCGTCTTGACACTGGCGCTGGGCCTCTTCTGCCTTGGCACGTTGCTGTCAGCTCTTGCGGCGTCCTTGCCGATGCTCACCGCGTCTCGCGTGCTGGTGGCCTTCGGGGCGGCCCTCTATACGCCGCTGTCGGCCGGGGTGGCGGTGGCCGTGGCGCCGCCGGAGTTGCGCGGACAGGCTCTCGCCAAGGTTTTTTCCGGCATGACGCTGGCGCAGATTTTCGGTGTGCCGCTTGGCGCGTGGCTTGCTTACCGGTTTGGCTGGCATAGTCCTTTCTATATTGTCGCCGCCGGTGCTGCAGTCTGTGCCGTGGTGCTTCTCCGCGCCATGCCGGCCAACATCACCTTTCCGGCTGGCAACATCCGCACCATCGTGAGTTCCCTCGGCGATAGGCGCCTTCTCCTCGCCGTATCCCTGACGGGCATCATCATGGCGGGGATCTACATGGTGTTCACATTCTTCAGTCCGCTCATGGAAGCCTCGGTGGGCGCCAACAATGAAATGCGCTCCGCCTATCTCATGTTATTCGGCTTCGGCGCGGTGACCGGCAATTACCTCGGCGGTATCCTGAGCGACAGGATCGGCCCGTTCCGCGCGCTGCTCATCGTGATCGGTGGGCAGATCGTGCTGCTGCCAATGTTCGCGATCACCCCGCTGAACCCCTACCTGCTTGGGGTGCTGGTGTTCGTATGGAGTTCCTTTGCGTGGGCCTACGTGCCACCGCAACAGTCCCGGCTTGTTGCGGTGTCACCCCATGCGCCTTCCCTTGCCTTGGCGATCAACGCCGCGATGACCTATGTCGGCATCGCGCTCGGTTCAGCCGCCGCTGGGCGGCTCTTGGATTGGCAGGGGTTGAGCATCCTGGGGATCGGCGGCGGCGTGCTGGCGTTTCTGGCTCTGCTCCACCTCATCCTGTCCAACCGGTCGATCAATAAGCTGAAGCCATAGTCCTGGGTCAAAGCGCACCAAGGCAGCCGGGAGCTTGCCACCCCGGTCCACTCAGGCCGCCAGTGCCTGATTCAGGTCACCGATCAGGTCATCCACATCTTCCAAGCCCACCGAGAGGCGCAGCATGCCATCGGTGATGCCCATCATGGCGCGGGCTTCGGCCCCGATGTTGCGGTGGGTGGTGGAAGCGGGGTGCGTCATCAGCGACTTCGCATCGCCGAGGTTATTGGAGATGTCGATGATGCCGAGATTGCGCAGCACGTCGAAGGCTTTCTTCTTTCCGTTGTTTATTTCGAACGTCACCATGGTGCCGCCAAGCTTCATCTGCTTCTTTGCCAGGGCCGCCTGCGGGTGGGTGTCGAGGAACGGGTAAATGACACGCGCGACGCCCTTCATGGCGGAAAGCGCCTCCGCAACGCGCCGGGCGGCATGGCTTTGTGCCTCGACACGGAGCTTCATGGTTTCGAGGCCCTTGAGCAGCACCCAGGCGTTAAATGGCGAAATGGATGGGCCGGTGTGCCGCAGAAACGGCTTCAGCAGGCTGTCCTTGAACGTCCTTGTCGACATGATGGCGCCGCCCAGAACACGGCCCTGCCCGTCCATGTGCTTTGTACCGGAATAGACGATCACATCCGCGCCATAAGACAGCGGACGCTGCAGGATGGGGGTGGCGAAGATGTTATCCACCACAACATTCGCGCCCTTCGCCTTGGCAATGGCGCAGACGGCTTCGAGATCAATGATTTCGAGCGTCGGGTTTGACGGTGTTTCGAGGAACACGCATTTGGTGTCCGCCGTGATTGCCTCCGTCCATGCCTGGAGGTCGCCGCCATCCACCAAGGTGGTGCGAATGCCGAAGCGCGGCAGGATTGACGTGACGATCTGATAGCAGGAGCCGAAAAGCGCCTTCGACGCCACGAGGTGATCGCCCGCCTTCAACTGGCAGGCAAGAGCGCCGAACACGGCGGCCATGCCGGAGGCGACGGCGTAGCAGGCTTCAGCCCCCTCAAGCAGCGCCAGGCGTTCCTCGAACATGGTCACGGTCGGGTTGCCGTAGCGGCCATAGACATAACCGTCGTCTTCGCCCGAGAAGCGGCGCTCAGCCGTTTCCGGCTCATCATAGACAAAGCCCGAATTCAGGAAGAGCGCCTCTGAGGTTTCGCCGTGCCTGGTACGGTCCAGCCCGCCACGGACCAGCTTGGTGGCATCACCCCACGCGCTGGGATCAGATTTCGTCTTCTTCATCGTAGTCTCAATCTCGTATCAGCTCTGGACCCAGGGAAGGCCGGCATGCTTCCAGCCGCCCAGCGCGGCGCGGTGACCCGAGGCATCCTTGTCGCCCTCGAACCCTTCCGCGACGTTCCAGGCATTGGTGTAGCCGGCTTGCGTCAGTGCCGAGGCGGCGGAGGCAGAGCGCGCGCCGGAGCGGCAGATGCAGAGGATTTCCGCGTCCTTGGGCAGGCCCATCTGGTCAATTTCGGCCACGAAATTGCCGTTCACCTGCATGGAGGGAAAAACCTGCCAGGACAGGCGGATCAGTCGCTCCACCGCAGGCACGCCCACGAACACCCATTCGGGCTGGGTACGCACGTCAATGAGTACGGCGGCCGGATTGTTCTGGAGCCGTTGATAGGCTTCGGCCGGAGATATATCACCCTGATGCATGGAACGATCCGTTCTTTGTTTCGAACGGATTTAATGCAAACGGATTCGTCCCGCAAAGGAAATTGGCGGCTGGCCCCTGAACCGGTGAGAGGCTGGCCCGGACCCGTGAGACAGTCTGGCGCTTCCACCCGCCCGATTTCACCTGTTAGAAGAATTCACCATTGATCCGGAGATTGCCCATGTCCAAGTCCCTGCCCCAGCGCGCTGACGTCGTCATCATCGGCGGCGGCATCGTTGGCTGCTCGATTGCCTATCACCTGACCAAGGAAGGCATCACCAATGTGGTGGTGCTGGAGCGCAAGCAGCTGACCTCGGGCACCACATGGCATGCGGCGGGGCTTGTCGGCCAGCTTCGCGCCACGCGCAACCTCACCGAACTGGCCAAATATACGACCACGCTGTTCGAAGGGCTGGAGAAGGAAACCGGCCAGGCGACCGGCTTCAAGCAGAATGGCTCGATCTCGGTGGCCCTTACAGATGGCCGTCTGGAAGAGCTGGTGCGCGGCGCCTCCATGGCAAAGAACTTCGGCCTCGATGTGCAGGTGATATCCACCGCCGAAATCGGCGAGCGGCTGCCGCATTACAACCTCGAAAGCGTCAAGGGTGGCGTGTTCCTGCCCAAGGACGGACAGGTGAACCCGATTGACGTGACACAGGCGCTGGCCTCTGGCGCGCGCTCCCGCGGTGCGAAGATTTTCGAGAATGTGAAAGTCTCGAAGATCCTCGTCAAGAACGGCCAGGCCTACGGCGTCGAAACGGCGGATGGCACCATTCTGGCGGACAAGGTGGTGGTGGCGTCTGGCATGTGGTCGCGCGAGCTGGGCCGCTCCATCGGCGTCAACATTCCGCTCCATGCCTGCGAGCATTTCTACATCGTGTCCGAGCCCATCGCCGAGCTTCCGCGCAACATGCCCGTTGTCCGCGTGCCTGATGAATGCACCTATTACAAGGAAGACGCAGGCAAGCTGATGGTGGGCGCGTTCGAGCCCAAGGCCAAGCCGTGGGGTGGCGGCGGCATCGACGAAGAGCATGCCTTCGTGACGCTGCCCGAAGACATGGATCATTTCGAGCCGATCCTCGCCAATGCCATCAACCGCGTTCCGCTGCTTGAAACCGCCGGCATCCAGTTGTTCTTCAACGGCCCTGAGGCCTTCACGCCTGACAACCGCTATTTCCTCGGCGAAGCACCAGAGGTGAAGAACGTCTATGTGGCCACAGGCTTCAACTCCATCGGCATCCAGTCCTCCGGTGGCGCTGGCCTGGTTCTTTCCAAGTGGATCAAGAATGGGTATCCGCCAATGGATGTGAGCGGCATGGACATCCGCCGTATCCACCCGTTCCAGTCCGTCAAGAACTATGTGCGCGAGCGCGTGACGGAGAGCTTGGGCCTTCTCTATGCCATGCATTGGCCCTACCGGCAGGCTGAAACCTCGCGCGGGGTGCGCCGCTCGCCGCTCTATCCTTACACCAAGGAAATGGGCGCGGTTTTCGGCGAAGTGAATGGCTGGGAGCGCCCCAACTGGTATGCGCGCGATGGCGTGAAGCCGGAATATGAGTACTCCTACGGCCGCCAGAACTGGTGGCCCTGCGCCGACTTCGAGGCCAAGCAGCTGATGACCAACTGTGCCTTCTTCGACCAGTCGAGCTTCGCCAAGTATTCGGTGGAAGGCCGCGATGCCTGCGCCGTATTGAACCGCGTTTCCGCCGCCAATGTAGATGTCGCGCCGGGGCGCGTCGTCTATACCCAGTGGCTGAATGACCGCGGCGGCATCGAGGCGGATCTGACCGTCACACGGCTGGCTGAAAACAAGTTCCTCGTCGTCACCGGTTCCGCGCCGCAAACGCGCGACATGGCCTGGCTGAAGCGCCACACGCCGGAGGACGCGCACTGCGTGGCAACCGACATCACCTCGGGCCTCCCCATGATCGCCATCATGGGCCCGAAGTCGCGGGCGCTGTTCGAGAAGGTGTCGGGGGCGGACCTCTCCAACGCCGCCTTCCCCTTTGGCACCTCTCAGGAGATCGAAGTCGGCTTCGCCCGCGTGCGCGCCAGCCGCATTACCTATGTGGGCGAACTGGGCTGGGAGCTTTACATCCCCACCGAGTTCACCGCGCATG
The DNA here is from genome assembly GCA_040383265.1 of Hyphomicrobiales bacterium. Classification (GTDB taxonomy): domain Bacteria; phylum Pseudomonadota; class Alphaproteobacteria; order Rhizobiales; family Aestuariivirgaceae; genus Aestuariivirga. The sequence goes on from JBEIDW010000022.1 coordinate 29,795, forward strand.
TGTTTGAAACCCTATGGGCGGCTGGCAAGGACTTCGGCCTTACGCCTGCCGGCATGCACACCATGAACAACTGCCGCACGGAGAAGGCCTACCGCCACTGGGGGCATGACATTGCGGACGAAGACACGCCGCTTGAAGCGGGCCTGGGCTTTGCGGTTGCCTGGGACAAGCCGGGCGGGTTCATCGGCCGCGAGGCGCTTCTGAAGCAGAAGGCCATTCCCGTTCTGCCCAAGCGCTTCGTGTGCCTGGCGCTGGAAGACAATTCCGTGACTGCGCCGATGATCTACCACGAGGAACCGATCTACCGAAACGGCGTGATCGTCGGGTCCACCACCTCCGGTGCCTGGGGCCACCGCGTGAACCTGTCACTGGGCCTGGGCTACGTCCACAACAAGGACGGCGTTACCAAGGAGTGGATCGACAGCGGCACGTGGGAAGTGGAACTGGCCTGGAAGCGCTATCCGGCAAAGGTGCAATTCCAGTCCTTCTATGACCCGAAGGGTGAACGCATCAAGGTGTAAACGCATTCTCCCGCTCCTTCAGCGGGAGAAGGACTCAAGCCGTACAAGGGGCCTTAGCGGGTTTTCGCAACCCCATAACTCCGCCGCGCGACGAACAGCGAGATCGAGAACCCCGCCGCCACGTCGATCAGCGTCATCAGCATCAGGAGGAAGAAGGTGGGCGTACCTGCCCCTTCCACCAGCAGAAAGCAGGCAAGCGCCACCAGGAAAGTTGCGGTGGAGAGGACATGGTCCACCACCGTGGCGTGAGTGACGCGGGCGGCCTTCAACATCTCGAGGAACAGCGCGGCGAGCCCCGCAATCACGAAGAAATCTCCCCCTCTGAGGGTGAACCCTGCGCCGGAGACAAGTGTTGTCGAGAAGGCATCGGCATCAAGCATCATGCCGCCGCCTGCGGCCACAACCAGATAGGCGGCTATGACAATGGCGAGGGTGGGGAACGAAATGACATAGGACATGGCAGAGTGCTCCGGTGAGGCCTTGAACCATGCCGGAGTTCAGCGATTCCCGCAAAGGTGGGTTGAGCGTACTGCCGGACGAAATGTTCTTTATTCCGAACGAATTGTGGCGTATAAAGATCTCAGTTAGCACTGGAGGCCAAAATGGTACTGCAAATTGGCGATATCGCCCCCGACTTTGAGGCCAACACGACCGAAGGCCGTCTCAAGTTCCATGATTACATCGACGGGTCATGGGTCGTCTTTTTCTCGCACCCCAAGGACTTCACCCCCGTCTGCACCACCGAACTGGGCTCCGTCGCCAAGATGAAGCACGACTTTGAAAAGCGCGGCGTCAAGCTGATCGGTATTTCGATCGACTCGGTTGAGGACCACAAGCGCTGGAAGGACGACATCAAGGATGTGACCGGTGCAACGGTGAATTACCCTATGATCGGCGACGAGGATCTTTCGGTCGCCAAGCTCTACGGCATGATCCACCCCAATGCGTCCGGCTCCGCCAAGGGACGCACGGCGGCGGACAATGCCACCGTGCGCAATGTGTTCATCATCGGGCCGGACAAGAAGATCAAGTTCATCGCCGCTTACCCAATGAGCACGGTCCGAAATTTCAACGAAATCGTGCGCGTGGTGGACTCCCTCCAACTCACGGCCACCAAGTCCGTCGCCACCCCGGCGGACTGGAAACAGGGCGAAGACGTGATCATCCTCGCCTCGCTTTCGGATGAAGCCGCCAAGGAGAAGTTCCCTGGCGGGTGGAAGACGCTGAAGCCATATCTGCGCGTGGTTCCGCAACCGAAGTGAGGATACAGACCTCATTACAACGAATACTGCCCGGGCCAGCGCCCGGGCTTTTTCTTTGCCCGAGCAACGCCTTTGGCTTGCTGCAGGCCGCCTCGCGCCGTGCTGAACCCGCTGCCGCCTGCAACTCTACCCTTCCTTTGGCTTGAGCGGTAGATTATCCCCTTAACCATAGGATTCTGTCACTAGGGTGCAGCATGATGATTTCGGCACGTGGCGCGGCAATCGCGGTTTCGGTTGTTCTGGGCATTGCGCTGGCAGGCTGTGATGAAGCGCCGAAGCAACCGGCCGCTTCTGCTCAGGCGGCTGCTCCATCCGTGACCGTCGTCAAAGTTGTGTCTCGTGACCTTCGGCCATCGGTGAGTTTCAGCGGCCGGGTCACCGCTCTCCAGAAAGTTGATCTCCGTGCCCGCATCGAGGGCTTTCTAGAGAAGCAGGACTTCCTCGAAGGCGCGAGCGTGAAGACGGGCGACCTGCTCTACGGAATCGAAAAAGCACCCTATGAGGCCAAGGTAAATGCCGCGCAGGCGGCCGTGGACACTGCGCAGGCCCGGCTTGACCGCACCGAGATCGAGCTGAAGCGCCAGACGACTCTCGTCGCCAAGGATGCTGCCGCCCAGACCAAGCTCGACGACGCGAAGACCGCGCGCGATGAGGCCCAGGGCACACTCGACAAGCTCACCGCTGAACTGCAACAGGCGAAGCTGCAGCTGGACTACACAGAAATCCGCGCGCCGATCAATGGCCGCATCGGCAAGTCTATCCTCTCGGTCGGAAGTTATGTGAGCCCGCAGAGCGGCACGCTGGCCACAATCGTGGCGCAAGACCCCATCGGCGTTACATTTCCAGTCAACCAGCGTGACATTCTGGCCGTGCGCGAGAAGATGGGTGAAGGCGTGAAGCTTGGTGGCCGCGTCGTCTACCTGCAATTCGGCAAGAACAAGCGTTACGAATATCCGGGTAAGATTGACTTTGTCGACAATACGGTGAACTCGGGCACGGACGCCATTGACCTGCGCGCCGTATTCCCCAATCCGCAGGGCCTGCTGGTCGACGGCCAGCTGGTGACGGCTGTGGTTGAGGCAGATGAGGCGGCGCCAGCCCTTGTGGTGCCGGTTGACGCGCTGCAGATCGACCAGACTGGGCCTTATGTTCTGATCGTCAATTCGGACAAGAAGATCGAGGTGAAGCGCGTCGAGTTGCAACGGCAGGATGGCAGCATGGCCGTGATTGGCAACGGCCTTGCCGCGGGCGATCTCGTGGTGACGGAAGGTGTGCAGAAGGTGCGGCCCGGCCAGGTGGTGGACGCAACTGAAGTCAAGCCGGAGGTCTGATCCATGTTCTCCAGCATCCTCATCGACAGGCCAAGACTGGCGGTCGTCATCTCGCTCGTGATCACCATTGCCGGCCTTGTGGCGATGAACCAGATCCCCGTGGCACAGTTCCCCAATATCGTGCCGCCGCAGGTTTCGGTAACAGCCAACTATGCGGGCGCTAGCGCCGAAGTTGTGCAGCAGACGGTGGCGCAGCCCATTGAATCCCGCGTCGTGGGCGTGGACAACATGCTCTACATGAAGTCCACGAGCGGCAATGACGGCAGCTATACGCTGACCATTACTTTCGCCGTTGGCACGAACCCAGACATCAATACCGTGAACGTGCAAAACCGCGTGAAACTGGCGGAAGCGCAACTGCCGCAGGAGGTGCGCGCACAAGGCGTAAG
>JBEIDW010000023.1:0-33045 GCA_040383265.1 Hyphomicrobiales bacterium
CGGCACCTTTCCCCATGGGCCAGGTGGTCGACTTTTACGCCGCCGCGTGGCCCAATTTTACTCCGGCGTTGACACCATGGCCTTGAGGGGCTGGGAGACGGGCCAATCGGGCAGTTCCTCAAGACGCCCGCACCCAACCTTGCGCTCATTGCCGCGCGCAATGGCGGCATCTATCCCGTGCAGAAGGTCTATGAGATCATTGAGGGAAGCTCCGTCGTTGCTGCCCATGGCACGCGCGACATGCCGCTGTGGGGTGACCGTTACCGCAAGAGCGCCGCGCCGGTAACGCCGGATCAGGCGTCAATGGCAGATGAGATGGCGCAGCAGCGCATCCTGTCACTTGTCTACTATCTCGGCACGCTGCAATAGCTGCATCCTTTTCCGCGGCCGCAGATCAGGCACCTGCCGCGAGATAGCGGTTCAGCACATTCCGCGTCACCTGCATGACCATATCGTCCTTGCGGGAAAGGCCGATGATCCAGTCGCTTGATCCAGCATGGAAGACATCACCCCGGCCCTTCCGGAAGTTCACGATCATGCCGCAGCCGCGCTTGGTGCGTTCAATGGCCTCCGCATCGCTGCGGCCCGTCAGTACCGAGGCAACATATTCGCCATCCTCGAGCCCGAGAAAGCTGCGGCCCGGCAAAATGGTCGGGCCTTCCTCGATGGTGGAAGACAGGCCCAGGCCCAGAATCTCAATGCCAGCCGGAGCACTTTCCGGCTCCGCCGGATAGGGAAGGCCGCCGCGGATTTCATACGGAAGCCCATCAACCTCATAGCCAAATATACGCGACTGGCCGCCGAGGATATCGCCGTAGTAAAGCCCGGTGTTGGCGAAGGCCCAGTGTTCCGGGCGGTAGATGGGAAAGCCCTTGGTGCCACGCGGCGAACAGCCAGACCAGCTGGCATAAAGCCCATGCGTGGCGTTGAGGCCGAAGCTCGCAGCACCCGGCCTGCCGATCTCCGGCGCTTCCCAGGATTCAGTCACCAAATGGCGGGGGCCGGAGCGCATGTAAGGATCTTCCGCGCGCGCGAGATACTTGTAGCAAGTCTGCTGCTGGCCTTCATCCTCCAACCTGATCTGCCACATGAAGTTTCCGGCAAAGCGCGCGATGCGCCCGCCGCTCTCCACATAGGCGTCAATCGCATCGCGCATTTGCCATGACCAGTACTCGTCATGGCCAACAAGAGCGATGCAAGGGTAACCGTCAATCAGATGCGGGCGGTAATGCAGGTCAGTCTGGCTGATAATGTCGAGCGCATAGCCTTGCGCCTCAGCCCAGCTGACGAAATGGCGCTCGAAGCTGGCCCAGCCAGAGGACATGTATTTCTTGGAATAGCCGTTGGCATAGGCCCATTCCATGTGCGGGTAGCGGGGCTCCGAATTGATCGGCGGATCATCCAGCAGCACGGCACGCGGCGCCTCTGGCGGCAGGCTGACAAAGCCCTTGGCCAGCGGACGGGCGAGGCTCAGAACCGGCGAGAATCGATCACCATTCGGGCCGCAAGTGCCCTGATAATGATTGGAGCCACCCCAATCATTATAGGCCGTCCAGGTGGCCGTTGCGGCAATGAGCAGAAGTCTCCCGCGTTTGGACGCTGCGGCAGTGGGCCTGACAAGGAAGATGTGCTCATGCGTGTCGCTGCCGCGCCCCTCCTCGCTGGCAAAGCTGCGGATGATATAGCCGCCGGATGTCCAGTCATCAGGGATTGGAATCTCAAGCGTCACGGACCAGCCACAGCCAGTGACAGAGCACTCCTGCGGCGTATCCCGCCACCGGCCTTCGAGGCCCTCGCGGCGGAAGACGACTGCCGGCTTGGCACCATCACGGATCACCTCCACGCCATAGCGCTTCGCATTGGTTGAGGTATGGAGGCGCAGCGTTTCGCCTCCAGCAGCGGACAGTTGATCAGCATAACTCCAGATGCGGATGGCAGCAGGCGGTTCGGCAAATGGCCGCTCCGCGTAGAGGCCCAGCACCGCCTCGCGCCGCCAGGCTTCATCGCGTTCATGATGGGTCATGTTAATTCACTCACCGCAGCGCGTCCGAGATGGCGCGGAACAGGGCGAGCGTCAGGTGATCCATCGCATCATCGGCGGGAATGGGCTGGGAGGACTGCTTCACCGCCACCATGCCCGTTGCATAATCAACGTAGATCCATTGACCGTGAATGCCCACGGCACAGAGAACGCGCGATGCAGGATCGGCCAGATACCATTTGGAGCGGTAGCGGCCCTGCGGGAACAACGCGACCAGATCACCCTTGCGCCACTGGCCGAAGTCGCCGTTGCGCAAAATGTCGTCAACCCAGCTTTCTGGAATGATCCGCCGCCCGCCGTAAATGCCCTTGCCGCGCATGAGTTCACCAAAGCGCGCGAGATCGGAGAGGCTGGTGCAGATGCCGCCTGCAGTGCGCGCCGCACCATAACGGTCTACCGTGATGAAGGCGTCATGCTCCATGCCCATGGGCTGCCAGATATGGCGTGTCAGAAGTTCCGCGGTGGTTAAGCCGCTGGCCCGCTCCAAAATCCAGCCCAGCATGTCGGAATTGGGCGAAACATAGTGGAAGCGCTCACCATGGGGGTGATCGCCTTTTGGAATCGACACGATGAACTGATGAAGCCCGGCCTCGCCACCAATCGCACCGGGCGGGTTCCAGCCCATCGCCACGCGGTAACGCGCCACATCACCCATGGGATCAAGATAATCTTCCGTGAAGCGAACGCTCACCGTCATGTCCAGAACATGGCGCACGGTTGCATCGCCATAGGCGGAACCTTTGGCTTCGGGCACATAGCGGGTAACAAGCGCGTCGGGATCCAGTGCGCCCTGCTCCACCAGCACACCGGCCATCGTGGCGGTGATGGACTTGCTGACGGAGAACACGATGTGCCGGTCAGCGGCCTGCTGATGGATATGCTGCACGGCGGCAACAGCACCGTGCCTCAGAGCCAGAAAGCCATCCGTGTGGGTGGCGGCGAGCGCCTCCGGTACCGTCATGCGCTTGCCTTGCCATTCGAACGAGATGCTGGACAGGTCGAGCTTCTCACCTTGCGGAAGCGGGGCACCGCCGCCTGCGCTGATCGGGGCGACAGGTATCAGCGCATCGACATGGGTGAAGCCCCACAGGCTGGCGGGGTGCTGCCGCCAGTTGGCGAGGGTGGCTTTGGGGAAGGTGCTGCTCATTGGGGGTTCCTCTCGGTCAGCAGATTAGCACCCTGCGGAGGCGAAGCCATATCCCCGGCGCAGGGGGCAGGCCCGCCCGGGCCATGCGGTTTTGGATGACGCCGCAGCTACAATTGCGTATGATGAAACGCAATTGTTTCCCCATGAGTTTTCCATGCCCAAATCCCTGCACATTGATCCCGCCTCCTTCCGCAAGCCTGCCACGCTGGCGTTTCCCGACATTCCGCTCCATGCCTATGAGGTTCCCTTCGTGGAGGAACGCAGGAGGCGCGGCGACAGGACATTGGTCGACGTGCTGCGCCACATGATGCTGGTGCGGGAGTTCGAAACCATGCTCGGATCCTTCAAGGCCAAGGGCAGCTATCAGGACATCAGTTACGTCTACAAAGGCCCGGCGCATCTTTCGCTTGGGCAGGAAGGAGCAGCGGTGGGAGCCGCGCTGGCGCTGACGCCGGACGACCATATCTTCGGCAGCCACCGCAGCCACGGCGAATTCATCGCCAAGGGCCTCTCGGCCATCGCCCAACTCGGGACGGATGATCTCGCCCGCATCATGGAGAGCCACCAGAAGGGCGCACTGCTCAAGGCAGTCGAGGCACATATTCCCACTTCCGCCGTCACCAGCATGGCGGAGAATTTTCTGCTCTTCGGGCTGCTGGTCGAGATTTTCATGAAGGCCAATGGTTTCAACGGCGGCATGGGCGGTTCGATGCATGCCTTCTTCACGCCCTTCGGCGCTTACCCGAACAACGCCATCGTCGGCGCGTCCGCCGGCATTGCCACAGGTGCCGCACTCCGCAAGAAGCTTGCCAGCGCCGATTCCATTGCCGTGTCCATGAGTGGCGATGGCTCAACCGGATGCGGGCCCGTGTTCGAGGCGATGAATTTCGCCTCCATGGCGCAGTATGATAATCTGTGGACGGATGAAAAAAAGGGTCGCCTTCCAGTTCTCTTCTGCTTCACCAACAATTTCTATGCGATGGGTGGCCAGACCATCGGCGAGACCATGGGATGGGACAGGCTGTCACGGATTGGCGCGGGCATTAACCCGCAAGCCATGCATGCCGAAACGGTGGACGGCACGAACCCGCTGGCAGTTGCCGATGCGGTGGCCCGCAAACGCTCACTGCTTCTTGACGGCAATGGCCCGGCACTGCTGGACATCGAGTGCTACCGCTTCAGCGGCCACTCGACGACCGATGCCAATGCCTACCGAACAAAGGAGGAAATCGCCGCCTGGGACCAGCATGACGCCATCGCCAGCTTTGCGGCGCGGCTGATCGGCGAGGGCATTCTCGATGCAGGTGCGGTTGAGCAGATGAAGGCTGATGTCACCTCCGCCATCACCGCTATCACCCGCGCGGCTGTCAATCCAGAGGCAGCTCCGAGCATCGACGTTCCGGCGGACCCCACGCTGATCGGCCGCCTGATGTTCTCCAACGTGAACATTCCCGTTCCGGAGGGCGAGGTCAAATTGCTTGCCGCACCCGAAACCTCGGCGCGCATCCGGCAGGACCAGAAGAAGTCACGCACCGGGATTGGCCCCGATGGCCAGAAGCTCTCCGCCATGCGCGCCATCACCTATCGGGACGGGCTATTCGAGGCGATCCTCCATCACATGCTCCACGATGAACGCCTGATCGCCTATGGCGAGGAATGCCGCGAATGGGGCGGCGCCTTCGGCGTCTATCGCGGCCTGTCGGACATTCTGCCGTACGAGCGGCTGTTCAATTCACCAATCTCGGAAGCGGCCATTGTGGCCACAGCCGTAGGCCATGCGCTGGAGGGAGGCCGCAGCCTCATCGAACTGATGTATGGCGATTTCATTGGCCGCGCGGGAGATGAGATCTTCAACCAGATGGCCAAGTGGCATTCCATGTCAGCTGGCATTTTGAGGCTGCCCGTGGTGCTGCGCTGTTCGGTGGGCAGCAAGTATGGCGCGCAGCACTCGCAGGACTGGACAGCGCTTGTCGCCCATATTCCCGGCCTCAAGGTGCTCTATCCCGCAACGCCCTATGACGCGAAGGGTCTGATGGCCTCGGCCTTGTCCAGCGAAGACCCCGTGGTGTTCTTCGAAAGCCAGCGGCTTTATGATACTGTCGAAACGTTCCAGGGCGAGGGCGTTCCGGCGGACTATTACCGTATCGCCATGGGTGAGCCCGATGTGAAGCGCGAGGGCCGCGATGCAACGGTGCTGACCATCGGCCCCTCGCTGTTCCCCGCGCTCGCTGCCGCACAACAACTCGAAGAGAATTACGGCCTGTCACTTGAAGTGATCGATGCGCGCTCGCTGGTGCCCTTCAACTATGATCCGGTCATTGCCTCGGTGAAGAAGACTGGCCATCTTCTGGTGGTAACGGAGGCTTCCGAGCGTGGCTCCTTCGCCATGACACTTGCGGCGAACCTCACGCGCTTCACCTTCAGCAGCCTCAAGTCCGCGCCGCGCGTACTGGGCTCGCCCAATTGGATTGTTCCAGGTGCAGAGATGGAGACAAGCTATTTCCCGCAGGCCGATGATATCATCCAGATCGTCACCTCGGAAATGTATCCGGAAAAGCACACCAACCGGCGCGGCATCAGAAGCTGGAACGATATCGAACTGGCCCGCAAGGCGCTTTGAAGAGAGGAATGATCACATGAGCACTGACGTCGTCATGCCGCAGCTTGGCAATGAGATCGAGGAAGCGCAGATCGACTATTGGGCCAAGTCCCCCGGTGACAGGGTGGAGAAAGGCGAAATGCTGCTTACCATCACCACGCCGAAGCTGACGATGGAGATCGAAGCGCCGGCATCAGGCACGCTCCGCGATATCCGCGTGCCCGCCGATGAAATCGCCCGCGTGGGAACGGTGCTGGCCGTCATCGACGAGGCGTGATGGCATCTCTCGCCTTCAAGACGCTCGGCGGCCAGGGCCAGGACCTCGTGCTGATTCATGGCTTTGGCTCGGACCGCCTCTCCTGGGCCGGGAATGTCGCTGCCCTGCTGCCGGTGGCGCGCGTCCATTCGCTGGACCTGCCGGGACATGGCGAGTCCACAGCCGATGTGGGCGACGGCAGCCTCCAGCACCTTGCAGGCAAGGTGGCTGATACGCTGAAGGCGCAAGGCATCGAAAAGGCCCATCTTCTTGGCCATTCGCTTGGTGGGGCGATTGCCTTGGAACTGGCCACTGAAGCGCCGGGCAGCGTGATGTCTCTTTCTCTCATCGCTCCGGCGGGCCTTGGCAGCGGCATCGACCATGAGTTCCTGAGAAACTACTCCGAACTCACCACGCCAGAGGAAGCCGCAGTGCTTTTGAGCCGCCTCGTCACAAAGCCCCTGCTGATCAACAGGATGACGGTTCAACGTGTCTTGAACCAGCTTGCGCAACCAGGCACGCGGGAGGCGCTCCGCCGCATCGCCGCGACCCTCCACAACAACGAGGACACTCTCGCCCGCAAGGCAGCATCCGTTGCTCAAACCGGCATTGCGCGCCTCGTGATCTGGGGTGAACGCGATGCCATTAACCCGCTGGAGGAAGCCCGCCTTTCAAACTTCGGCGGAACGTCTCTCATCGTCCCAGATGCCGGCCACCTTCCGCATGTCGAAGGCGCGCGGCAGGTGAACACGGCGCTGGCTGAATTTGTGATCGCGGCTTCGCATGGCTAAACTCAAGCGTACCGCCGCACCGGCTTATGCGGATGACGCATCGCTGCGTCTGCGCGCGGCTTGGCTCTATTACGCCTTCGGCCTCACCCAAAGCGAAGTGGCCGAACAACTGAGCCTCGGGCGCTCGACCGTGATCCGGCTTCTCGAGGAAGCCCGCCAGCGGGGGGAGGTGAAATTCTCAATCGGCGAAGGAAGCCATGAGCTGATCGAACTCGCGCTGAAACTCGAGCGCGCGCTGGATATTGACGAAGCCATCGTTGTCCCTGCGCCGCCTGACCGTGACAAGACCTCCGCCGCGATCGGACTGGCGCTGGGCAAATTCCTCTCCGAGACGATCATCGACGGGATGAGCATTGGCGTCGGCTGGGGCCGCACTCTGAGTGCCGCGCTCACGAGTTTCAACCCGCCTAAGCGCTCTGGCGTGAGGGTCATGTCGCTGATGGGGGGCGCTGTCGAGGCGCAATTCGCCAACCCTTTCGAATTCTCCTGGCGTCTGGCCACGGCGCTGCAGGCCGAGTGCTTCTTGTTCCCGGCCCCGCTGGTGGTTGACAGCGCGGAGACGAAGCGCCGGCTGATGGAGGATTGCGGCATCAACCGCCTCACCGCGCTGGCCTCCGCGCTCGACATGGCGGTGGTAAGTGCGGGCGAGATTTCGGATCAATCAGGCTCTCTGGTGCGCAACATCATCACTGCAGCGGATGCGGAAGAGCTTCTAAACCTTGGCTGCAGAGCCGACATCATGTGTAATTTCATCGATGGCTCAGGCGGGCTCATCGACCATCCGCTCAACCGCCGCACCATGTCGGTTGGAATCGAGGCTGTGAAGTCGGCCCGGCACATCGTGCTGGCGAGCGGCGGAAAGCAGCGTGCCGGGGCTATTCTTGCCGTCATCCGCGCCATCGGCTGCAACACGCTGGTCACCGACGAGCACGCCGCACGGAGCCTTCTGGCTGATCCAGCCATCTCACCGGGATTGGAGTGGCGGGGCTGACGGTAAATTAAAGGAGAATTTTACGCGTATAAGTAGATATTCTGCGGTCATTGTGTTGAGTACACAGATGAGCGGTCATATCGGCGGTTTTTGAGCACTCCTTGGAACTTTGCTGAAGTTTCTTTGTTTTCCTTCGGTCAGATTTGGGTCTGCAAGCTGTTTGGGCGGGGGCACCACCTGAAGAGAGGACCATGCGCGTGGATACTGTGCTTGTCACCGGCGGTGCCGGCTTCGTCGGAAGACATGTCACCCATCATCTTTTGAAGAAGGGATATAACGTCCGGATTCTCGATTCACTCGTCGAACAAGTTCACCGTGGGCAGAAGCCAGCAGGACTTTCACCTGATGCCGAGCTGATCGTGGGCGATGTGCGCGATGCGACGGCTCTCAGCCGCGCGTTGAGTGGCGCTGATGCGGTCATTCACCTCGCAGCGGAAGTCGGGGTGGGCCAGAGCATGTATGCTGTTGAGCGTTATGTCTCAGGAAACGACCTTGCTACAGCGGCCCTGATGGAATCACTCATCAAGCGCAATGTGCGGCGGGTCATTGTTGCCTCTTCCATGAGCATCTATGGCGAGGGCCTGTACCGAAGACGTGACGGCAGCCTTGTTGAAAATGCCTCGCGGGGCCTTCGGCTTTCCCCCGCGGTGGGCTGGGAACCGCTTGACGAGCAAGGCCAACCCCTTATTGCAATCCCGACGCCCGAATGGAAGCAACCCTCCCTCGCGTCCGTTTATGCGCTGACCAAATATGTACAAGAGCAGCTGACCCTTACGCTCGCTGGGGCCTATGGCATGGAAGGCGTGGCGCTGCGGCTGTTCAATGTTTATGGCTCTGGCCAATCGCTTTCCAATCCCTACACGGGCGTGCTGGCGATCTTTGCCTCGCGCCTGCTGAACGGTCATCGGCCAGTAATCTTCGAGGATGGCCTGCAGCGCCGCGATTTCGTGCATGTGGATGATGTGGCGCGCGCCTTCGTGATGGCACTGGAGCAGCCAGGCATTGCAGGAGAGATCTTCAATATCGGCAGCGGTCAGGACCGCTCAGTCCTCGACATCACCAGGTTTCTGGCGGAAGCCATGGGCCGCAGCGAGATAACGCCCGAGATTTCCGGCAAGGGCCGCACTGGCGACATCCGGCACTGTTTTGGCGATGTCACCAAAGCCAGCACCAAGCTCGGCTTTCAGGCAGGGAAGAACTTCAGCGAGGGCCTCGCCGAACTGACCCAGTGGGTGGCCCACCAGACGGCCGTGGACATGGTCGAAGAAGCGCGCCGCGAACTGGAGGCGCGGGGGCTGGTCGCATGAGCAAGATCGGCTGCCTGCCAAGGAAGCCTTCACCGCAGTCCCGATCGACCCGTCAAAGTCCATTGCCTTAAGGCCAACACGCCGGAGCCCGCATGACGCGTATCGCCTTCTACGGTTCAAGCCTGCTGTCATCCTACTGGAACAGCACAGCAACTTACTATCGCGGGCTGCTCCGCAACCTGGCTTCCCTGGGCTACAGCATCACCTTCTATGAACCAATTGCCAGGGATCGTCAGCAGCACCGGGACATGGAGGCGCCGGAGTGGTGCCGTTGCGTTGTCTATCCGCCAACCGTTGAAGGTGTTCGACATGTAGCGGCTGAGGCGGCCCATGCAGAGGTCGTCATCAAGGCAAGCAATGTCGGTGTCTTTGACAATGAACTCCTGACAAGCCTGCTGGCAGTCGCTCGGCCAGACGCTGTGCGCCTGTTCTGGGATGTGGACCCGTCCACAACATTAAAGGAAATCCGCCGCAATGATCTTCATCCGCTCCGGCAGGCCATGCCCCAGCTTGATGGCGTCATGACCAATGGCGGTGGCCCGCCCGTCATTGCAGGCTATACGGCGCTAAAGGCAAGGGTCTGCACACCGGTCTACAACGGGCTTGATCCCGCAACCCATCATCCTGTCACGGCGGAGCCACGCTTTTCTAGTGATCTCGGATTTCTCGGCAACCGCCTGCCGGATCGTGATGCGCGAATGGAAGAGTTCTTCCTCATGCCGGCAAAGCTCATGGCGGCGCGCCGGTTCATTCTGGGCGGTGCGGGGTGGGATGAAAAATGGGTTCCGCCCAACGTCACGAAACGGGGCCATGTCTACAGTTCAGATCACAACGGCTTCAACGGCTCCTGTCTTGCAGTGCTCAACCTCACACGCGAGGGCGCGGTGGCAACCGGATTTTGTCCAGCAACGCGACTCTTCGAGGCCACCGGCGCCGGGGCATGCGTGATCACCGATCACTGGGAAGGCATCGGCTATTTTCTGAAACCCGGTGAGCAGGTACTGATCGCGAGAGACGGCAAGGACGTGGCGGATCATCTTTCCAGCCTCACGCCTGAGCGGGCAAAAGACATCGGCCTCAGCGCGCTAGAACATGTGCTGATGCACCACAGCTATGCCAACCGCGCGGCTGAGACAGATGGCGTCCTGCGCGCGGCACTGCAGCGCAGGCGCGAAACAGTAGCCGCCTGAGATATCAGACGTCGAGGTTGGCGACGCTCAACGCGTTTTCGCGGATAAAGTCACGGCGCGGCTCCACCACATCGCCCATCAGCTTTGTGAAGATATCGTCCGCCTCGTCGAGCTCTGCCACTTTCACCCGGAGCAGCGTACGCACATTGGGATCCAGCGTCGTTTCCCACAACTGTTCGGGGTTCATCTCGCCCAGCCCTTTATAGCGCTGCAGCGCGATGCCCTTGCGGCCAAAGGCAAAGACCGCATCAAGCAGCGACGTGGGCCCATGAATGACGGTCTCGCCATCCTTGCGGCGCAGCCTTGCAGGGGAGCTGTAGATTTCCTGAAGCTGGCCGGCCTTCCGGTCAAGGCGCAGCGCATCGGCAGAACCGATCAGCTTGCCATCGAGCGTCCAGCTTTCCCTGACGCCGCGCACCTCGCGGGTGAAGCTCAGGCCACCATCGGCCGTGGGCTCGCCCGTCCATCCGCGCTCAGTCTCTTCGGCGATCACGTCAAGGCGGCGGGCAATATAGGCGGCGGCATCCTGCGCCTGCGCGGTGCTTGCAAGCACCTCCGGATTCAGTACGCCGGCGATTGCCGCCTGTTCGATCAGCGGGCGCGGGTAGCGCGAATGCAGCGCATCGAGCGCCGAGCGGATCGATAGCGCTTCCTCCACGATAGCACGAAGGTCGGCACCGCCGCGTTCCGTGCCATCGGCAAGAATCAGCGACGTGTTCTCGAGGCCGGTATCGACGAGGTAGTCCTCCAGCGCCTTCGAGTCCTTGAGGTACTGTTCGGATGAACCGCGCTTCACCTTGTAGAGCGGCGGTTGCGCAATATAGAGATGGCCGCGCTCGATCACCTCAGGCATCTGCCGGTAGAAGAAGGTCAGGAGCAGCGTACGGATGTGGGCGCCGTCAACGTCGGCGTCCGTCATGATGATGATCTTGTGGTAACGCAGCTTCTCAACGTTGAATTCCTCGCGCCCGATGCCGGTGCCGAGCGCGGTGATCAATGTGCCGATCTCAGCCGACGACAGCATCTTGTCGAAGCGCGCGCGCTCGACGTTGAGAATCTTGCCGCGCAGGGGCAGAACAGCCTGCCGCTCGCGGTGGCGGGCCTGCTTGGCGGAGCCACCGGCCGAGTCACCCTCGACGATGAAGAGTTCGGACTTCGCCGGATCGCGCTCCTGGCAATCCGCCAGCTTGCCGGGAAGCGAGGAGATATCGAGCGCGCCCTTGCGCCGTGTCAATTCGCGCGCCTTGCGGGCGGCTTCGCGCGCGGCGGCGGCTTCGACGACCTTCGAGACAATGGACTTCGCCTCACTCGGATGTTCCTCGAACCAGGCGCCGAGCTGCTCGTTCACCAGGTTTTCAACCACCGGGCGCACCTCAGACGACACCAGCTTGTCCTTGGTTTGCGACGAGAACTTTGGGTCCGGCACCTTGACGGAGAGCACGCAGGTGAGCGCTTCACGCGCATCATCGCCTGTCAGCTGCACCTTCTCCTTCTTGGCGATGCCGGAGTCATTGGCGTAATTGTTGACGACACGCGTCAACGCACCCCGGAAGCCCGCGAGGTGCGTACCGCCATCGCGCTGCGGAATATTATTGGTAAAGCACAGCACGTTCTCATGATAGCTGTCGTTCCACCACAGGGCGCAATCAACTGTGATGCCGTCCTTCTCGCCATGGATCATGATCGGCTCTGGAAGAACAGCCTGCTTGGTCCGGTCGAGATAGCGCACAAAGGCCGCGATGCCACCCTCGTAAAACAATTCGACGGCCTTCTCCTCCACGCCGCGCCTGTCGGTGAGGATGATGCGCGCACCCGAATTGAGAAAGGCCAGCTCACGCAGGCGGTGCTCGAGCGTTGCAAAGTCAAACTCGGTTTTCGTGAAGGTTTCAGGCGAGGGAAGGAACGTCACTTCCGTGCCGCGCCTGCCTGGGGCATCACCCACCACTTTCAGCGGCGCATCCGGATCGCCATGGCTGAAGCTCATGAAGTGCTCCTTGCCATCGCGGAAGATGGTGAGCTTGAGCTTGGTCGAGAGCGCATTGACGACAGACACGCCCACGCCATGCAGGCCGCCGGAAACCTTGTAGGAGTTCTGGTCGAACTTACCGCCGGCGTGAAGCTGGGTCATGATCACTTCGGCAGCCGAAACGCCCTCACCCTTGTGAATGTCGGTGGGAATGCCGCGGCCATTGTCCGTCACCGTGCAGGAGCCGTCAGCATTGAGCGTAACGGTAACATGCGTGGCGTGGCCCGACAGCGCCTCATCGATCGCGTTGTCCACGACCTCATAGACCATGTGATGAAGGCCCGAGCCGTCGTCGGTGTCGCCGATATACATGCCAGGGCGCTTGCGCACCGCATCAAGGCCCTTCAGGACCCGGATCGATTCTGCATCATAGGTGCCGCCATTACCGGTGTTTTCCGAATCTGACATCAGCGTTCCATCACTTCCCTGACCTGGCCGTCCTCCACATGGAAGATCACGCCATGATCGCCAATTGCTTCGAACAGCTGGGCGTCTGTTCCCGTCATCCAGCTTTGCGCCCCGAGGGCCGCCAAAGCCTCCAGCAAACTCTTCCGCCGCGCCCGGTCCAGATGCGCCGCCACCTCGTCGAGCAGCAGGATCGGCGGAGACCCCGCCAGCGCCTTCACCGCCCTGGCCTGCGCCAGCACAAGGCCAATCAGCAGCGCCTTCTGCTCGCCCGTGGAGCACTGTCCGGCGGGCATCTGCTTTACCCCGTGAGCCACAACCAGATCGCTCCGGTGCGGCCCCCTGAGGGTGCGGCCTGCAGCCCGGTCCAGCCCCCGCGAATCGCGGAGAACTTTACGATATTCGTCCTCGACTTGCACGGCCGGCTTTGCCGCCACGAGGCTCTCGATCTCGCCTTCCACGGCAACATCCGCCCACGGAAAGGAACTGGCGTCGCGACCCTCCGATATATGGGTCTGGAGCGCCTCCAATCCAACCAACCGGGCGGCTGAAATCGCCACCGCAGCCTCCGCCATGTGGGCTTCGAGACTGGAGAGCCAGGCTTGATCGGGACGTTGTTCCTCCAGCAGCAGGTTGCGCTCGCGCATCACCTTCTCGAAGACAAGGATGCGGGCGCCATGCTCTGGGTCGAAGGCCGCCACCAGCCGGTCGAGGAAGCGCCGCCGCTCAGACGCCGGGCCGGCGAACAGCCGGTCCTGGGCGGGGGTCAGCCACAGCACCCGCATATGGTGCCCGAGCGCCCCGGAACTCCTCTGGACCTCGCCGTCGATCACCACAAGGCGGCCGCCGCCATCGCCCGCCTCAGACTGGCCGCTCCAGCCAGTGCCGATGGACACCGGGCCTGCAGGCGTTTCAGCCTCGGCGGCAATGGCCCAGCTGGCGGGGCCACCCTGGCGTGGCAATTCATCAAAAGGCGTGCCGCGCAGGCCCCGGCCCGGGGCCAGAAGGGAGACGGCTTCGAGAATGTTGGTTTTCCCCGCCCCATTGGCGCCGCTGAGCGCGATGAGGCTGACGCCCGTTGCGAGGCGCAGGCCCGCATAGTTGCGGAAGTCCGTCAGCGTCAGCCGGCGGATGGCGAGGGTGGGAGAATCGGTCACAAGGAGGAGGCTTACACCCGCATGGGCATCAGCACATAGAGGGCCTGCTCATCACCGGGATCGCGCACGATGGTGGGGGAGCCGGCATCGGCCAGCAGGAATTGCATGCCGTCTGACTTCATCTGCCCTGCGACATCCATCAGGTAGCGCGAGTTGAAGCCGATTTCGAGCGGATCAGCCCCATAGGCACAGGCCACTTCCTCTTCCGCCGAGCCCGAATCCGGGTTGTTGACGGTCAGCACCACCTTGTTGCCGCCAATCTGCAATTTCACGGCGCGGCCCTTCTCCATCGAGATGGTCGAGACCCGGTCAACCGCCGATGCAAAGGCCTTGGTGTCGAGTTCAAGCGTCTTGTCATTGTTGCGCGGAATGACGCGCTCGTAATCCGGGAAAGTGCCGTCGATCAGCTTGGAGGTGAGCACCAGATCGCCCGCGGCAAACCGGATCTTCGCGGCCGACAGAGACACCTCAACAGCCCCTTCAACGCCCTCAAACAGCTTGACGACTTCCAGCACCGTCTTGCGCGGCACGATCACGCCCGGCATGCCCTTGGCGCCTTCTGGCCGCGCAATCTGCGCCTGCGCCAGCCGGTGGCCGTCGGTCGCCACAGCCCGCAGCATGCTCACGCCCGGCACTTCGTGGAGATAGATGCCGTTGAGGTAGTAGCGCGTCTCTTCGGTCGAGATGGCAAAACGCGTCTTCTCGATGAGACCCTTGAGGTCGATCGCCGACACAGCGAAGTTGTTGGGGAAGTCTCCAGCGGCCAGGTCCGGGAAATCCTCCGGCGGCAGGGCCTGCAGCGAGAAGCGAGAACGGCCGGCGAAGATCGAGACGCGCTGGCCGTCTCCCGCCTTCTCAAGTTCCAGTTGCGCGCCATCGGGCAGCTTGCGCACGATGTCATACAGCATGTGGGCGGGCACGGTGGCGGCGCCACTTTTCGCCGCTTCGGCAGGAACGCTTTCGACGATCTCGATATCAAGATCGGTGGCCGTCAGCTTCAACTGACCATCCGCCGCCTGCAGCAGCACGTTGGACAGTATCGGTATCGTGTTGCGGCGCTCCACAACGCTCTGAACATGGGTGAGCGCCTTGAGAAAGGCTGACCTTTCAATGGTGACACGCATAACCGGACGATCCCTCGTTCTGTTTTCTTCCCCGCCATTGCGACTGGGGCGAGAACTTTGGCCTGGTTAGGCGTCTAGTTCAAGAGATATCGCTCGTTTTTCAACCCTGTTCAACGAGACGGATCAGCAGGGCCACCTCACGGGCGAGCTTGTCGTCCGTCTTGATCTGATCCTCGATCTTGCGCACCGCATGGAGAACCGTGGAATGATCCCGCCCTCCAAAGCGGCGGCCGATTTCAGGCAACGAACGCGCCGTCATCTTCTTGGCCAGATACATGCCGATCTGGCGCGGCACGACAACGCTCCGCGCGCGGCGCGGTGAGAGAAGATCCGTGCGGCCCACATTGAAGTGCCGGCCCACGATCTTCAGGATGTCGTCAATCTTGATGCGCGAGCCATCGGGGCTCGCCTGCATGTCGCGCAGCACCAGTGAGGCGAGGTCGAGCGTGACAGCGGCATTGTTGAACTGCTGATAAGCGGCAATGCGGTTCAGCGCGCCTTCGAGTTCGCGGCCAGTGCCAGTGATACGGTTGGCGATGAACTCGAGAACGTCATCCGGGATCATCACCGACGCGTCACGCTTCTGCATCGTCTCGTAGCGGCTTTGCAGAATGCGGCGGCGGGTCTCAAGATCCGGCAATTCGATATCGACGACGAGCCCGCCCATCAGGCGCGAGCGCATGCGCTGGTCGATGGCGTCAAGCTGGGCGGGCGGCACATCCGCCGCCACGACTACCTGGCGGCGCGAGTCAACGAGCGAATTGAAGGCGTTGCAGAATTCCTGCTGCATGGTCTTGCCCTGCAGGAACTGAAAATCGTCGATCAGCAACACGTCGATCGCCGCGAACTGGTCCTTGAAGGCCAGCGTATCGCGCTGGCGCAGCGCCATGACGAAATTGATCATGAAGCGCTCAGCGGTAAGGAACATCACGCGGCGGTCCGGCCGGCGCTCGCAGATGCGGTGCGCCACGGCCGACAGCAGATGCGTCTTGCCGAGGCCCGAACCGGCATGAACAAACAGCGGGTTGAAGCTGATGGCCGCTCCCGGTGCTGCATCAGCCACGCGGCTCATCGCGGCATGCGCCAGTTGATTGGAAGAGCCGACCACAAAGGTTTCAAACGTCTGGCCGGGGTCGAGTTGGGGTCCGCGGTCCATCGCCTGGGCCTGCGCTGCAGCAAGCACGGATGCTTGCGGCTGCGGCGGCGCAGCAGGCTGCTGCGCAGCGGTGGCGGAAGCGCCCTCAGCCTGCTGCCGGAGCACAGCGATGCCACGTGTGCGGACCCGCACATGCACCGTATCGAGCGGGCCCAGTTCGGCTTCGCCGATCTTCTGCAACTTGGAAATATAGTGGGTTTCGATCCAGGACTTGAGAAAGCGGGTGGGGACGGAAACGGTGAGACGGGCGGAACCGAAATCCTCGATCTCCATACGGGCAAACCACGACGTATAAAGGTCTTCTCCAAGTTCGGCGCGCAAGCGTTGCGCAACACGGTCCCACTTTGCTTTCACGTCCGCCAAAACAGTCATTCTTCCGCATCCCTTTGCGCGCATTCTGTGGCGCGCCTTTTCATTGCGGCTGAGCTTAGATACCCAACCGTCAGGTCGTCCCGTGCCAGTAAGCTGCTAAGCGATCTGCAATCCTGAACTGAATGCCGGACTGTCAGATGAGATCATGTTCTGCCCCTGCCCTGTTGTCATTGACGAACCATTCCTGCTTTCCGACCCCGACACACGCCAATGACTCACACAAACACAACATGGCTCCGCCCAGGCTGAACACCCGGCATACGCCACCACTGACCGCTTGCCGGGACCTTGGGCATCTCACTGCGAGACCCTGATCCCGTTTTCTCGATGCGGACCTCAGGCCGTATGGCCCGTCCACGCCCCGGAACTTACAAAACCGCTGTCGGGCGCGGCAACCTGATTCAGGAAACGCTCCGTACACGGACAGGGATTGACAGGCAATGCGCTGAACACGCATTCCGAAGGCCAACCGTAAATCCCTGAATCAACTCCGGTTTTGAGGGCAGGTGCGGCAAGCATGCCGCCCCCTCGGGCACTGCAACCTGCAGCGGTCTTTCGCGCCAAGCCCGCCCCCTCGCGGGAGACTTTCCCGTGCGTTTCGCAGACATCGCGTAACTATTTGTTATATAGTGATATTTTCTGCGCGAGACAATCCGTCCCCGGATAAATGTTAACAGACCGTAAAACGCAAAAACGCCGGACAAATGTCCGGCGTTTGGCAAAAAACCAACTGGCACAACCCAGGAGGGTGGCGGTCAGCCCTTGAGAGACTTCACACGGGCGGCAAGGCGGGACACCTTGCGAGACGCGGTGTTCTTGTGCAGCACGCCCTTCTGGGCACCGCGCATCAGTTCGGGCTGGGCAGCCTGGAGAGCGGCCTGCGCGTCCGCCTGATTGCCAGAGGCGATCGCCTCTTCAACCTTGCGCACATAGGTGCGGATGCGGCTGGTGCGGTTCTTGTTGACTTCGGTACGGCGGGCAGCGGCGCGGGTTGCCTTCTTCGCCGATTTTGTATTGGCCATATGGGTTTGGTCCTGCTTCTCTGAAATTCGGTTGATTGGCCTTCAAAGACGAAGGACCGCATGCCTTGCAGCAGACGGCCCGCCTTCCCGGCCCATCGGGATGGCGGGCTTATAGTGAGGGCTGGTGCTCCCGTCAATGGCCTAAGACCGCCTCAGGGCTTTTCCCATTTGCGGCTCTTTTCCGAGCGGAAGAAAGCGTCGAGGATCTTCATGTTCTGAATCGCGTCCTCCACCCCCCAGAACGGCTTCTGCTTCTTGCGGATGACGCGGCCAAAGGCCTCCGCCTGCAGTTGATACTGATCAGAGACGGGAAGCTCCATCCACTGGCCCACATTCATCTCCATGCCCTGCACGAAGTAACGATTGGGCCTGTCGGGCGGGGCGTTGAAGGGAATTTCAACCTCAATCCGCCCTTTGGTGCCCATGATATTGACACGCTGATAGGGCGCCAGCTGTGTCGAAACCGTGAAAGACAGATGCCGCCCTTGGCCGAAATCGGCAAGGCCACCTGCCAGACGGTCCGTCTTGAACTTGGGGTCACGGTCAATGGTGGCCGTCACCCGGGCGGGCTCGCCGTCGAAGATAAAGCGCGACACGGTGATTGGATAGCAGCCGATGTCGAGCATGCCGCCACCGCCGATATCCGCCTTGTTGCGCACATTTTTCGGGTCGCGGTTGAAATAGGAGAACATAACCTGAATGGCGCGCACATCGCCGATCGTCTTCTTTTTGACCAGCTCGCGCACCGCAATCCACTGCGTGGCGTGACGCACCATGAAGGCTTCGGCGATCAGCACGTTCTTTGGCGCTTTTTTCAGCTGCATCGCCTCTTTCGCCGTAATGGCGATGGGCTTTTCGCACAGCACATGCTTGCCCGCCCTGGCTGCCGCGAGCGTCAAAGGGACATGCAGGTGGTTGGGAAGCGGATTGTAAATGGCCTCGATCTCGGGATCCGCCAGCATCTCTTCATAGGAGCCATAGGCTTTGGGGATGCCGAGCTTTGCAGCCCATGCTTCAGCTGTTTTCAACTTGCGCGAGGAAATCGCAACAATGTCGATGTCCTTGCTCTTCAGCATGCCCGGTATGACCTTGGCCACGCCGATATCCGCCGTCGAGAGAATGCCCCACTTCACCGGTTTCATGGTCTGCTCCCAGAAATTTGATTGTGGACCTTCTTTACGACCTCCCATCCGGCAATGAAAGGCCACCGGTGAAATAACCCGCCCGCGCCCGGGCCGCTGCGATGAAAACTTGCACGGGATTGCAAAGCTGAACTAATCTTGCCCTACCGCCGCGGGGTTTGACAAAACGCGGCACACAGGGAGAAGACACGATGTCATTCATGAAGACCATTACTGCAGCCCTCGCCTTGTCCGCCGCCATGGCCGGAACGGCTTTCGCGGCCGAACCCGAGAGCTGCAAGGCCGTCCGCTTCGCGGATGTGGGCTGGACCGACATTCAGGTCACCACCGGCGCCACCTCGGTGATCCTCGAAGCGCTGGGCTATCAGCCGCAGGTGTCCACCCTTTCGGTGCCCGTCACCCTCGCCTCGCTCAAGAACAAGGACATCGACGTGTTCCTCGGCAACTGGATGCCGAGCATGACCGCCGACATCCAGCCCTACCTCGATGACAAGTCGGTGGAACAGATTGCCACCAATCTCGAAGGTGCGGGCTATGGCCTCGTCGTTCCGCAGTATGTGGCGGATGCGGGCGTGAAGTCGCTGGCCGATGTCGGCGCCAATGCCGATAAATTCGGCGGCAAGATCTACGGCATCGAGGCCGGCAATGACGGCAACCGCATCATCCAGACGATGATCGACGACACGAAGAACAATCTCTCCGGCTTCCAGCTGGTCGAAAGCTCGGAAGCGGGCATGCTGACCGAGGCCGAGAAGGCCATGAAGAACAATGACTGGATCATCTTCCTCGCCTGGACGCCACACCCGATCATGGGCGAGATGAAGATCCACTATCTGGATGGCATGGGTGACTCCGGCTTCGGCGCCGCCTCCGTCCTCACGGTTGCCCGCCAGGGCTACACGGCCGAATGCCCGAATGTCGGCAAGCTGCTCGCCAACCTGAAGTTCACGCTCGCCATGGAAGGCGCGATGATGGACCCGGTCCTGAAGAACAGCGCAGACCCGAAGGAAACCGCGAAGGAATGGCTGAAGGCCAACCCTGATGCCGTGAAGCCTTGGCTTGAGGGCGTGACGACCTTCGACGGCGGCGACGCCGCCGCTGCGGTCGCTGCCGCGCTCAAGGGCTGATAACAACATGCATGAAGCCCGGGGCCGCTGCTCCGGGCTTCTTTGTTTCTCTCGGGGGAGGGACAGATGGATCCGGTCTCCGATCTGATCAGATCGTGGAAGATACCCGTCGGCAAGTGGGGCAAGGCGATGATCGAATTCATCGTCGAATACTTCCAGTGGCTGTTCGACGGCATGAAGATCACGCTGAACGTCCTCGTCGAAGGCGCAACGGCGGGGCTTCTGGCATCTCCGCCCATTCTGGTTGCCCTCGCTATCGCGGGCTTTGCGTGGTGGCTGCAGAAATCATGGAAGCTGGCGCTGGTCATCCTGCTCGGCCTTCTCTTCATCATGAATCAGGGTTTGTGGAAGGAAACGGTACAGACGCTGGTTCTGGTCGTGGCCTCAACGGCGGTCTCCATGGCAATCGGCGTGCCACTCGGCATCTGGGCCGCGCACAAGGCACAGGTCTGGCGCGTGACCCAGCCGGTGCTGGACCTGATGCAAACCATGCCGACCTTCGTCTATCTGATCCCCATCCTCATCCTCTTCGGGCTCGGCGCAGCACCGGCGCTGATCGTCACCGTCATCTTCGCCATGCCCGCCCCCGTGCGCATGACCTATCTCGGCATCACCTCTATCCCCAAGCCGATGATCGAGGCAGGTGAAGCCTTCGGCGCAACCAAGCGACAACTGCTATGGAAGGTGGAGCTTCCCGCCGCCATGCCCTCGATCATGGCGGGCCTCACCCAATGCATCATGCTGTCGCTCTCCATGGTGGTCTTCGCCACGCTGATCGGCGCGCCCAGCCTCGGTAACCCGGTGAATCGCGCACTCGCCAACCGCAATATTCCGCTCGGCATCGAAGCGGGCCTCGCCATCGTCGTGCTTGCCATCATCCTTGACCGCATGCTCTCGGTGAAGGCGGGAGCAAGGAAATGACAACGGCGGTCGAATTCCGGAACGTCGACATTATCTTCGGCGAGAACACGGCGGACGCGCTGAAAATGGCGCATGCCGGCGTTGAGCGGTCCGAAATTCTTGCCAAGACGGGCGCGGTGCTTGGTGCCACGGGCGCGAACCTCACGGTGAACGAGGGCGAGATCAGCGTTCTCATGGGCCTCTCCGGCTCTGGCAAGTCCACGCTGCTGCGCGCCGTCAACGGTCTCAACAAGGTAACGGGTGGCGAAGTCCTGGTGAAGGACGGCAGCCGCATGGTGGATGTCGCCTCCTGTGACCAGGCGACGCTGCGGCACATCCGCCAAAGCCAGGTGGCCATGGTGTTCCAGCAATTCGCGTTGCTGCCATGGCGCACGGTGCGCGAGAATGCCGGCTTCGGCCTCGAACTGGCGGGCGTTCCGGATGCTGAACGCAATGCCCGGGTAGACAAGCAGCTTGAACTTGTCGGCCTCAAGCAGTGGGCCGACAAATATGTTCACGAGCTGTCGGGTGGCATGCAGCAGCGCGTGGGCCTCGCCCGCGCCTTTGCCACCGAAGCGCCCATCCTGCTGATGGATGAACCTTTCTCGGCCCTCGATCCGCTGATCCGCACCAAGTTACAGGATGAACTCCTGCAACTGCAGAAGCAGATCAGGAAAACCATCCTGTTCGTGAGCCATGACCTTGAGGAGGCGCTCAAGATCGGCAACCGCATCACGATCATGGAAGGTGGCCGCATCGTCCAGTCCGGCACGCCGGAAGACATCGTGCTCAAGCCCGCCAATGATTATGTGCGGGACTTCATCGCCAATGTAAACCCGCTCTC
Organism: Hyphomicrobiales bacterium; assembly: GCA_040383265.1. GTDB lineage: Bacteria > Pseudomonadota > Alphaproteobacteria > Rhizobiales > Aestuariivirgaceae > Aestuariivirga. The sequence continues at coordinate 21,598 of JBEIDW010000023.1, forward strand.
GGTCTTGACCGCGTGGAACGTCATGCGGGCCCTGCATGAACTCGAACGCGATACGGAAGGGTGGGTATGGCTCGACAAGCGCAAGTCCACCCGCTTCAAGCTTGGGCCAGATGGCAAGGTGATGGCTGCCGAGCGTGAAGGTCAGCCGACAAGCTGGGTCTCCTGCGACCATGTCGAAACCCGGATCGATGAGGGTACACGGCCCGTGTTCTGGGCGAGGCCCGGCACATCCCTCAAGACCGTGATGCTCGCCATGCACAACACCGATGTGTCACCCGTCGCTATCTTCGACGAGAACGATAAGTTCCTCGGCTCCGTCGGTGTCAGGAACGTGCTTCAGGCCGTGCTCAAGCGTCAGGACGGGTAAGGCTCCAGGCGGTGCCTGCGCCAAGCGGCCCGACACCGAGATGGCGGGCAATCGTCTGGCCGATGTCGGCGAAGCTTCCGCGGAGGCCGAAGCTTCCGGGCCGCATGCCGCGCATGTAAGTCATCACCGGAACCTGTTCGCGGGTATGGTCCGTCCCCTTCCATGTGGGATCATTTCCATGATCGGCGGTGAGAAGCAGCAGATCACCGTTCCGCAATCCGGCAAAGATGCGCGGCAATTCCACGTCAAAGGCTTCCAGCGCCTTGCCATAACCGACGGGATCGCGGCGGTGGCCGAAGTCGGTATCGAAATCGACAAAATTGGTCATCAGCAACCCGCCATCGCCCAGCCCATCCATATTGGCCAGCGTCGTATCAATATAGGCGCGGTTACCGGCGACCTTGATCTCACGGCCTGTACCCACATGGGCAAAAATGTCGCCGATCTTGCCGACAGACACCACATCGCGGCCGGCCGTGCTGAGCACATCAAGCAGCGTGGGCGCAGGTGGCTTTACTGCAAAATCCTTGCGGTGGCCGGTGCGGGAGAACTGCCCCGCCCCCACGCCCACGAAGGGCCGCGCAATGATGCGGCCGATGTTCATGGGGTAAGTCAATTCGCGCGCCACGCGGCAGACCTCGTAAAGCCGCTCAAGCCCGAAGTGCTCTTCATGCGCCGCGATCTGCAGCACGCTGTCGGCACTCGTATAGGCGATGGGCTTGCCCGTGCGGATATGCTCCTCGCCGAAGTCCTCGATCACTTCGGTTCCGGAGGCATGACACAGCGCCAGAAGGCCCGGAAGCTGGCAGCGGCTCACGATGGCGTCGATCAAGTCCTGCGGCAGGGCGGGAACGGTACGGGGGAAATAGCCCCAGTCGATGTGCAGCGGAACGCCGGCGATTTCCCAATGTCCGGTGATCGTATCCTTGCCACGCGAGATTTCCCGCGCGACGCCATACTGCCCGATGAGCGGCACCGCAGGCAGGGGGTCGCGCCCGGTGGAGATTTGAGCCGCCAGCCCCAACCCCAGCGAGGCCATGTGCGGCACATGCAGGCTCATGTGCTCACAGATATGACCCAGCGTATCAGCCCCTTCATCGCCGAAGCTCGCGGCATCGAGTGCGCCGCCGATCCCAAGGGAATCGAGGATCAAGAGAAATGCACGCGCCATTCAGAGCTCCACGTCAGGCCGTGATGCGCGCCAGGAGGGTGGCTGATTCTCCTGGCTCTTCGCCCACTCTATAAGCTTTTCTCACAATCTCCGCAGCCCTCGCGAAGGAGCCCTCATCCGCCGCATGGATCAGGCAGAGCGGCCTTCCGGCTTCCAGCTTTGCACCCTTCCCAACAAGACCGGAGAGCCCGACGCGATGGTCGATGATGTCGGCGGCAACACGCCGCCCGCCGCCAAGTTCGATCACTGCGATTCCCAATTCACGGGTGCGGATGGTGGAGACATGGCCCGAGCCTTCAGCAAACACGGGCCTAATGATGGGCGCGGCAACGAGATGGCGCGCATGCTGCTCGAAGAAGTTCCGGGGGCCGCCCAGAGCATGCACCATCCGGTCGAAGTGCTCTGCGGCCTTGCCGGAGGAAAGGGTTGCTTCCAGCCGTGCACGGGCTGTTTCCGCAGCGGACTCCACACCGGCGCTCAACAGCAACTCAGCGCCCAACGCCAAGGTGATGTCCTTCACACGCGCATCATCAGTGCGGCCTGACAGAAATGCACACGCGTGGGCCACCTCCAGCGCGTTTCCGGCGCAAGGCGCAAGCGGTTCATCCATGTCGGTGATGAGGGCCGTGGTCCTGAGGCCCGCGCCATTCGCCACCGCAACGAGGCTCTCGGCCAGATCCCGCGCCTCTCCCAGCGTCGCCATGAAGGCCCCGGAGCCAGTCTTCACATCGAGCACCAGGTGCTCGAGCCCGGCAGCCAGCTTCTTGGACAGGATGGAGGCGGTGATCAGTGGAATGGATTCGACCGTCGCCGTCACATCGCGGATGCCGTAGAGGCGCTTGTCGGCGGGGGCGAGGTCCGCCGTCTGCCCGATGATGGCGCAGCCCGCCTCCCGCACCACCTTGCGGAAGAGCCCGAGCCCCGGCTGTGTCTGATAGCCGGGAATGGAGTCGAGCTTGTCCAGCGTGCCGCCGGTGTGGCCAAGGCCTCTCCCTGAGATCATCGGCACGTAGAGCCCGCAGGCCGCCAGCATGGGCGCCAGCATGAGGGACAGATTATCGCCAATGCCACCGGAGGAATGCTTGTCCACCACGGGGCCGGGAAGATCCCAAGTCAGCACCGTGCCGGAATCGCGCATGGCGAGCGTCAGCCCCACCGCCTCCTCCCGGCTCATGCCGCGGAAGAACACGGCCATGGCGAAGGCCGCCACCTGGCCTTCGGAGACACTGCCTTCAGTGAGGCCGGTAATGAAGTCCTTCACCTCTTGTGTTGAAAGCGGCTGACCATCTCGCTTCAAGCGGATCACCTCCTGCGGGAGCATGTCAGCCGTCCTTCAGGACGCGGGTGATGAGCGCCTTCATGTTCTCCGCCGCCTTCGCCCCCTCGCGCTTCGTTTCCTCATGACTTGGCGATGCGCCTTCAATGCCGGCCGCCAGATTGGTGATGACAGAAACGCCCGCCACCTTCAGCCCGAAGCGCCGCGCAAGGATGGTTTCGGGTGCGGTCGACATGCCCACCGCCGATCCACCGATGATCTGGAACATGCGGATTTCAGCGGGCGTCTCGAAGGATGGCCCCGAGTACCAGCAGTAAACTCCTTCATGGAGCGCAATGCCTTCCGCCTTCGCCGCCTCATGGAAGCGGCGGCGCAGGGCCGGATTATAGGCATCCGTCATTGGCACGAAGTTCTCGTCGCCATGCTGGCCGATCAACGGGTTCATGCCGGAGTAATTGATGTGGTCCGAAATCAGCATCAGCGAACCGGGCCGCATCTCCGGCTTCAGGCTGCCGGCCGCATTGGTGAGGATCAGCGTCTCGATGCCGGCACCCTTCAGCATCTCGATGGCGGGACGCATGACAGCGGAATTGCCCGTTTCATAAGGATGCGCCCGGCCCGCAAGGACAGCCACTTCCTTAGCCCCCAGTTGCCCAATGAACAGATTCCCGGAATGACCGGAAATCCCCGGAACCGGGAAACCCGGAAGCTCCGCATACGGAATGATGAGTGCATCCTGCACCGCGTCCGCCAATGCGCCGAGGCTTGAACCAAGGATGATTGCCGTCTTCGGCACCCGCTTGCCCAGACGTTTCGAAAGCTCATTCATGCGAGGTTCTCCGGCCCGAAGGAAAAAGGCAGCAATTCAGACAGGGTGAAGCTGCGGATCAACTCACCGGCTTCCGTGCAGCAATGGATCTTTACATTCTGGCCTGCGAATTCGCGGATCTTCTGGCGGCAGCCGCCGCAGGGGGTGCAGAGTACATCGCCATTTCCCATGACAGCGACTTCGGTGATGCGCGTTCCCCCCGCCATGATGAGAGCGGAGATGGCCGAAGGCTCGGCACACCAGCCTTGCGGATAGGATGCATTCTCGATGTTGCAGCCTGCATGAATGCGCCCCTGCTCATCGCGCATTGCAGCGCCGACAAGGAACCTGGAGTAAGGCGCATGGGCCTTGCGCCGTGCTGCCTTTGCGGCCTCGATCAGATCACGCATGGGTCAGCGGTCCTTCGTATAGGGAATGCCTGAGGCCTTGGGCGGTATGGACTTGCCGATGAAGCCCGCCAGCAGCACCACCGTCAAGACATAAGGCAGCATGTTGATGAACTGAACGGGAATCTGCACGCCACCAATGGAAGCGCCTTGGGCAAAATTCCCAACCGCCTGCAGAAAGCCGAACAGAAGGCAGGCCATCATGGCGGGGTAGGCGCGCCAATTGGCGAAGATCAGGGCGGCCAAGGCCATGAAGCCGGAACCCGCCGTCATGTCGCGCACGAAACTGGAGGAGAGCGAGGTGGAGATGAACGCCCCCGCCACGCCGCACAGCACACCCGCGATCAGTACCGCGCGGTAGCGAAGCCCCGCAACCGAAATGCCTGCGGTATCGACGGCATGTGGATTTTCACCGACCGCCCTGAGGCGCAGGCCAAAGCGCGTGCGCGACAAGGCCCAGGCGGAGATGGGCACCAGCGCGAAGGCGGCATAGGCAAGAATCGAATGCGAGAGAAAGATCTTCGCCAGCGCCCCAATGATGGGAACGTCGTCGAGGGCCGGAAACTCGAAGGGCAGGAAGCGGCCTTCGGGCGGCAGGGCTGGGGTTCGCCCGCCCTCCCTGAACCACTCATTCCCCAGCACCACAGCAAGCCCTGCCGCCAGCATGTTGATGGCGACACCCGAGACAACCTGATTGCCGCGCTGATTGATCGCGGCATAGCCATGCACCAGCGCGAAACCGACAGACGCAAGAATGGCGAAGACCAGGCCGATCCATGCGGAGCCGAAGACGGCTGAGGCGGATGCGGCCACAAAGGCCGCGATCAGCATCTTGCCTTCAAGCCCGATGTCGACGATCCCCGCGCGCTCCGACCAAAGCCCCGCGATGCAGGCAAGGATCAGCGGCACGCTCATGCGGATGGAGGAGGCCAGGAGTTCGACATAGAGGTCCATCGCTATGCCTCCGCCTTGAAGAACAGCGCCGCAACATAGGGCCGGAAGGCATATTCCAGCGCGCCCATGAACAGGATCACGAGGCCCTGGATCACCACCACCATGTCACGGTTGATCTCCGGCTTGGCGAAGGAGAGTTCGGAGCCACCCTGATACAGAAGCCCAAACAGCATGGCGGCCAGCACAATGCCGATGGGATGCGAGCGCCCCATGAGTGCCACCGCAATGCCGACGAAGCCTGCGCCCCCGACAAAGCCCAGGACCAGACGGTGCTGCACGCCGAGAATTTCATTCACGGCCATCAGACCGGCAAGCGCACCGGAAATGGCCATGGTGATGATGATGATCCGGCCAGGGTTTATGCCGGCATAGACGGCAGCATCAAGGCTGGCGCCGAGCGCCCGGATCTCATAGCCAAGCCTGGTGCGCCACAGCAGGTACCACACCGCGAAGGCGGCGATGAGTGCGAGGAAAATCGAGAAGTTGAGCGGCGATGACGCGATCCTGACACCGAAGAACTCGCGCGCGACCTCTCGGAAGCTCATGATGTAGGCGCCGGTGATTTCGCGGCTTTCAACCGCCATCTTTCCCACTGGCCGGAACCAGTAATTGATGAGATAGCCCACAAGGCTGGCCGCAATGAAATTGAACATGATCGTGGTGATCACGATGTGACTGCCGCGCTTGGCCTGCAGAATGCCGGGAACCCAGGCCCAGAAAGCGCCAAACGCCATGGCCGCGAGAATGGCCAGCGGCAGCACGATGGGCCATGGCAGGAACTCAAGCCCCAGCCCTGCGGCTGCAGCGCCCACGCCCGCCATATAGGCCTGGCCCTCACCGCCGATGTTGAACAGCCCCGCATGGAAAGCCACGGCAACGGCAAGCCCGGTAAAGATGAAGTTGGTGGCATAGTAGAGCAGATAGCCCCAGCCTTTCAGCGAGCCGACCGCCCCCTTGACCATGATCCACAGCGCCTCGACCGGGTTTTCGCCGATGATGAGCACCACGAGGCCCGAGACCACCAGCGCCACCGTGAGGTTGAGGAGCGGGATCAGGCCGGCATCAACCCAATGCGGAAGTTCGCCGCGCGCGCTCATCATCATGCGGCGTCCCGCGCGACACCGGCCATGAGAAGGCCCAAGTCCTGCTCGGTCGCATCAGCCCCGCGTTCGCCCATGATTTTCCCTGCGAACATGACGAGGATGCGGTCGGAGAGCGAACGGATTTCATCAAGCTCGACCGAGACGAGCAGCACCGCCTTCCCCTCGTCGCGCAACTGGATGATGCGCTTGTGGATATACTCGATGGCGCCGATGTCCACCCCACGCGTCGGCTGGCCGACAATGAGCAGGTCTGGGTTCGACTTGATCTCACGCGCAATGATCAGCTTCTGCTGATTGCCGCCGGAGAATTTGGAGGATCTGAGGAGCGGGTCTGGCGGGCGTACGTCAAACTCCTCCATCTGGTCCCGCGCCCTGGCGACCACCTTATGGCGGTCAAGCCGGAAGCCGTGGCCCAGCGCCGCATCATGATGCCAACCGAGGATGGCGCTCTCAGCGGCGTCGAAACTGCCAATGAGGCCACGGTGATGGCGATCCTCCGGAACATGGGCGATTCCTTCGGCGCGCACATGCCGGGGATCACCCAGCGCGCCGATGTCCTTGCCCGCGAAGATCACCTGACCCGCCGCAGGCCTTGCGATTCCGGCAATGACGTCCAGCAGTTCCGACTGGCCATTGCCGGAAACGCCCGCAATGCCCAAGATCTCACCCTTCCGTACACTGAAGGATACGTTGTCGACGCGTGCAACGCCCTTGCGGTCGCGCCAGGTGAGGTTCCTCACCTCCAGAACGGTTTCGCCCGGCCTCGCCGGCCCCTTCTCGACGCGCAGCAGCACATGACGGCCAACCATCAGGTCAGCGAGTTGGCCCACATCCGTTTCCAGCGTCTCGTGCGTTGCCAGAAGTTCGCCACGGCGCATGACGGACACATGGTCGGTGATGGCGATGATTTCGCGCAGCTTGTGGGTGATGAGGATGACGGTCTTGCCCTGATCCCTGAGCGTTGAGAGGATGCGGAAGAGATGATCCGCCTCATCCGGTGTGAGCACGCCGGTGGGTTCATCGAGGATCAGCGTCTCGGCGCCCCGGAACAGGGCTTTGAGAATTTCGACGCGCTGCTGAAGCCCGACCGGCAATTCGCCGACGATCGCGTCGGGGTCCACCTCCAGTTCATAATCCCTGGCGAGGCGGGTGAGTTCCGCGCGTGCCCGGGCCAGCGCCGGACCGATGAGCGCGCCGCCTTCCGCCCCCAGCACGACGTTTTCAAGAACCGTGAATGGTTCGACCAGCATGAAATGCTGGTGCACCATGCCGATGCCGAGCGCGATGGCATCCGACGAGGAGCGGATGCGGGCGGGCTTGCCACGGACGCGAATCTCGCCCCTGTCCGCCTGGTAGAAGCCGAACAGGATGGACATCAGCGTCGATTTACCCGCACCGTTCTCGCCGATGATACCGTGAATGGAGCCTTTGGCGATCGCCAGCGTCACGTTCTTATTGGCGTGCACTGCGCCGAAGCGCTTGTCGATTCCGATGAGTTCGATTGCGGGCGTCATGGCGTCCCTGTGTCCCCGCCGCATCATGTGCGGCAAAAGGTCAGAATGTGCCGCCTCAACCCAAACGGTGAGACGGCACTGCTCACATGCTCACTTGACGGGACACGTGTTGTCCGTCGTGTAGTCATGCACGGTGATGGCGCCCGAGATGATATCGGCTCTGGCCTTCTCGGCGGCGGCCTGCATCTCAGCCGTCACCAGCGGCTTGTTGTTGTCATCCATGGCATAGCCAACGCCGTCCTCTGCAAGACCCAGAGACTGGATACCGGGCTTGAATGTGCCGTCCTTGCCGGATTTCATGACATTGTAGACCGCCACGTCAACCCGCTTCAACATGGAGGTCAGAACCTTGCCGGGGTGGAGGTAGTTCTGATTGGCGTCGACGCCGATCGACAGTGCGCCGCCATCGGCGGCAGCCTGCAGCACGCCGAGGCCCGTGGCGCCGGCCGCCGCATAAACCACATCAGCACCTTGCGCCATCTGGCCCTTGGTGATCTCGCCGCCCTTCACGGGATCGTTCCAGGCCGCACCCGTGTCACCCGTCATGTTCTGGAAAATAGTGGCATCAGCCCGCGCAGCCTTCACGCCTTGCGCATAGCCGCAGCCAAACTTGCGGATCAGCGGAATGTCCATGCCGCCGACGAAGCCAACCTTGCCGGACTTCGACGCCATGCCGGCCAGCAGCCCCACGAGGTAGGAGCCTTCATGCTCCTTGAACACGATGGACTGAACATTCGGCAGGTCCACCACCATGTCGACGATGGCGAACTTCAGTTCCGGATATTCCTTGGCGACTTTCTCCACAGCCGCCGCCTGGGCGAAGCCCGCAGCGATGATCGGCGAGTAGCCCTGATCGGCGAAGTTGCGGATTGCCTGCTCGCGCTGGGCTTCATTGGCGATCTCGAACTCGCCATAGGCGATGCCCGTCTCGGCTTTGAACTTCTGCGAGCCGTTATGCATGCTTTCGTTGAAAGACTTGTCGAACTTGCCGCCGATGTCAAAGACGATGGCCGGCTTGTCATCGGCAGCGAAGGCAGAAGCCGCGGATATGGTGATGGCAGCAGCAGTGATGAGAAGTGAACGTCTGAACATTGCAATTTCTCCCTGTTGAACCCCCGCCGGAGTTTAACCACGACCGTTCGCAGGCAGTGACGCAGAACGGGCAAATCCGATCAAATCACCGCACAGCGCGGCGGGTCAAGGCGCGGCGGCTTGAATCTGCGGAACACCTTTCACATATATCGATTACAGTCACGAATGCCGCTTCCGGGTTCCGACTGAAACGCTGCTTCACGAGGGCAATACATGTCGCGCTTGTCTGTTTTTTCATCGCCTTTCCTGCTCGGCTTCGACGAGATGGAACGCATGCTTGACCGGGCCGCAAAGACCTCCGGCGATGGCTACCCGCCTTACAACATTGAGCGGCTTCCGAAAACGGAAGGCGAGGCCGAGCGGCTGCGCATTACACTTGCCGTCGCCGGCTTCGGCCGTGACGAGCTTGACGTGACCGTCGAGGAGAACCAGCTGGTGATCCGCGGCCGGCAGAAGGACGAAGACGGGAAGGCTTATCTGCACCGCGGCATCGCGGCCCGACAGTTTACCCGGGCCTTCGTGCTGGCAGATGGCATGGAGGTAACGGCTGCGCGGCTGGAAAACGGCCTGCTGGAGCTTCACCTTGAACGGCCCGAACCCCGGCGGGTGGTCCGCCGCATCCAGATTGGAGGGTGATCATGAACATCAATGACTCGGACAAGAAGACACTCGAGCTGACACCCCAGGACCTGGCGCTGCTGGGCGAAGGCGATGTCGGCTACATACGTGAAATCGAGGTCAAGGAAGCAAAGCGGCTGCTTGGCGGGCAGGCGAATGTCGCGCGCCAGGCGAAGCTGTTCTGTCTCTACAATGCCAACGGAACGCCCATCTCCATCTCAGGCTCCCGTGAGGCGGCGCTGGGCAGCGCCTTCGAGCACGAACTCATGCCGATGAGCGTGCACTGAGGGCTAAAGACACGACATATGTTCATCATGCCCGGCAGCCGCGCCGGGCATCCTTTTCGACACCAGAAAAAGGATCGCCGGGTCGAACCCGGCGAAGATGGCATCTATAAGAATAAGAAAAAGGTCTTACGCCGCAGACGCTTTGCGGGCGGGGGTGGCGGCGGGCTCTGTCAGAATTGCGTAAAGACCTTCCGGGTCTTCCGTGCCGCGCAGCTTTGCGACAACGGCGGGATCGCGCAGAAGGCGTGAAATCTTCGCCAGCGCCTTGAGATGGTCCGCACCCGCATGTTCCGGCGCCAGCAGGACGAAGACCAGATCCACCGGCTGACCATCGACCGATTCGAAATCAACCGGCTGAGGAAGCCTGGCGAACAGCCCATAGACGCGCGAAATGGAGGGCAGCTTGCCATGCGGAATGGCAATGCCCTGGCCAATGCCGGTGGAACCCAGCTTCTCGCGCGTCAGGAGGGTTTCAAAGATAAGCCGGTGGTCAATGGCGATACGGGCCGCCATGGCCTGGGAAAGTTCCTGCAGCAACTGCTTCTTGTTCGGCGCCTTGACAGTAGCGAGAACGGACTGCCTGTCGATAAGTGAATCCAAGGTCATGGACGTGTCCCGTGAAAGGTCTGGAGGCTCAGGCTGCCGGCGTGGGATCGACCCAGCCAATATTCCCGTCGGGACGCCTGTAAACGAGATTCAGGCCACCATGACCGCCGTTGCGGAAAAGCAGGAAGGGTTGCGTGGAGATATCAAGCTGCATAACCGCCTCGCTGACCGAAAGTTCGGGGAGTCTTACCCCTGTTTCCGCCACCACGACGGGATGGAGGCCGTGGCCATCGGTCTCGGCTTCGGGAGTGGAGGAAATCACATAGCTCTGGGCTTCGAACTGGCGTACCGGTTCCCGGCGGTTGCGGTGATGGTCCTTCAGCCGGTGCTTGTAGCGCTTAAGCTGCTTTTCGAGGTGGCTCGCGGCCTCGTCAAAACTGGGATGGGCTTCAGCTCCCCTGCCCTCGGCCTGGAGCACCAAGCCGGTAGCGAGGTGAAGCGCGCAGTCGGTGTGAAAACCGACGCGCTGCTTTTCCACCGTCACATGGGCATGAATCGTTCCATCGAAATATTTCTGTTGGATCTGGGAGAGGCGGCTTTCGATGTGCTCTCGCAACGCGTCGCCGACATCGAGGTTCTTACCGGTGACTTTGATCTGCATGGTCGTCGCAATTTCCCTGCTTCGCCCTGTCACTACACATGGGCGCGTTTGCTGGATACGTCAACTGGCCTTCGAAACTTGCCTGAAGCGCACCACTCCCCTCGCGAAAAACATGAGTGGCCCGGTGTCACCGTCTCATCCGGGCCCTTCGGAGAAGAGGGCGGAACCTAGTCGAGGGGGGAGGTCACGTCAACGCCCTTGGGAGGTCTTCGCGCGGGCTTCGCGCCGGCGCTGGACGGAGGATGGAATTCCCAATCCTTCCCGATACTTGGCAACTGTCCTGCGGGCAATTTCAATGCCCTGGGCCTTCAGCTTTTCCATGAGCGTATCATCCGACAGAACATCCTGCCCTTCGGCTGCGATCAGATCCCGGATGCGGTGGCGCACGGCTTCAGCGGAATGGGCGTCGCCGTCCGAATCAGAAGAGGCAATTGCGGTGGTGAAGAAATATTTCAACTCGAAGATGCCGCGCGGCGTGGCCATGTATTTGTTGGAGGTGACACGGCTTACCGTTGACTCATGCATCTCAATGGCTTCCGCTACCGTCCTCAGGTTGAGAGGACGGAGATGGCGCACGCCGAGCAAGAGGAAGGCATCCTGCTGGCGGACGATCTCGCGCGCCACCTTCAGAATCGTCTTGGCCC
>JBEIDW010000024.1:0-30175 GCA_040383265.1 Hyphomicrobiales bacterium
CGATGTGGAACAGCGTGGGACGGAAGGCCTTCAGCTTCTCTCGTGCCGCACTCGGAAGCCCCGTCGCAATCCTGTATTCAGCGCGTGTTGGGATTGAGAAGGACGGCACCGCGACAAGCTCCCCCGCCGACTGGAATGCCGGCTCGCCGGCTACCGGCGCGAAGACCAGAACCGGCACGCCGCGTTTCTCGAGAAACGCCACGAGGCGATTCAGCGTAAGGGCAACGCCATCCTTGATATAATTGTAGTTACCGGTGAACAGGGCCACCCGCAGTTCAGGCTCGGGCGGCCCTGCAATATCCGGCATATCGGCGCTCAGGCCGCAGCCTTGAGGGGCGCGATTGGCGGCAGCGGCGGCGCGGCCTTCATCACCTCAACCGAGTCATGGCGGATGAAGTTCTTTTCCATCGCTTCCTGAATCTGCGCATCCGTCACCATGCCGGCGTCATAGGCGCCTTTGAGGAGGCCATAGAACAGCGCCTCCTGCCGGGGGTCAGGGTGGCGGGCATAGCGGCCGAGCAGTGCGTGGTCACCGAACAATTTACGGCGCATCCGCATGATCCAGCCGATAACAGGCACGAACTCGGTTGGCGTATAATCAACTTTCAGGCCCGTTTTCCATGGCTGGGTGCGGCGGCGGGTGTTGTGGATCATCTTGGTGGCGGGCGTCAGCTTGTCGAAGTCGTTCCACTCATCCTCGAAGGTGCCGATGGTGTTGCGGTCTTCCATGAGAAGCGAGATCCAGTTGTGATAGTCACGCTTGCCTTCAAACAGCTCATTGAAGCTCTTCTCGACATCCCAGTGCTTCAGCTTGGCGCAGTCGAGCAGCATGACGGAAGAGGCGAAGGCGCCATTCTTGAACTTTGAGCCGCGGCACATGATGGCCTTGCCCTGCATGTCGCGCGTCAGGAGTTCCCAGACATCCTGAACGGCGAAGACATCCGGGTCGACGACGAGGGCGCGGCCTTCATAGCCCATGATCTGCGGCGGCAGGAAGCGCGTCAGGGTGAAGGACTGCAGGTCGTTCTCGAGCCAGACGCGGTCAACGCCATGACGCTTGTAGGTCTGGCCTTCGCGCTTGGCGAACCAGGGGTAGTCTTCCTTGCGCATGATGCTGACATCGAACTTGTCGGCATTGGGCGAGCGCTTCATGGAGTAGGCCGAGACAATTGCGCCGATCGACTGCTTGTCGTTGGTCTGGATGAAAACATGCGGGCGGACAGCCCCAGCATTCTCGGTCGAAGCCATGAGAATCCCCAAAACTATTGTTTACCGGGGGCTCCTGTATCATGTACTGACCGGAGGTTCAAACGTTGCCGTCGCGCGGCGCTCTGTCACAAGGGTCAAGGCATTGCAATTCCAAACGGAATCCAGCCCCGCGGCGGGCGTGCCCAGGGTCTGGATCCTGCAGAGCCCGCATTCAGGCGATAACACCCAGTTGCGGGCGCTGGCCGGCGCACTGGGCTGGCCAGCGGAAACGAAGCGCATCGTCTACCGCAAGTACGAGGGCTTGATCCGTCTGTTCAGCTGCCCGAGCCTGGCCGGTGTCGATCTCGCGCAGTCGAGCCCGCTCACGGCACCATGGCCGGACCTGGTGCTGTGTTCGGGGCGTGGTGCCGAGGCTGTGTCCTTCTGGCTGAAGACACACGCCAATCCCCATCTCCGCATTGTCTTCGTCGGAACGCCGTGGGCTGATCTCAGCCGCTTTGACCTTGTCATCACCACGCCGCAATACCGCCTGCCGCAGGCCGCCAATGTGCTGCACAACCTCCTGCCGGTGCATGATGTGACGCCCGAGCGGCTCCAGGCGGAGGCGGAGCGCTGGCAGGCGCGCCTCTCTCATCTTCCCCATCCCTTCACCGCCGTTCTGGTGGGTGGAGGAAGCGGACCTTACCTGTTCAATCCCGAAGCGGCAGCGCGGCTCGGGCGGGAGGCGTCCGCGCTTGCGGAAAAGGAGGGAGGCTCGCTGCTCGTCACGACCAGCGCCCGCACCGGCGAAGCTTCGGCCCATGCACTGGCTGGGGCAATTACCGTGCCGTCCTACATGTTTCGCTGGAGTGGGGAGAGTGGGGATAATCCGTTCCACGGCTTTCTCGGGCTGGCAAACCGCATCATCGTCACGGCAGACTCGGTTTCCATGCTGTCGGAGGCGGTGAGCACAGGAAAGCCCGTCTACCTGTTCGATATTGAGGAAGGGCCGTTTGCCATGCGGGCGCAGGAGGCAGGTTCAGGCCACCGCATCGCGTGGCGCGGGCGCACGCTCCAAGCCACCCTGTTCCGGCTGCTGATCAACCATGCACCGGCCAGATTCTCACGCGATCTGCGGATCGTTCACCGGCAACTCACCGGAAGCGGCCATGCGCAATGGCTGGGGGCGGAGAGTGCCGCCACTGTGCCCGCCGCTTCAAGAGAGGATGGGCTTGCCCTGTCCACGGCTCGCATCCGCGCGCTTTTTGGCCTATGAGCGGCGGTCAGTCCGCCTGCCAGAGACATTCGCTGATTCGATGATTGATCTTCCATCCGATGAGGGCCGCACGAGCCTCGGCGACCGTTTGACCACGCTGAAAGGAACGGCGTGGAAGGCATTTCTGCGCCATGCGGAGGGCTTTGCCTATATGGTGGCGGGGCTGCCCATGGCGCTGGTCTGCGCCTTCCGGGGCAGGCCCACGCCGAGCCTCGCGCCGGCCGAGTATCTGCACCGCTATTATGCCTTCCGCTACTGGCGATTGCCCTGGGGGCCGCTCAAGGCCAGTGTCGCCGCCGTAGTGTGGCCGCTGGCGCTGGTCGTCGCCGTTATCATCTTCACCCGCCGCATCGGTGCGGCCATTGCGGCGCGCAGTGGTGTGAGCGTTGCCTCTCAGGCCTGGGGACAGGTGCAGATGGCCGCGCGGCATGGCATCGCGCCCTTCTGGTACTATATGTTCGAACTTTACCTGCCAGAGCGGAAGAAGCAGGCGGCACTTTACCTCACCGCCCATGAAACCATCGGCCCCGCCTATGCGCTGTTGCAGCCGCCATTCTCCGCCGATGGCATGGACGACAAGATCTGGTTCGCCGAGCACTGCCATGAGATGGGGGTGAGGGCCGTGCCGGTGCTGATGCATTTCTCAAAAGGCGCATCGCGGCCCCTGAAAGGCGGCAGCGCCGTGCTGCCGGATGGCGACCTCTTCATCAAGCCGCGCTCCGGCAGCGGCGGCCACCGCATGGAGCGGTGGGATTTCGTGGGCGATAACCGCTACCGCAATGCCCACGGCGAAGTGCTGAGCCGTGAGCAACTGATGGAGAAGCTGACACGACAGTCCCTCAAGGATGATTTCCTGGTGCAGCCACGGCTTGCCAATCATCCGGCCCTTGATGACATTTCGAATGGCGCGCTTGCCACCGTGCGGCTCCTGACCTGCCGCAACGAAATTGGCAAGCCCGAGGCGACCAACGCCGCATTCCGCATGGCGATTGGCAATTCGGTCGTGGACAATTTCCATCAAGGTGGGCTGGCCACGGCGGTAGATATGAAGACCGGTGTCATTGGCATCGCCTCTGACATCGGCATCCGCCCGGATGTCGGCTGGCGCGAGACGCATCCGGTGAGCGGCGCGCGTTTCGCAGGCCGCACCCTGCCGCACTGGCAGGAGGTGGTGGCGCTGGCGGTGAAGGCGCATGACGCTTTTCCCCACCGCGTGGTGGTGGGATGGGACGTCGCCATGCTGGCGGATGGCGCCATGATCATCGAAGGCAATGGCAAGCCTGACCTCGACATACACCAGCGCGCTGAGCGTGGCCCGGCCGGCGAAAGCCGCATCGCGTCGTTGCTCAGGTTCAATGTGAGCCAGCGGGTGTAAGCCTTCCATCTCAGGCGCGCATTGCTGCATGCGGCGCGATTTGCTATGCCCACCAGGCCTTCCAAAGCTTTGAAAGCACCTTTCTGATGCCATTTCCCAACGCCTATGACGTGCGTACCGGCCTGCGCCAGCTTGTCTCCTATGGCTCAGTGATCTTGCCGCAGGACACCGGCATCAAGTTCGAGCGCTGGTTCAGGGGTTATGAAGAAAAGAAGAAACTCGATGCCGCGGATGGCGTGATCGCGTCCTTTGGCAAGAGCGGGCGTACCTGGCTGCGTGTATTGCTGTGGCGCTATTTTGCCCGGAAGAACGGCTTTGCGAGCGAAAGCATTTCTGGTTTTGATGAGTTCCGGCACCGACACCCCAATGTCCCGGTACTGTTCTTTACCCATGACAACTACCTAAAGGACTATCTCGGCCACGACCGCAAGGCGGAGATCTACCGCAACCTGCCTGTGGTGCTGCTGGTGCGAGACCCGCGGGATACGGCCGTCTCGCAGTTCTTCCAGTGGAAGCACCGCATGGTGGCGCGCAAGAAGGTGATCAACAGTTATCCCTCAGGCGACGTGAGCGTCCATGATTTCATCGTCGGCGGGGAAGCTGGTGTGCCGAAGATCATCTCCTTCATGAACGAGTGGGCTGAACAGATCGGCAAGATGCCGAAGCTGCTGGTGGTGAAGTACGAAGACCTGCGGGCTGATACTAAAGGCGAGCTGCGCCGCATCCTCGTATTCCTTGGCCAGCATCCGGCGGATGCGGAGCTTGAGGATGCCGTGAATTTTGCCTCGATCGACAACATGCGCCGCATGGAAATCGAAAATGCCAAGAAGGCTGGCGCTCAGCGCAGCATGAAGCCGGGCGATGCCAGTGATCCGTCGAGTTTCAAGGTCCGGCGCGGCAAGATCGGTGGCTGGCATGATTATGTGACAGAGGAGCAGGCCGCTGCCATTGACAGGATGGTGCGCGAGCAGCTGAACCCTGTCTACGGCTACACGACCTAGGCGGACGGGTTGCCGCTCCGGTGGCGTTGCCCGGCGCTGCCATGGTGCGACCAGAGCCGCGCATCCAACTGGTAATCGGGGGCGAGGAACCGTACAAGCTCTTCCGGCCTGTCGCTTTCGATGTCGAAGAGCATGAAGTGCGGGTTGCCGGAGAAGTAATCCAGCACTGCCGCCTTGTGCTGGGCATAATGCGCGCGCCAGCGGTCTGGCGCCTCGCTTTCCGCAACGCCCATCGCGTTGGCGTAGCGCGTCACGAAACTGCCGCGCGGGCCACCCTCATGGCTGAGGCGCGAGCGGATCCACTTTTCGACGGGCCTGTCATTGAATACGAAATAGGCGTCCGGGTGCTGGGCGTGAAGTTCACGAAACCAGCCGTTGGCCTCGATGAATTCCGAGTCTGTCAGATATACGAGGTCGGAGAAGGCGTCATAGTGATCGAAGCCGGCGAGCAGCACACGTCCCGCCTCATGGTTCTCCTGCATCAGCTTGGCAAGGGGCGGCAGCTTCAGCTTCCGCGCCATGTAACTTGAACTATGGACAGCCAGATAGCCGTTGCCGACGAGGAAACTGTGCAGTGTTTTGGTGCCAGTCTTGTTGAAGCCGATGAAGAACAGCTTTGGCTGGCGGCTCTTGAATCCCATTTTCTGCAGGGTGTGACGGACCAACAGTTTTGCGGGGAACAGCTTTCGCCGTGCCGTATCGGCAAAACGGAACAGTGCCCGTTCGGGGAATGCGATATGCGCCGCTGGGCGCACGAACCAAGACTGTAAACTTGCCCTTTGCATCATTGGCCCTTTGTCGGTCCTGGCGATCATGTATGCATCATGCGGCCGGGGTGCGCCCGACATCATGCACCCGCCCATCACGCACGTCATAGAGGCGGTCCGCGACGTCTACCCACGCATCGCGGTGGGTGATGACAATGATGGTGAAGGCATTCGCAAGATTGCGGATGTTGCTGACGATCCCGGACTCGGTTGCCGGGTCGAGCGCGCTGGTCACTTCATCAAGAATCAGAATGTCCGGCCTTGTCACGAGGGCGCGGGCCAGGGCGATGCGCTGGCGCTGGCCGCCAGAAAGCCGTGCGCCCATTTCACCTGCAACCGTGTCAAGGCCTTGAGGCAGCGAGGCGATGAAATCCTCAAGCCCGGCCAGGCGGAGGGCTTCTGCCACCTGTTCATCCGTCAGGGTTTCGTCGCCGAGACAGATGTTATCGCGGATTGAGGCATGCAGCAGAGAAAGCTCCTGCGACACATAACCGATGCGGCGGCGGAGCGCGGTGATGTCAAGCTCGTCCAATCGCGTACCACCGAGCAGAACCTGACCCGATTGCGGCCGGTGCAGACCCACGAGCAGATCAATCAGCGTGGTCTTGCCGCCGCCGGAAAGGCCCTTCAGCACGGTGATCTGCCGCGCCCCGATAGTAAGGTTCACGTCATGCAGAACGGGCTCATTGTCATAGGCGAAGCTCACATGATCGAAGCGGAAGTCAGCCGTGGTGCCTGGCGTTATGCTGCCAAAGGGCGTCTCACGGTTACTCTCGGTGAGGGCGATCAGCTGCGTCACGCGGTCATAAGCGCCCTCTGACTGGGCGAACTGCTGCTGCAGCTTCTGCAGCTTCGTGACATTGTTGATCACCTTCAGGAACAACACACCACTCACCACGAGGGACGCGAAGGAGACCTGTAGATAGACGAACGACACATAGATGACGGCGACGAGCGCGAGCGCGGTGACCACATCGGAAATCTGCGCCAGGATCTGCCGCGCCAGCTCGCGCCGCACCAGCGCCCGCTTCAGCCGCCGCATGGCCAGGCGGATCGAGGTCTGGAAGGAGTCGTAGCGCTGCATTGTCTTGAGCGGCTTGATGTTGGCGAGCAGCTCGACGGTCTTGACCGTGAGGTCCTTGGTGGCATCCGTCTGCTTGAAGCCAGCCCGTTTGGACATGACGACGAGGAAGCGAAGCCCCCATGTCATCACGGCGCCCACGGCAAGGCCGAGCAGGGCCAGCCGCCAATCCACAAACAGCGTGATCGCAATATAGAAAGCGGACTGGATCACCATGGCGCAGAATTGCGCCGAGAGCAGGTAGGCGTCCCCGGCGCGTGTCGCCTCTCCGCTGATTGCGGTTGCGAACCTGCCGCTGGCCTGGCTTGAATAGAAGCGCCAGTTGGCGTGGAACAGGGCATTGATGAGGCGCTGTCGCAACCGGACAGAGACCTGAGCCGCGGCGACGCCGGCATAGGTGAGGGTCAGGAAGCTGATGATGGCCTTGAGAACAAGGGCTACAGAGATCAGTACCAGGATGGTTTCGAGGGTCGGCGCCAGGCCAGCGGCCGCCATGATCTGCTCAACCTTGTCGCCCGCCGGCGTACTGCTGCCGCCTCCGGAAATGATGGCGATGGCGGGCAGCAGCGCGGACATGCCCACCGCTTCGAAGAGTGCTGCCAAGAGCAGCGACACCAGCACCAGCACCGGGCGCGTGCCGTCTTCTCCGAAAAACAGTCTGACGATCTTGATCATGCGGGACTGACCTGTATCACACCCGGCGAAGGCTTTCACCTGCCGTTCCTGCGCTTGCAATGCTCCGGATGGCCGCGTAGAACGACCCCATATTCGGGCGTTTTTACAGGCGCAAAGACCGGGTTTGGTTAGACAAGTTTCCAGGGAATGCAAGCCCTAACTGGCTTGGTTGCGCCGCGCGCAGCCCTGAAGAATTCGGTTGGGGCACCCTTTGCCGCAACCGGTCGGCGAAGGAGCGGGAATTGGAGTTCGAGCGGGGGATCGTCTATATTGCTGTTGGTGCGGGCTATGTGCGGGACGCGGAACGCTCGGCGCGGACCGCCAAGCGCATTCACCCTGATCTGCCGATCTGCCTGTTCAGTGATGTGCCCTCCAGCGACCCGGTGTTCGATATCAGGCGCGACATCAAGAACCCGCACCGCCGCTCCAAACTTGACTGCATCCTGGCGACGCCGTTCCGCGATACGCTCTATCTCGATTCAGACACGCGCATCATAGCCTCCATCATTGAGCCGTTTGGCCTGTTGGGCCGTTATGATCTCGCGGCCTGCCATGTCGAGAACCGCCATCCGGTGTCGTCCGCTACGGCGCGGCTTAAAGGCGAATCTGTTGAGCCCGGCTTTACCGGTTTCAACGGTGGCGTGTTCTATTACCGCATGAACGATCAGATCCGCCTATTTTTCGAGCGCTGGGCGGAGGAATACAAAAAGGAGAACGCCAAGTGGGACCAACCCATCATGCGCCGCCTCCTGTGGGAGATGCCGGAAGTGAAGGTGATTGCCATTCCGCCGGAGTTCAACGTGCGCACCCTGCGCGGCCTGTTGTTCCGCTCTGCCAATGAAAGTCAGGTCCGGCTGCTGCATCTTCCCTGGTATAAGTCTACTGACTCTGTAGCGTGGCGGCTGTGGCGCACCATCCGCACCTTGCGTGTCTATCCTGGCAATGCGGTGACGATGATCCGCGCCTTCTTCATGTGAGATCATGCGAAAGATCCTGATTACAGGCACGGCCGGCTTCATCGGCTATCATCTGGCGGAGCTGTTGCTTGCCGAGGGCATGGCTGTTCATGGCTATGATGCGCTGACGGACTATTACGATGTTTCGCTCAAGAAGGCGCGCCATGCACGGCTGGCGGAAAAGCAGGCTTTTTCGGCTACCATTGGGCGGCTTGAGGATGCCGCCCTCCTCGCCAGAACGGCGGAGGCCTTCGCGCCCGACGTGATCGTTCATCTCGCCGCGCAGGCCGGTGTGCGCTACAGCCTCGAGAATCCGCAGTCCTATATCGATGCTAATGTCTGCGGCACCTTCAATGTGCTGGAATGCGCGCGGCGGCTGAACGTCAAGCATCTCGTATTTGCCTCCACATCCTCCGTCTATGGTGGAAATACGCAGATGCCGTTCCGCGAGGTGGACAAGGCCGACCAGCCGCTCACCATCTATGCAGCCACCAAAAAGGCAGGCGAGGCGCTGGCCCATTCCTACGCCCATCTCTGGGGCATCCCCATGACGGGGGTGCGGTTCTTTACCGTCTATGGACCCTGGGGCCGCCCGGACATGGCGCTGTTCAAGTTCACCCGCGCCATCCTCGAAGGCCGCCCGGTCGAAATCTACAATGGCGGTGATCTCTACCGTGACTTCACCTATGTCGATGACCTGATACGCGCCATCCGCCTTCTGATTGACATGCCGCCGCAAAATGGCAGTCCCGTCAACGGCAGTGACAGCCTGTCAGAGGTTGCGCCGTTCCGCACTGTCAACATCGGCAACAATGACAAGGTGCGCTTGCTCGACTTCGTCGATGCCCTGGAGGCTGCAATCGGTTTTCCAGCCAAACGCCATTTCATGGGGATGCAAAAGGGAGACGTGTTCGCCACCTGGGCGGATGTGAGCCTGCTCAAGTCGCTCACGGGCTTTACACCCGCTACTGACTACCGTGTCGGCGTGCGCCGCTTTGTGGACTGGTATCGTGACTACTACAAAGCCTGACGGGTTGGTGCCACTCGCCGCGGCGGGGGAGATTAGCCGGGCGCTGTCCGCCGCAGGCTGCCGTTTCGTGCACTGGAAGAGCAACGGCCACCTTGCCGAAGCGCTGTCGGGCAGGACCGATATCGACATGTTCGCTGATCCCGGCCAGCGGGACGCGGTTAGGGCGTGCCTCCGCGCGCAGCAGTGCCTGGAGGTGATGAGCCAGCCCTGGGCAAGTTATCCCGATGTGGAGGATTGGCTGGCCGTCGATGCGCAAACCGGACGCTTCCTCCACCTCCACCTTCACTTTGCCTTGGTGACAGGGCTTCGGCGCATCAAGCATTTGCGGCTGCCATGGGATACGGCGCTGCTCGCCAACACCGACCACGGGCTTGATGCCGTCTGGCCGACGCCCACGGCTGACATGGAGCTGATGATCCTTTTGGTCCGCATGTGGGCCAAGATGCCGCCCTCGAAGCGTATCTTTTCGCCGCGCCTCCCACGGCATGTGCGCCAGGAGCTGGACTGGCTGATCAGCCGCGCGCAACCCGCGGAGATGGAGCGTCTCGCAGCTGCCCTGCTGCCAGGCATCGATTCCGCGGCTGTGGCGGCTCTGATCAGCGATCCACCTCCATCTGATGCGGCGGTGCTTTCCGTCAGCCGCAGCCTTTATGGTGCGTTGAAGGGGAAAGGCGCTTCGCGCATGCCGTGGCCGCTGGCCCTGGTGCGGGCAAGCTGGCTCAATCTGCGCGCCGCCGCCGCCAAGCAGTTGCGCAAGCTGCGGCCCGCCACTGTCACTGGCAAGCGGGTGGCGGGCAAGGGGCTCGTCGTTGCCTTCATCGGCAGTGATGGCTCGGGCAAATCAACGCTGACACACGAAATGAGGACATGGCTCCGCTACAAGCTGGATGTTCATGGCTATTACATGGGCTCGGGCCAGGGCAGCACCCGCCTTCTCGACAGGCTGCGCCATGCCGTTAAGGCAAAGACGAAAAAGGCCAAGCCGGCAAAGGCGCTGCGCGGCGATGGTGAAGCGCGCCGGAAGGCGCCGGGCTTCATCGGCCGCGTTCTGGCGCTGCATCAGCTGTCCGCCATCCGGGCCAAGCTCCGCGCGCTCCGGGAGGCGCACCGGCTGGCGAATGGCGGCAGCATCATTGTGCTCGATCGCTTTCCCCAGTTCCAGTTCCCGGGCATTTATGACGGGCCGCGGCTGCAGGATGGCAATTCTTTCGCCTGGGCGGCGCGCGCTGAAATGGCCGCATTCCGCGCAGCAGCGGAACTTGCCCCCGATCTTGTGATTAAGCTGATGGTAACGCCGGAGGTTGGCTATGCGCGCAAGCCCGACCATAATTTCGAGACGCTGAAGCGCAAGGCCGAGATTACCGGCCTGCTGACATTTCCGCGCTCGCAGGTGATCGAGATTGATGCAACACAGCCGCTCGATGAGGTTATCCTCCAGGCAAAGAATGGCGTGTGGTGCACCATGCTGGCCAAGGCAATGGAGGGCCGGCATGGCTGATGGGCCGCGCAGTGCCATCATCGAGTTTGCCGGATTGCCCGGCGTCGGAAAGTCGACGATCGCTTGCGCTTTCCGTCCTCTGCTCGCTGATGTGCGAGGACCGCAAGTGCCGGCCGCTTCGCGGCGCGCCAGCGCACGGGTGTATGGTGCGGCTGCATCGCTGCTCCTGTCGCTCCGCCCGCTTTCCTTCAACGACCTTCACCGCTGCCTCAAGATCATTGAGGCTTACAATGTCTATCGGCACGGCCTCGGCGCGCCGCTGCTGCTTGAGCAGGGCCTGATCCAGAGGCTGTGGTCCGCCATCGCAGACAGGACGCGATACAGCCCCCAGATGCTGGAGGCCTTTGTCGGCATTCTGGCGGAGGCCCCGCCGGACGTCATCGTTTGGGTGAAAACCGCGCCACAGATCGCCGCTCGTCGCATCATCGCGCGGCCGCGCGGCAATAGCCGTTATGAACGGATGGCGGAGCTGGCAATCATCGACAGGCTGGAGGCAGCAGGCCAGGTCTATGAAACCCTTGTCGGCTTGTACCGACGCCATTCCGGTGCCGCGATTCTTGAGTTGTCTGGCGAAGATCCGGTGAATGGGAACGTGGCGCGTGTTGCGGCCTTCGTGCGGTCCCATATTCCAGACCTCCAGGTTGGTGAACCATGACAGACATTTCCGCAGCCGATCTGGCGCGCTCCGTCAAGTTCAACCGGCCCGTCCGCAACGGGCCGCTCACGTTGTTCGCGGTGATGCGGAACGAGATGTACTTGCTGCCGGCCTTTCTTGAACATTACCGGAAGCTTGGTATCGAACAGTTCGTCATTGTCGATGATGCATCGGATGACGGGACGGGAGATTATCTCGCCCGCCAGACGGACTGTTGCACGGGCAGCACCCATATCCGCTTCGGCCAGCATGTCTCGGTGACCGATCCCTCGCATCAGGGTCTGTCCGGGCGGGCGGGGCCTATCCTCAAGCGCGTGGTGCCTGAGCATTATCTGAATGGCCAACATGTTGTGATTGCCGATGCAGACGAGTTCCTGCTGCTGCCGGAGTCCCTCCCGAACCTCGGCGACGTCGTGCATCTGATGCAGGCGCGCGGCTGGAAATCCGTAGCGGCCACGCTTATCGATTTCTACCCCGCAACCCTCGCGGAGTTGGAGGATCCTGCACCACCCGCGGATGCTGCGGCGCTGTTTTGGCGCTTTGGCCTGTTCGATGCTGTGCCCTTCATGACCCTGTCGCCGGGGCGGCAACCGCAAAAGTCAGGGCAAACCGCCTCCGAACGCCTGTTCCGGCTCTGCGGCATCCGGGACATTCCGCCGACGCTTGGTTTTCTGCCGCACTGGCTTATGGACCGGCTGCCCTTCAAGCCGCCGGGGGCAGCCTGGTTCAAAACGCCAATCATAAACTATGACGGCGCCACATTCATGGTCGCCTCGCACGCCGCCAATGTACCGCCGCCTGCGGAAATCATGCTGGCGATGGCCCACTTCAAGTTCAACGGCGACACATACCGCAAGATCCAGAGTGCCATCCGTCTCAAGAGCCATGCGCGAAAGGGACGAAAATATACGCATTACGAGGAGATGCTGAGCCGGATGAAGGACAGGGGTCTTGGCTTCATGTGCGCCCGTTCCACACGCTATGGCTCACCGGAGCAACTCGTTGCCGTCGGCCTGATGAAGCTGCCGGGCTGAACAGCGGTCTTCGCTTGCGCAGGCGCAGGTGATGATGCATGTGGTCGGCAAGGTTGAGCAATGTGGATACAGCCCCAGATGTCAAAGACGATTCGCGATAGCCATGAATGACAAATCCGCCGCCGACTATTTGCCCAAGGCTTCAACCGCGACGCGCGTTGCAAAGGGCATGGGGCTCACCGAAGCCCGCGCCGCGCTGCTGCGCCGGGAGATCGCGCGGTGCCTGCCGGGCGTTGAAGTTGGCGCAAAAACCGTCAAGCGCCTTGCGGTGTTTCCAAAACTCGGCGTCGTTTACAACCGCATCCAGAAAAATGCCAATACCACGACCATGCTGCTTCTCGATGCACTCGAGGTTGGCAGGCTCAGAACGATACCGGAATCAAAAGGGCAGCACTGGTTATTCTACAGAGCCTGGTTGCGTGGCGGCTTTTCTCTTGCCGATGCCCGCTATCTTGTCGTGGTCCGGTCGCCCTATTCCAGGGCGCTCTCGTCCTTCCTGTTCAAGTTCGGCTATTGGCAGGAGGTTGCGATGGCGAAATATGGGCGGGAGTTCGACATCACGCCCGCGGGCTTTGTTGACTTCCTCATGTGGCTGAAGGACGGGGCGTTGTCGAGGGACCTGCACTGGGATCTGCAGGTCAGGTCACTTGCGCTGCCGGTTGAAGCGTTCACCGACATTGTCCACGCTGAAAGCTATGAAGCAGAGATGCGTAGCTTTCTCGGCAGGACACGGCTTGGCCCGGCAGGCGCCCTGGCCGACATCAACTTCGATGAACTTCGCAAGATAGGCTCACCGCACGCCACGAGCGCGCAGGAAAAGCGGGAGGCATTCTTCACGCCTGCGTCGCGCAAGCTGCTCAACGAAATCTTCGAACCGGACTTCGCGGCCTTTGGTTATGATCGGGAGTGAGTAACGCCCGCCACGTCATTTCGCGTTCAGGCGGTTGACGATCTCCCGTGCGACATAGGCTGCGCCGCCCGCTGACATGTGGTGCTCATCGAAGAACAGTGCGGTTCCGTTCATGATGGCGGCACAGGACTCCGCCGGGCAGAATAGAGTGGCGGGGTCGATCACCAGAACCTCTCCGGCCTTGCCGTCGTATCGCTTCGTCAGTTCCTGTTTCAAGGCATCAAGCTTGGCCGTCCAGTCCGACGTGTTCATCGCGGGAACGAAGCCAAGCTCAGCAGGCTGCTCCAGATCCCTGATGTAATACTGGATGTGCCGGGGCAGGCGTGGCGCCTGGAGGACGACAACCACCCGCTTTCCAGCGGCGGTCAATCTGTCGATTGTATCAAACAGCGACTGGATCGCAGCCTGCCTCTTGGCCGGTTCGTTCTGGGCGTCGTCGGAGATGCCTGGCGCCAGCGAGGACATGGAATAGGCAATGACGACCGTGTCGAGTTTCGCATCCGCGGCCAGATAATCGACGGTGTCGTTGGTCCATTGGGAACACGCCGTGCGGTCGGGGGCGGTGCGCCCATAAAGGGGAGGGCAGGCGCTATAGGTGAATTACGCGACGCCTTCACCTGCCGCTGCAAGTTCTTGACCCAGTGCATAGGCGAGTTCCACCCCATGGCTGTTGCCAAGAACCGCCAGCCGGGCCGGTTTCCCGTTGAACACGCACGCCGCATCCGGGGACCGGTCGTCCCCCTGGCGCACGTGGCATTGCTCGCGCGCCGGGCTCGGTTGCGCCGTGCCATAGACCTGCTTCTGCAGTGGCGACAGGAATGCATCCGGTTCCCGGGCAAGATAGACGTAACTTATGGCCAATGCATTTATGATGAGGAACAGGCCTGCCATGGTTGCGAGGAATATGCCGGAGCCAATCGAAGCGGCGCGGCGAAAGGGACTTTCGACGAATTTCCATGACAGGAAGGAGAGCCCGAAAATCACAGCCAAGAGAACCAGTGCAAAACCCGGCTTGAGAGGCAGCCCGTCGATTGACCGGGCAAATGCGAAGACCGGTTGATGCCAGAGGTAGGCGCTGTAGCTCATGAGGCCAATTGCC
This sequence comes from Hyphomicrobiales bacterium, assembly GCA_040383265.1. GTDB lineage: Bacteria > Pseudomonadota > Alphaproteobacteria > Rhizobiales > Aestuariivirgaceae > Aestuariivirga. The sequence continues at coordinate 14,546 of JBEIDW010000024.1, forward strand.
ACCAGTGGCGCACTGCCCATGAGCTTTGCTGGAAGTGTGCCAGACCGCCAGAACAGAAGGGCCAGGACGGTCCCCGCCACGGCCGTGGCCTGGGACCAGAAACCGGACATGAACCCAGCCGGGAGCGCCAAGGCGGCGGTAATCAATGCAAGCGCGCCGGTTCCCAGCAATCCCCGGGCCGCTCCGCCACGCACACGTTCAAGAATGCGGGGTTCGAGAAGCGCTGCCAGGGCCCCGGCGCTCAACTCCCAGGCTCTGAAAGGCAACAGGTAGAATACGGCGTCCGGGTCGTGCCTTTGAAAGAAGACCGCAAGCGCAAAGCTCAGGCCGCCAACCAAAGCGACAGCTGACGGGCGAAGTCTGGCTGTCAGCAGCACCATCAGTAGCGGAAAAAGAAGATAGAATTGCTCTTCTACCCCGAGGCTCCAGGTGTGAATCAGCGGTTTGAATTCGGCCGAGCGGCTGAAGTAATCGGCCGTGTCCCAGAAGTAGAAGTTTGGCGCGAACAGCGTTGACCAGATTGCGCTGTGGGCGAGATCGAGCATGTCTTCCCGGATCAGGAAGTAGAAGCCCAGCGGCAGGCATGTCAGGACCACAAGATAGAGCGCAGGCAATATTCTCCGCGCCCTGCGCGCATAGAAGCCACGAAAACTGAAGGACCCGGACTGCATGTCCTGGCTGATGATGGCGGTGATCAGGTAGCCGCTGATGACAAAGAAGATATCAACGCCGAGGAACCCCCGGGGCAGCAGCGCGAAGCCTGCGTGAAAGATGATGACGGCAAGCACGGCAATTGCACGAAGGCCATCAATCTCAGGGCGATACTTCATTGACTTCGAATCAGTCGCTCGATTGTTCCGGAAGCAAAACTCAGCTTAGCTGGAATTGTCATCTTTCATGAGCCGGGGCAAGCCAACTTATTACTGGCTTACCTTGAAAATTTCTCTGTGTTGGCATATTCACAAGATCCCACACAACAGCGGAGAGACAGAATGAAACGTTGGCTGCTTGGACTTGCTTTGGCGGTTGGCTGCACGGCGGCTCTGGGTGCAAGTCATCTGGCGCGAGCTGAACACAAGCCCTCTCACATCAAGATTGTGGCGCCGTCGCTCGCGGGAGAAGTGAAGCGGCAGAGCGGCAACTCCGACCAGTACATGTGGGAGGTTTTCACATCGATCGTCAAGCCGGCGATTGCACGTAATAGGGCCGTGTTCGAGACCTGGGCGACGGATGAAGACATCTATCAGGCCAATCCGTCCTGGCCTGCCGCGGGGCAGGAACGGCCCATTCGCGCCAGCCGCAGGCAGGTGAACTTCCGCCTGGCCGGAGATGACTTGCCGCCCTGCACCACGCCCGAGAACCCGTGGGTTGCGAGTTTTCCGTTGAATGGGTGTCTCGCTGAAATCGTCTATCGTGACCGCCTGCAGTATGACTACATCGTCAACAATGGCCTCAATACGCAAGAAGGAGCGGCTGCCTTCTATGCGTCGAACAAGGTCGTGGGCTTTCCCGGCCGTTCATTGGCAATCAAGGTCGATTGGGTCCCCATCCGGGATCTGCTGAAATGGGTTCCTGAGCTTGGAAGCCTGGCCAATGTCCGTCAGACCTATTACACGGTGACGTCGGAGGGTGTTGAGTATGGCATGGTTGCCATGCACATATCGACCGCCGCCAACCCCAACTGGGTCTGGGGGACGTTTGAGCACCAGAACAATCCGGGCCGCTGCGATGCCATCGGCTGCTACGACAGTTTCGGCGCCCGCAAGCGTGTTGTCCCGCCTGACCAGTCGAAGCCGAACACCCAGTATGGCGCCTGCCATAAGACGCCTGAGCTGAAGCGCATGATGCGGTCTGCGGGGCTCGATTCGGTGTGGCAGAATTACTGCCTGAAGTCGACCCAGGTCACCTATACCAATGATGAGGGCCAGCCCACGGTTCTCACCAATTCGGTCACTGAGCGGCTCTCGGTCAATGGTGAGTTGATTGGCTCCTGCATCAGCTGTCACGCCAATGCCGCCTTTGGCGCTAACGGCGCACCGACCGACGCCGCGATGACGATGCTGGCCTACAATCCCGTGGGCAAGCCCATGAAGGACGTATTCAAGGATGCCAAGGCCAATGACTTCATGTGGGGCATCATCAACTTCCTGAGCAATAACAACAACTGATCATCACTCGCCGGACGCGGAGAACATCTCTGCGTCCGGCTGTCCTTCCGGCGCGGAGCGTCAGCGTTGCGAGGGGTCGAAGATCTTGAAGTGCTTGGACAGCTTAAGGCCCTGGCGCTGGTAGTTGGAGCCAATACCCTGGCCATAGACGCGCTCTGGCGCCTCGGTCAGCGGCTCATAAACCAGGCGGCCGATGATCTGCCCGTCCTCGAGAATGAATGGCACCTCATGGCTTCGCACCTCGAGCACGGCACGCGCCCCCTCGCCATGGCCGGCGCTGTGGCCGAAGCCGGGGTCGAAGAAGCCGGCGTAATGGACGCGGAATTCGCCCACCAGCGGGTTGAAGGGCGTCATCTCCGCCGCATAGGCGGGGGGAACCCGCACCGCCTCCTTGGAGGCGAGGATATAGAACTGGTCAGGGTCCAGCACGAGGGAGCCGCGCTGCCAGATCGGCTCCCAGTAATCGAGCACATCCAACGCACCCTTGCGGTCAACATCGATCAAGCCGGCATGGCGCTTGGCGCGGAACCCAACGGGCCCGTCTCCATCGAGTGTCGAGAGATCCACGCACAGGGCGAGGCCATTGTCGATGTTCACGTCGCCAGCGGAAATCAGCCCTTCACTTGCATGGAGTTCGCGGATGAGATCATCTGTTGCAAGCGTCGCCCCCTGCCGGAAGCGGATCTGGGACAGCCTCGAGCCTTCGCGCACCAGGATGGGGAAGGTCCGGGGCGAAATCTCGGCATAGAGCGGGCCCTCATAGCCCTCCGGCACCTTGTCGAATTCCTGAGCGTAATCGGTGATGACACGGGTAAAGATGTCAAGACGCCCCGTGGAACTCTTCGGGTTGGCGGCTGCGGCAACGCCCTTCGGCAGCGCCAACTGCTCCTGCAACGGTACGATATAGACACAGCCTGTTTCCAGCACCGCGCCTTCCGCCAGCGGCATCTTGTGAAGCGCCAGTTCCTGCACCCGCTCGGCGACTGTTGCTCGCTTTCCGGGCAGGAAGGAGGCGCGCACCCGGTAGGCCCAGGCGCCCAGCCGCAAGTCAAGGCTGGCCGGCTGGATCTGGTCTGCGTCAGCAGGCCTGGCAAGGCGGATAAACCCTTGTTCGCAGTAGGAGGCGATGGTGCGGGCGGGCAGGATGCCCTGACGGTCAGTGATCATGGCCCCACATGGCGGAAATCCCGCGGGCTTGGCAAGTGCCTTGTGGAAAACTGCCGCCAGTGCGCTAAACTGCCTCCATGTATGAGCGCATTACCAGTGGGGTGAAGGTCATCGTCCGCCCGCAATATCTCGACGGCCAGTCCAGGCCGGAGGAGGGGCATTATGTGTGGGCCTATACCATCACCATCGAAAATCATGGGCGGGAGACGGTAACGCTCCGCACCCGCTATTGGAAAATCACCGACGCCCTCGGCCAGGTGCAGGAGGTGCGCGGCGCCGGGGTGGTGGGCGAGCAGCCCAGCCTGAAGCCTGGTGACAGTTACAGCTACACCTCCGGCTGCCCGTTGAAGACATCTTCGGGCTTCATGGTGGGCGCCTATCAGATGCAGCTTTCATCCGGCGAATTCATCAATGTCGAGATTCCCGCCTTCTCCCTCGACAGCCCGCACGAGAAACACGCCATCAATTGAGTGATCATGACCGGTAAGACCTATTCGACCGAGGAGATGCTAGCGCGCCTCATCGCCTTCGACACGACAAGCCGGGACGGCAACATCCCGCTCATCGCATTCGTCGAGGACTATCTTGATGGCTGGGGCGTTCCGCATGTCCGCGTGGACTATGAGGTGAACCGGAAGACGAACCTGTTTGCCACCATCGGGCCTGACATCGCCGGTGGCATCGTCTTGTCGGGCCACACCGATGTGGTGCCGGTCGATGGCCAGCCCTGGACGAGCAATCCCTTTGAACTGACGCGCCATGAAGACCGTCTGTTCGGCCGCGGCACGTGTGACATGAAGGGCTTTCTCGCCGTGTGCCTGGCAGAGGTGCCTAACTTTCTGAAAGCGGGGCTGAAGTCTCCCATTCATCTGGCGCTGTCCTGCGATGAAGAGGTGGGCTGCAAGGGCGTTCGTCCGCTCATCGCGCACATGCGTGACAATCTGCCGAAGCCGCGCGCCGTGATCGTGGGTGAGCCGACCTCCATGAAGGTCGTCAACGCGCACAAGAGCGCCGTCACCTTCTCGACCGAGGTCACGGGCCACGAGGCGCACTCCAGCCTCACGCACCATGGCGTCAACGCCATCATGGTGGCGGGCGAGATGCTTTGCGAGATCAACCGCATTCGCGCCGAACTGATGTCGGCTGGCGACCCGACCCATCGTTTTGATCCGCCTTATTCCACGGTCCATGTCGGTGTGATTGAGGGCGGCACGGCCAAGAACATCATTCCCCGCCGCTGCGCCTTCCAGTGGGAAACGCGCCTTCTGCCCACGGCGGACCAGGACATGGTGCCAACCCGGATCGCGGCCTTCGCCCGCAGCCTCGAACCCGCGATGAAGGCGGTGGCGCCCGATAGCGGCATTGCCACCGAGATGATCAACCGCGTGCCGGGCCTAGCGCCGGAGCAGGACTCGGAAGCCGAGCATCTGGCGCTGCACCTCGCCAATGCCAACGCCACCCATGCGGTGAGCTATTGCACCGAGGCGGGCCTGTTCCAGCAGGCCGGCATTCCGGCGGTGATCTGCGGCCCCGGCTCCATCGAGCAGGCGCACAAGCCGGATGAGTACATCGACATTTCGGAACTCCGGAAATGCGAGGGCTTCATGGGCCGCCTGGTGCAGCAGCTCGTCTGAGGGCAGGCCTTTTCACCAAAGCAAAAAGCCGGTTCTTTCGAACCGGCTTTTGTCTTTCAGTCAGCCCTTTGCTCAGTAGCAGGGCGGATAGGGATAGTAGCCGCACACCGGCTGCGGGGGCGGCGGGGGCGGCGGCGGATAATAGGGCGGATAGACCGGCGCCACGGGATAGCCGTACCAGCCGTGGTGGCCATGCACCACGTAACCGCCAGGCGTCACGGCCCACCAGTCGATGAACAGTGCGGCCGGGCCCTTGAGGCCCTTGAGGTCGCCTTCCAGCACCTTGGCATCAAACGTCAGCTTGTCGCCCTCGAGCTTCGGGTTGGAGATTGTGACGACAGCATCCGTCACGCCATCCTTATTGCCACCCAGCACGGAGATTGTAGCATTCGGCGGGTCCTTGGCGAAGCTGTCCTTGCCATCGCCCCAGCGGGCGATGAACAGGTCCATGTCCTCGTGGCCAGCGGCACGCACCGGGCGGTCGGCAAAGACGATGACGTTGCCGGCAATGCCGTCCAGCACCAGCTTGCCCTCAGCCAGCGTCGCGCTCTTCGCGTTGATCACGCCGAGCGACGGCACCGGCGCCTGATTCACAGGCTTGCCGATCGTCTTCGCCAACGGCACATGCTGGTTCACCGCTTCAGCCGCCTGCGCCGCCGTTGCCGCGAGCACCAAGCCGGCGGACACGATTGCCATGCGGGTCAGAGCCTTGAAATTCATTCGTCGTCTCCCAGAGTTCTGTTCGTCGTCTTCACAGCATCACACTGCAAAACGCCTGCTCGTAACACCCCCCCAGCGGGGATTCCACTTAAATTCCGGTACAGTAAGAAGCGGCCACAGGGCGTCGTAAATGAAAGCTGTTCTGCTTCATTAAGTTACGGTAGAAATCTTCGCCGGAATTGACGATCGTCCCGTTTTCACCGAATACAGGGTTTCGCGGGCCGCTCACCATGCAGCGCCAATCAGTTGCCCATGGTTATTGCAGCAGGCGCGGAATCTGTTCGTTGAATTCCTTCTCGAACACCTTCGCCTCACCCTCATAGGCTTCGATCTTGCCCCAGACGATCCAGTGCATCTTGGTGGCGGTCAGCCTGCCATAGGTCTCGGTGCGGATGTGCCAATCGCCGCGGCGGCGTTCTTCCGTCCAGTGGGTTTCCATCTTGGCCGACAGCGGGTCACCGGGAAGGATCGAATAGCTTTCGCGGCCCGCGCCGCCGACGATCAAGCCATGGGGTGCCAGCTCATACTCGCCGAAATCATCCACGATCTCGATGCGCAGTTCCCCTGTTTCAGGGTCAATGCCGGAATCCCGCTTGTTCCACGGCGCCTTGCGTTCGATCTGATCGGCGGGCAGGGCTGATTCAGCCTCGCTCCACGTCACCGGGGTTTCATTCGCCACCGGCTTGCGGATCGGCAGATGGAGTTGAGACTTCCCGGCATAGACGGTGAGTGTGACGGGCTCGGGCGCAGGCCACATCATCGGGAAATAGGAGGTCGAAATCGCAACGCGCAGCTTGTGGCCCTTGGGGATGCGCATGGCGATGTCGTCGAGCTTGATCTTCATGCGGTAGTGCTTGCCGGGCTCCAGCGGCATGGGGTTCTCGCGGCTGTCACGCATGCAGAGGTTCTGCAGGTGGTAGGTGATGCGCGAGACTTCGCCGGTCGGCCACACGTCATTGAGGCGCACGGCAATGTGGGCCACTGGCTTGTCCACCGAGAATTCAAGATCGAGTGCGGGCTGGCCGACGATGTCGATATCGGCGATGAGTTCAGGCGTATCGAAGCAGATCGACTGCGCGTCATCCCTGGCCTGGTCGCCGGGAAATTCCGGTCCAAGCCAGATGATGCAGTATTCTCCACCGTCAGCGCCGGTCGTCTGGCTGGAGGAAACAGAGATCGGCGTTTCAGCTCCGGATGTGGGGCCGATGCCGTTGTTGTTCAGCCACCATTTCTTGGTCTCGACATAGCCGAAGCCCCAGAAACTGTCTGCCACCCACCGGCCTTCGATCTTGTCGGGGAAACTGCCGGGCTTCCACGGCTCCATCACATAATAGCGATAGTCAGGATCGCGCGCCGCGCCTGTCGACTCGGTCTTCAGCCACTGGTCCCACCAGCGCAGGGCCTCCTGCAGGAAGCCGATGCGCGGCTCCGGCACGGCGAAATGCGGATACTTATGCGCCCAGGGGCCGATGATGGCTTTGCGCGTGGTGCGAAGCCCCCGCATCAGCCGCGGCACGGCGTTGGAATAGGCATCGTTCCAGCCTCCCACCACGAGGGTGGGCGCTTCGACGGCGGCAAAGTCCTCGCAGACTGAGCCGTGCTTCCAGTAGGCGTCGCGGTGTGGATGCTGCAGCCAGGGGATGACGAGGAAGGGCTCGTTCTGCAGCCGCTCCATCCACATGTCGCGCCAGCGCTCGCCCACGATCAGCGGGTCTGGCGGGCGCGATGAGTAAGCCAGCATCGTGGCCGCCCAGCCCAGCATTTCGTTGATGACGGTGCCGCCCTTATAGTGAACATCATCCTCGTAGCGGTCATCGGTTGAGCAGATGGTGATGATGGCCTTCAGCGCCGGTGGCTTTCGTGCGGCCACCTGCAGCGCGTTGAAACCACCCCACGAAATGCCGAACATGCCAACCTGGCCGGAGCACCAGGGTTGCTTTGACAGCCAGTCGATGACCTCGAGTGCGTCATCCTGTTCCTGCTTGGCGTATTCATCGAGCATGAGGCCTTCGGAATCACCATTCCCGCGCATGTCGACACGGATGGCGGCATAGCCATGGCCCGCGAAGTAAGGATGCGTCAGCGCATCGCGCACATAGGTGCCATCCCGCTTGCGGTAGGGCAGATATTCGAGAAGGGCGGGAACCGGGTTCTCCTCGGCATCTTCCGGAAGCCACAGGCGCGCGGCCAGCTTCGTGCCGTCGGACAGGGGAATCCAGAGATTTTCAATCTCCTTCACCTTGCGCGGAAACTCGGTGATCGTGGTGATGGTCATGCGCGTCCTCTGGCAATAATCAAACAGGCAGGCTGCCGTGATGCGCAAGCGAAGCGCAGGCGGCGGTGATGGCGTTGAAACTCTGGCGCGCTGGAACACTTGTGTTCCGGGCGCGGATGAAGGCATGGACAAGCAGCGGCTCATCGCGGACAAAGGCTGCAACGCCGTGCGCCGTCAGGCGGGCCGCGTAATCAAAGCAGTCGTCATGCAGCGGGTCGAGTGCGGCAGCCACCAGGAAAGCGGGCGGAAGGCCTCTGAAATCCGTTTCCCGCAGTGGCTCGGCATATTTGCTGCCCCGGCCATTGTACGTGTCGCGGTAATAGATCACGTCACGCGTTGAAAGCCCGGGCGCTTCGGCCTGCGTCACATAGGAGCCGCGCGTCATGTCGCCACCCAGCCCCGGATAGATGAGCACCTGCCCCTTGAGCTTCAGCCCGCCGTCATCGCGCGCCTTGAGGCAGAGGGCCGCAGCAAGGTTGCCGCCCGCGCTGTCCCCACCGATGATGAGGTTCGGGGTTTGCTGCGCCACGGCCTGCAGCACGGCCCAGCCATCCTCGAAGGCGGCAGGGAAGGGGTGCTCGGGCGCCAGGCGGTAGTCGACGGCGATGACGTCGATCTTCGCCCCATCGCAGAGTTCCGCCGTTACGTCGTCGTGGCTCTCAAGGCTGCCCACTACGAAGCCGCCGCCGTGCAGATAGATCATCACGGGCGCGTCGGAGGCGTCCTTCCGCCGGTAGTGGCGGCACGGCACGCCGCCATAGGCCACATCTTCAGCGCTCACGTTTGCGGGCCTGCCTTTCCGGAAATGGGCGCAATAGCGGTCATAGAAGGCACGCTGCTCGGCCATGGTGAAATTCACCGCGTCCGGGGGGTAGAAGCGTTCGCCCGCGATCAGAAACTCCCGGATGCCGGGGTCTTCCAGATGGGCGTATTTGCTTTCGATGTCGTCGGCCATGGTTTCCGTTGGGTGGGTCTTTCAGGCGTGAGGGTCATACGTTACAGGCTGAACCGGTGAAAGCAAGAATGAGCGGCAGGCGGCCCCCGTCTGCCATTTTGGAGGAAGACGCCCGCAGGCGCTTTGGCCTATGCTGCTGCAAAAGACCGAGGAGAGACCAACACTCATGACTGACCGCCGCTTCAACCAGCCGCTCGGCGGCAACGACATGCCGCGCTTTGCCGGCCCCGCAACCATGATGCGGCTTCCCTCACAAAGCACGGCCGAGGGCCTCGATGCTTGCTTTGTCGGCGTGCCGATGGATATCGGCTCCTCCAACCGGTCCGGCACGCGCCATGGCCCCCGCCAGATTCGCGCTGAGTCCTGCATGATCCGCCCCTACAACATGGCAACGCGGGCCAAGCCCTTCGAATCGCTGCAGGTGGCCGACATTGGTGACGTGGCCATCAACACCTTCGACCTGAAGAAGACGGTGGGCCTCATCGAGAAGGCCTATGACGGCATTCTCGCTCACAATTGCATTCCGCTGACGCTCGGTGGCGACCACACCCTCACGCTACCCATCCTGCGCGCCATGAAGAAAAAGCACGGTCCGGTGGCGATGATCCACGTGGATGCCCATGCCGACATCAATGACGAGATGTTCGGCGAGAAGATTGCCCATGGCACGCCTTTCCGCCGCGCGGTGGAGGAGGGGCTTCTGGCCTGCGACAAGGTCTATCAGATCGGGCTTCGCGGTTCCGGCTACAGCCCGGAGGATTTCGACTGGCCGCGTAAGCAGGGCTTCACGGTGATTGAGGCCGAGCAGTGCTGGTACAAGTCCCTCGCGCCGCTGATGCAGGAGATGCGGGCGAAGATCGGCAATCACCCGGTCTATCTCACCTATGACATCGACAGCCTGGACCCGGCCTTCGCGCCCGGCACCGGCACGGTGGAGGTGGGCGGCCTCTCCACCTGGCAGGCGCTGGAGATCATCCGCGGCTGCCGTGGCCTCAATCTGGTCGGTGGCGATCTTGTCGAGGTCTCTCCCCCGCTCGATCCCTCCGGTAACACGGCGCTGATCGGGGCCAACTTCCTCTATGAGATGCTCTGCGTCTTGCCGGGCGTCCAATATGGCTGAGGCCGGGCGCGGCAGCATATGGCATGCTGTGCTTCCGGATGCTAATCTGTCACATAATGCTGCAATCCTGCAGTCATGCGCGTGCTTCGTACATTGAATCAGCTCATCCGGCCCACTGCCCCGCAACACGGCCTGCCGATGGCCGCAGACGTGGTTCATGCCATGCCCGATCCCGCCCTCGTGGTGGACCTTCAGGGCATGGTGACCCTCGCCAATGCGCTGGCTTCTGAATTGCTGGAGATCAGCCCGGAAGGGCTGCACCTCTCCGCTTCCCTGCGGGTTCCCGCCGTTCTCGAAGCCGTGGCTGCCGCCGCGGCGGGTGATGGCGCGGCGAGCGTGGATTATGAAGTCCGCGTTCCCATGCCGCGCAGTTTCCGTGCCCATGTCTCGCCATTGGGCGAAGGTTGCGGCGTCCTCCTCGTGCTGCGCGACCTGACGCGTGAACAGCAGATCGAACGCATGCGGGCCGACTTCGTTGCCAATGCCAGCCATGAACTCAGAACGCCCCTAGCAGCGCTCTCGGGCTTCCTTGACACCATTCTTGGCGCAGCGCGGAACGATGAAAAGGCCCAGGCGAAATTCCTAGGCCTGATGCGCAGCCAGGCGGACCGCATGCGCCGTCTCATCGACGATCTCCTCTCGCTGTCGCGGATCGAGATGAACGAGCATGTCCGCCCCTCCGGCGAAGTGGACCTTGTGCAGGTCGCAAGTCACGTGCGCGACTTGCTCTCGCCCATGGCGAGGGAGTTCGATTGTGATTTGACGGTCGAGAGCGATGGCCCGCTGATCATTGCCGGCAGCCGCGATGAGTTGGTTCAGGTGGTGCAGAACCTGGCCGAGAATGCCCTCAAGTATGGAAGTTCGGGCAAGCGGGTCAATATCAGCGTGCGGCGGAACGGTGACCTGGCCGACATCAGCGTGCGCGACCACGGGCCGGGCATTGCAGAGGAGCACATCCCCCGCCTTACCGAGCGCTTCTACCGGGTGAATGTGCAGGAAAGCCGATCGCGCGGTGGAACCGGGCTGGGGCTTGCCATCGTTAAGCACATCGTGAACCGCCACCGCGGCCGCCTCGCGATCACGTCGGAGCTCGGCGAGGGCAGCGCCTTTACCGTGAGGCTTCCGATAAAATACTAATTTTATCATGAGTTTACGACGTCATAAAAGTGTAATCTGGCAGTCACATAAGCGTTGTGCATCAAACCTAGCTTGCGCCTGCACTTGACAGGAGATCCACACATGAAACGCCTCATCCTTACTGCCAGCCTCATCGGCCTGACGGCCATTCCCGCCTATGCCGCGCGCGACCAGATCCGCATCGTCGGTTCCTCGACGGTCTATCCCTTCACCACCGCCGTGGCCGAACAATTCGGCAAGTCTTCCGGCATGAAGACGCCGGTCGTTGAATCCACAGGCACGGGCGGTGGCTTCAAGCTGTTCTGCGCCGGTGTCGGCGAAGATACGCCGGATTTCACCAATGCCTCGCGCGCTATCAAGAAGGGCGAGTTTGAGGATTGCATGAAGAATGGCGTGACTGAGGTCGTCGAGATCAAGGTCGGCTTCGATGGCTTGGCAATCGCCAATTCCACGAAGGGCCCCGACCTCAAGCTGACGAAGCAGCAGGTCTTCATGGCGCTGGCCAAGCAGGTTCCGGACAAGGACGGCAAGCTGGTCGCCAATCCCTACACCATGTGGAATGAGATCGACCCGTCGCTGCCCGCAGCGAAGATCGAGGTCTATGGCCCGCCGCCGACCTCCGGCACGCGCGACAGCTTCATGGAACTCGTGATGGAGAAGGGCGCTGAGTCCTTTGACAGCCTGAAAGCGCTGAAGAAGTCTGACGCCAAGGCCTTTGAGGCCGTGTGGAAGGCCATGCGTGAGGATGGCCCCTTCGTCGAAGCCGGTGAAAACGACAATCTGATCGTCCAGAAGCTTGCTGGCAACACCAATGCCCTGGGCATCTTCGGCTTCGCCAATGTCGCCGAAAACGCGGATATCCGCGGCCTTGCCATCGATGGCGTTGCGCCCACCATCGACACCATCGCGTCTGGTGAGTACAAGGTTGCCCGTCCGCTCTTCATCTACGCCAAGAAGCAGCATGTCGGCGTCATTCCGGGCATGGCGGAGTTTGTCGCTGAATACACCTCTGACAAGGCGGTGGGCGAGGATGGCTATCTCTCTGACAAGGGCCTCATTGCCCTTCCGGGTGAGGAGGGCGCCAAGATCCGCGAGGCCGCCAACGCGATGACGGTGCTCACGGCCGACCAAGTCAAGTAAGTTGAACTCAACCGCCATCCGGCCTGGTTGGGCCGGATGACCAGGGGCGGCGGCCGCGGATGTACCGGCCCGCCCCGACTTCCATGAAGCGCCGCCGGCGCGTTCGGCGGCCTCGCGCATAAGGAGACGGGGCCTTGACCGCAATTTTCTTTGCTCTGCTTGTGGTTCTGGTCGCCGCTACCTTCTTCGCCGGCCGGCTGCGCGCCACGCAGATGCGCGGCGGCGCGGCGCTGGTCCACTCCCTCCCGAATTATCATGGCCTGCTGATCGGCGTCTGCACCCTGCTGGTGGGGTTGGCCGTCTTCCTGCTGCTGGCCGTGCCGCTTCCCCTTGTCGCCCCCTGGGCCGGGTTGGCGGCAGGCGCCGCAGCCGCCTTTGCGCTGTTCATGAGAATGACGCCGGAGTTCCGGGCGCGGAACCTGTTCGAAAAAGTCACGCTCGGTTTTCTCGTGGTCTGCTCGGGGATCGCCATCCTCACCACCATCGGCATCGTGCTTTCGGTGCTGTTCGAGACCGGGCGCTTCTTCAGCGAAGTCTCGCCCTGGCAATTCTTCACCGGCGTGCTGTGGGCACCCACCGGCTCGCCGCCGGGCTTCGGGTTCATTCCGCTGCTGACGGGTACCCTGCTGATCACCATCATCGCCATGTGCGTGGCAGGGCCGCTGGGCCTTTTGGCCGCGATCTACATGGCGGAGTATGCATCACCCACGGTGCGGGCGATCTTCAAGCCCGTCCTCGAAATGCTGACCGGCATCCCCACCGTGGTTCTCGGCTTTTTCGCGGCGCTCACCGTTGCGCCCTTCATCCGCAATTCGGGTGCCTTTCTCGGAATGAACATCTCGGCGGAATCAGCGCTCGCTGCAGGCGTGGTGATCGGCATGCTGCTGATCCCCGTCATCTCCTCGCTGAGCGATGACGTGATCAATGCCGTGCCGCAGTCCATGCGTGATGGCTCCTACGCGATGGGGGCCACCAAGTCCGAGACCATCAAGCGCGTGATCCTGCCCGCCGCCCTTCCGGGCATCGTATCGGCCTTCATCCTCGCCGTCTCCCGCGCCATGGGAGAAACAATGATCGTCGTCATGGCGGCTGGCTTGGCGGCGCACCTCACGGCGAACCCGTTCAGCTCCGTGACCACCATGACCGTGCAGATTGCGATGCTTCTCGTGGGCGATCACGAATTTGACTCGTCCAAGACCCTGGCCGCCTTCGCGCTCGGCTTCGTGCTGTTCGTGTTCACGCTGGTGCTGAACTCCATCGCGCTCCGCCTGGTGCAGAAATACAAGGAACAGTATGACTGAGAAGCTCAAGCGGCCTGATCCGGCCCTGATTGCCCGGCGTTACGCTGCAGAACGGCGTTTCCGTCTGTATGGCATCACGGCGCTGGTCCTCACGACGGCCTTTCTGGCTGTGTTGCTGACCGACATCGTCTCGCGGTCCATTCCCGCCTTCACGCAGTACTCCGCCATCCTTGAGGTGATGGTTGATCCCGCCAAGGTCGATGCCGCGAAGCCTGCAGCAGGCGATTTCGAGGGCCTCGTCAAGGCGGCTTGGCGGGCCCAGTTTCCCTCTGCCAGTTCGCGTGCCGACCGCAAGATTCTCAATGGCCTGATCTCCAACGGCGGTGGCGATGAACTCCGCCGCAGGGTGCTTGCCGATCCGGCGCTGATCGGACAGCCCGTCACGGTTCCCGTCATGCTGTCCGACGATGCCGACATTTATCTCAAGGGGCAGGTGACGCGCGTGTCGCGCGCCGCGGGTCAGGGCCCGCTCACGATCCGCGCCGATGGGGAAACTGTTTTCCTCGCGGGCCAGGGCCTCAGCCCCGGAGTGATCGTGCTTGCCGACGGTGGCGCCTTCAAGGTTGCGGCCGAGGGTGAAGACGCCGCGGCGGAGGTGATCGTGGCGCCTGGCACGGCCGCCGAAGTGGGGCCGGGCCAGTGGCAGATCCTGAGCTTCGCCGTGCCTGAGGCGGACCGCAAGCTTGGCGACCGCGCCGCCGTCTGGCTCGAGATGATGCGTGAGAGAGGCGGCCTCGAACGGCAATTCGCATGGAACCTCTTCCTCAATGGTGATTCCCGGGAGGCCGAGATCGCGGGCATCCTTGGCTCAATCATGGGCTCGCTGATGGTTGTTTTCGTGACCATCGTTCTGGCGCTGCCGATTGGCGTCTCAGCCGCCATCTACCTTGAAGAGTTCGCACCGAAGAACCGGCTGACCGAGATCGTCGAGGTCAACATCAACAATCTGGCGGCCGTGCCGTCGATCATCTTCGGCCTCCTGGGCCTTGCGGTGTTCATCGGCTTCTTCGGCATGCCGCGCTCGGTGCCGCTGGTCGGCGGCATCGTGATCGCGCTGATGAGCCTGCCCACCATCATCATTGCCTCGCGCGCCGCGATCCGGGCCGTGCCACCCTCGATCCGCGAGGCGGCGCTGGGCGTTGGCGCCTCGCACCAGCAGGCGGTGTTCCACCATGTGCTGCCGCTGGCCATGCCGGGCATCATGACGGGAACCATTCTCGCGGTGGCCAGCGCCATTGGCGAGACGGCGCCGCTGCTGCTGATCGGCATGGTGGCCTTCATCGTCGACATTCCCACGGGCTTCCTTGACTCGGCTACCGTTTTGCCGGTCCAGATTTACCTGTGGTCCGATCTGCCTGAGAGAGCCTTCGAGGCGCGCACCGCCGCGGCGATCGTGGTGCTGCTCGTGATCATGCTGATGCTGAACGCCCTTGCGATCTATCTCCGCAAGAAATTCGAACGCCGCTGGTAAGCAAGGAGCCCAGAGTGATGGACAAGAATTTCCAGACCGTGGTGACCCCGGCGAGCCCGCGCATCATGGCGGAACGCCCCGCGCGGATCGACGCAGAGAAGGTGAATATCTATTATGGCGAGAAGCACGCCATCAAGGATCTGTCGATCGCCATTCCGGACCGCGCCGTCTCGGCCTTCATCGGGCCGTCGGGGTGCGGCAAGTCGACCTTCCTGCGCGCCATCAACCGGATGAACGACACCATCCCCTCCTGCCGGGTCGAGGGCGATATCCGCATCGACGGCAAGGACATCTATGACCCGAAGCTCGATGTCGTCCAGCTTCGCGCCCGTGTCGGCATGGTGTTCCAGAAACCCAATCCCTTCCCGAAGTCGATCTTCGAGAACATCGCCTATGGCCCGCGCATTCATGGGCTGGCGGACAACAAGGCTGAACTTGAGGAGATCGTGGTGAGCAGCCTGAAGAAGGCAGGGTTGTTCGAGGAGGTGAAGGACCGCCTGAACCACCCCGGCACGGGCCTGTCCGGCGGGCAGCAGCAGCGC